>JBGSMX010000227.1:0-21411 GCA_041739935.1 Coriobacteriia bacterium | reverse complement strand
CGGGCAGCATCATGCTGCTCGATCAGGAGCGCCAGACCCTCACGATCGCGCGTGCCGAGGGACTCCCGCAAGATATCGTCGATTCCACGGTCGTGGCGGTGGGCGAGGGTATCGCCGGCTGGGTGGCCGCCTCGGGACAGCCGGTGCTGGTAGAGGATCTCCCCGGGAAGAAGGACGCGGCTCAGCGCCATGGAGTGCGCTCGGCGGTGTCGGTCCCGATCGCTGACGAAGAGCAGCTCCTCGGCGTACTGAACGTTGGCAGCAGGACGTACCCGGCCCGCTTCACCCAGGACCACCTCGACACTCTCGAGATGCTCGGCAGGCAAACGGGCGTCGCGCTTCGCAATGCCGACGCGATCACGTCGGCGAGCGAGGTCTACTACGACACGCTCAAGGCCCTTGCACTCGCGCTGGAGACCAAGGATCCGTATGCATCGGGGGGCACCGAGCGCGTGGTCCACTACGCTCAGGCGCTCTGCGAGGCGGTGGGACTCGAGCCGACCGAGACGCGCGCTGTCCAGATAGCTGCCATGCTGCACGACATCGGCATGTCGGCGCTGGGACCGGTGGGGGCCGATTGCTCGCGTCCGCTGTCCACCATGGAACGCGGCCTGCTCAAGATGCACCCGGTGATCGCATCGGACATCCTGGACCAGGCGCCTGCGCTCAAGGCGGTCACGCCGATCGTGTACCACCATCACGAGCACTTCGACGGCTCCGGCTATGTCTCCGGCGTGTCGGGCACCGATATACCCGTGGGAGCCCGTATCCTCGCGGTCGCGGACGCCTATGTCGCGATGACGTCGGATCGCCCGTATCGCTCGGCAATGACACCGCGCAAAGCCGCCGAGGAACTCGCGGACAAAGCAGGAACCCAGTTCGACCCCGACATCGTGAGGGCATTCCTGCTGCTCCTCAGGTCGGAAACGAACCGGGTTCCACAGTCCGGCGAGTAACGTTCGCCGGGAGAGACTAGCCGCGCTGGACCTTACCGGCCTTCATGCACTTCGTGCACACGTTGATCTTCTTGACCGAACCGTCAACCACGACGCTGACCTTCTGTATGTTCGGACGGAACATGCGGTTGGTCACGCGATGCGAGTGGCTCACGTTGCGACCGGCGCTCGGGTGCTTGCCGCACACGGTACAGACCTTCGACATCTCGATACTCCGTTCGGTTCACCGGACCACCAGGTCCGAATCCGTTCTCACGAAAAGCTGCACGATGGTATCACACGCTTGCCAGCCCGAACAAGCGGGCGGCGCGCGGTCGATTCTTCTCAAACGTCGGAGCTCGGGCCTGTCCCGCGTGCGAGTTTCGCGGCAATCCCTTCGGCTATACTGTGTCGATACGGTATGGAATCGAGGGAGGCGGAGTCACTCTCATGACGAGCAAAGTCCCCGGGCAGGTGAATATCGCCAACGATGTACTGGCCGACATCGCCGGCTTCGCGGCGCTGGAGTGCTACGGCATTGCAGGTATGGCGAGCCCCACGCTGCGTGAAGGTGTCGGGCAGCTGCTTTCTCGCGACAAGTTGCGCCGAGGAGTGCAGATCACCAGTGTCGATGACACTGTCAGTGTCGACCTCTATGTCGTCATCGAGCACGGAACCAACCTGACCGAGGTGTCACACAACCTGACCGACCGCGTCCGCTACGTTCTGGAGACGATGGCCGACGTCAAGGTCGCCGCAATCGAAGTCCACGTGCAAGACATCAAAGTCCGCAAGTAGTCGAACCGGAGAGCCGGATGACGAAGACCCCTGTGCACGTGTCGCTCGTGGCCTCTGCGGCACAAGCGCTCAAGGACCGCAAGGAAGAAGTCAACAAGCTCAACGTCTTTCCGGTCCCGGACGGTGACACCGGTACCAACATGTCTCTTACCATGGACGCCGTGATCGCGGCGCTCAACGAGCTACCCGACCATCCCGACATCGCTGCAGTCAGCCATGCGATCACGCAGGGTTCGCTCATGGGCGCTCGCGGTAACTCGGGAGTGATCCTGTCCCAGATTCTGCGTGGCTTGTGTGATGTTGCGGCAACAGCGACAGTGTTCGACCAGGGCATTGTCGCGGGTGCGCTCGTGCGCGCGGAGGCTGTCGCGTTCCAAGCAGTTCGCAAGCCGGTAGAGGGAACCATGCTGACCGTCCTTAAGGATTGCGCGTCCGAGGCTAAGGCGGCACTGAAGCGCGGGGATGCGCTGGACGACATGTTGGCGGCGATAGTAGCGGAATCGTTCGCCTCGGTCAGGCGCACGCCGGACCTGCTGCCGGTTCTCAAAGAGAACAATGTCGTCGACGCAGGCGGATACGGTCTGGCGATTCTTGCCGAGGGCATGCTCGCTGCCTACCGGGGAGCGGAGCTCAGAATCGAGGACGTGGCCATGAGTTCCGGACCGCTCTTTTCGACTGAACCTGCAGACGACTGGGACGACGAAGAGTATCTCTACTGCACGGAGTTCCTGCTGCACGGCTTGGACCTGGACAGGGACGCCATTCTCGCTTACGTCGTTGCGCAGGGTGGATCTGAACTGGTCGTAGGTGACGGTGATCTTCTGAAGATCCACGTTCACACTGACGATCCCGGATCGGTCCTCGCGCACATGACGACCCTTGGTGAGGTTGCCGAGGTTCACGTGAACAATATGCGCAAGCAGACCGCGGCCCGGGCCACCGAGCTGCGGGAAGGTTCCACCTCGGCCACTGAATTGCGCGAATACGGGATCGTGACGGTCGCTGCAGGCTCGGGTATGCAGGAGATACTGCGAAGCCTGGGCGCCGATGTCGTGGTGAGCGGCGGTCAGACGATGAACCCTTCGACTGCCGAGCTGCTCGAGGCGGCCACCTCGATATCCGCCCGCCACGTGCTCATTCTTCCCAACAACCGCAACATCCAGATGGCCGCACAGCAGGCTGCCGAGGTGTCGCAGACCCCGATCAGCGTGATTCCGACTACGTCGGTGCCTGAGGCCTTCGCAGCGCTTCTGGTCTTCGACAGCGATGCGGATGCAGAGGCCAACGTCGAGGCGATGACCGAGGCCCTCGGCGACATCCGGACCGGTGAGGTCACGATAGCCATCAAGGATTCTAAGGCCAAGGTCGGCAAGATCAAGGCGGGCCAGGTGATAGGCATAACCGGTCACGAGATCGAAATCGTGGGAACCGACATCGTCGATGTCGCGGCGCGGCTGGTCGACCTCATTCTCGAAGACGCCGAGACGGTCACTTTGCTCGCGGGCGAGGATTTTGCCGACGCGGATCTTACCGCGCTCGCAGAGCGTATCCGTAGCGAGCACGAGGGCGTCGAGGTCGAGCCACACCGGGGCGAGCAGCCGCTCTACCCTGTGGTCCTGTCAGTCGAATAGTCCGGGATGGTGCGAACATGACCCGCGTAGCAATCGTTTGCGATAGTACGTGCGACCTTGGACCGGCTTGGCTCGAAGAACACGACGTCACCATGGTGCCGCTCAAGGTCCATTTCGGCGAGGAGACCTTTCGCGACTGGGTCGATCTGACTCCCGACGCTTTCTACACGCGACTTGTGCAGTCGCAGAAGCTCCCCACAACGTCGCAGCCCTCTCCGGCCGACTTCACGGCGGCGTATCAGCATCTGGTGGACGCAGGGGTGGAAGAAATCGTATCCGTGCATCTGACCGGGGCATTGTCGGGCACGTTCGAGAGCGCGACTCTCGCTGCAAGGGATTGCCCGATCCCCGTGAGGATTGTGGACACGCGGAGCGTGACGCAGGCGACCGGACTTGCCGTCAAAGCAGCCATCGATGCAAGGGACGCAGGCGGCGACGGCGCTGCCGTCGAGGAGGCCGCGATCTCTGCCGCGCGTTCGTGCACCATTTTCTTCATTCTCGACACCCTGGACTATCTGGTGAAGGGTGGCCGCGCCGGTAAGGCGAGCGGACTGGCCGCCGCCGTACTCAACATCAAGGCCGTCCTGACATTCAACGAGGACGGGATCATCGAGCCATTCAAGAAGGTCAAGGGTCTTCGCAAGGCCATCGCCGAGGTTGCCGCGCACGTGGCCCGGGAATCTCGAAGCGGCACCGTGCGTCTGTCGCTCTTCACCACCACGGTCCCGGAGCTTGCCGACCAGCTGCGAGAGGCCCTCGACGAGGCCGGTGCCGACTACGTGCTCGACTCCACGGGATACGTCGGCTCGGTAATCGGAACCTACGCCGGCCCCGGTGCCGTCGGGCTCGCCTACTATCCGATCAGGTGAGCGCTGCAGTGTCCCCCGGCCAGCCGCTCTCGCGTGTTGACCAGCTCGCCGCGTGGGATCGTCCGGTCTCCTCGGCGAGGTATGTGGAACAGGGGAGAGCCGAGGTGCTCGAGCGCTTGGGCATCACGACCGTCGGGGAGCTGCTTGCCCACTACCCGTTTCGCTACATGGATCTCACAGCGACCGCGCCTTTGCGCGATGTTCGCTCGGGAGCCGAGGTCACGGTCACCGGTCGGGTACACGACATCAAGCTCAAGAAGCCCAAGCCGCGTCTGAGCATCGTCGAGGTTGCGATCGTCGACGGCACAGGAGTCCTGCTGGGCGTCTGGTTCAACCAACCGTACATGGCGAGCCGGTTCGTGAAAGACGAGCGAGTCGCGTTCGCCGGCACAGTGCAGCTCGAGTATGGGCTCAAGCAGATTCGCAATCCGTTCGTCGAGAAGCTCGGTGCCGAGGAACCCACCCGCGCCACGGCTCGTATTCTGCCGGTGCATCGGGCGACTGAGGGACTGTCGACCAACTGGCTGCGCCGGATACTCGGTGCGGCAGTCGACGACTTCTCTGACGTACCGGACTTCCTCCCTGCGAGTTTGCGCCTTGCCCACGGACTCATCTCGAGGCGTGCGGCTCTCCGCGCAATCCACTACCCCGAGAGCCAGGAGGACCGGCTGGCTGCGCGCAGGCGCCTGGCCTACGACGAGCTGCTGTGCCTGCAGGTCGGCATGGCAATGCGGAGGCATCAACTCACCGGCGAACTGCGGGGGATCGCGCACCGGATCGACGGGGCGGCACGTGTGTCGCTTTCGTCAGCACTGCCGTTCGAGCTGACACCGGACCAGGTGCGCACCTCTGACGAGATCGCGGCGGACATGGCGAAGCCACATCCGATGAATCGCATGCTTCTGGGTGATGTCGGCACGGGCAAGACGGCGGTAGCGGCCCACGCACTGTGCATAGCGGCCGATTCCGGGCATCAGGCGGCGATGATGGCGCCGACCGAGGTGCTGGCCACGCAGTACGCCGAGAAGCTCGGCCCGGTGCTCGACGCGTGCGGCGTCCGGTGGGAGGTTCTCACCGGTTCAACTCCTGCGTCGGAGCGCTCGCGCATAAGCCAGGCGCTTTCGAGTGGCGAGGTGTCCGTCTTGTTCGGGACGCATGCGCTGCTCGAACGTGGTGTCGACTTTCCCGACCTGTCGCTCGCGATTGTGGACGAGCAGCATCGATTCGGAGTGAATCAGCGGCTGGGACTACGTGCGAAGGGCACAGCAGTAGACTTGCTCGTCATGACCGCGACACCCATCCCGCGCAGTCTTGCGCTCACGCTCTACGGCGATCTGGACACGTCCTACCTGCGTGCACGCCCAACCGCGGACGGCACGCACAAGATCACCACCGAGCTCGTCAAGCGCTCCGGCCGGCGTGCAGCGTACCAGGCGGTGAGAGACGCAGTAGCCGACGGCCACCAGGCCTACGTGATCTGTGCCCTCGTGGACGAGGCCGATGATATCCAGGCCAAGGCCGCGGTCACCGAAGCGCACCGTCTGGAGCGAGAGGTGTTCCCGGACCTGCGCGTAGGGCTGCTCACCGGTCGGATGCGTCCCGCCGAGAAGGCCGAGACCATGCGGCGATTCCGCGACGCACTGATCGACGTCCTTGTCGCGACTACCGTGGTGGAAGTCGGCGTGGACGTTCCGAATGCCACGGTCATGATCGTCGAGGATGCCGAGCGCTTCGGACTCGCCCAGCTCCATCAGCTCAGGGGTCGCATAGGCCGCGCGGGACATGCCAGCCGGTACTTGCTGTTCGCCGATCCCGGGTCGGACGAAGGTCGCGCACGCATGAAGGCGATCGTGGAGAACTCCGACGGGTTCGAACTCGCCGAGACGGACCTTAGGTTGCGTGGCGAGGGACAGCTGCTGGGTTCGAAGCAGCACGGACTGCCCGAGTTGCGCCTGGCCTCATTGATCGACGACCGCGATCTGCTCGATGCTGCTCGCACGGACGCCCGGCAGATGGTTGAGGAGGATCCCGATCTGGTCGAGCCGGTGCACGCCTTGCTGCGTGCCGAGGTGGTGTCGCGCTTCGGCCGTTCCTGGAAGTGGGTGAGTAGCGGGTGAGGATCGTCGCCGGACAATGGAGGGGACGCGAGATCGTCTCGGCGAAAGGGACGACGACCAGGCCCACATCGGATCGAGTGCGTGAGGCACTGTTCAGCAGCCTCACATCCGTCCTGGGATCGTGGGACGGCGTTCGCATCCTCGATCTCTTCGCGGGATCCGGAGCGCTGGGCCTCGAGGCCCTTTCTCGAGGCGCCGAGCACGCTCTGTTCGTCGAGCAGGACCGGCATGCCTTGGCCGCACTCCGCGCGAATGTCGAGCGTTGCGGGGCTGACGATCGGACAACGATTCTCGCTGGCGACAGCTTCAAATTGGCAGGTCGCGGGCTTATGGTGCAGCCGGTCTCGTTGCTTCTTCTCGACCCGCCCTATAGAATCGACAAGGCCAAGGTCAGAGGGCTTATCGACACGCTACTGGCAACTGGAGCGCTTGCTGAGGACAGCGTTGTCGTGTGGGAGCACGCTTCCTCCGACCAGGCGGACTGGCCGCCGGAGTTGCGGGTGCACGCCTGCCGGGTATACGGCTCGACAGCTGTCGACATCGCGATCGTTGCGGGCAACGAGGGGGAGTTATGAAGCGCGCGATGTGTCCCGGCACGTTCGACCCCATGACCTCCGGACATCTCGATATCATCGAGCGTGCCTCGGTCCTCTTCGACGAGCTGGTAGTCGCAGTCGCCCTCAATCCCGAAAAGGGGGGCGGCCCGCTCTTCTCGATCGAGGAGCGCGTCGGCTTCGTGGAGGAGGCCACCAAACATCTCGCTAACGTCTCGGTGCGGCCTTTTGATACCCTGTTGGTAGAGTTTGCGCACGAAGTCAGCGCAATGGTTATTATCAAGGGTCTGCGCGCCGTGACTGACTTCGAGCGGGAGTTCCAGATGGCGCAGTTGAACTACCGTCTCGACCGCAAGATCGAGACGATGTTCATAATGGCGATACCCGAGTACATGTACCTCAGTTCTTCGGCGGTCAAAGAGATCGCGAGGCACGGTGGTCCGGTCAAGGGTCTCGTGCCAAACGTAGTACACGAAGCACTCAGGCAGAGATTGGCCCGGCCCCACTAAGGGAGGACATTCATGGACATCATGGCCTTGATAGACCGGATCGAGGAGCTGGTAGACGGCGGTCGTTCGCTGCCGTTCGGCAGCTCCAAGATGGTCGATCCCGAGAAGGTCTACGAGATCATCGATGAGATCCGCGCTCAGTTTCCTGACGAGCTGAAGCAAGCACGATGGATCGTCAAGGAGCGCCAGGAGATGCTCGAAGAGGCCGAGAAGGAAGCGAACCGCATCCTGGAAGAGGCCCGCGAGCGTGCACACGCGCTTGCCAACGAGCAGGAAGTCGTGAAGCTCGCCGAGCAGCAGGCTGCCGCGATTCTCGATGACGCACGGGCCAAAGAGCGCGAGATCCGACTCGGCGCGGAGGACTACGCGGACGAGATGCTTGCGAACCTCGAGGTCAACCTCGGCAAGCTGCTCACCGCCGTACAGCGCGGACGCGATCGCCTGCAGGGCAAAGTCAGCCAGCGCCAGTAAGCGACACCCGGGAGACACAGCAATGACCCCTTACCCGATCGAGATCGGGGAGATTCTGCACGAGCTTGGCGCCTCCATCGTGCTCGAAGAGCGCGTCGCGGTGGGCCCCCTCGACACTGCGGACACGCGCTTCAGACTCACGGAGGCTCCGCTTGTCGTCGGAGTGCTCACCAATGCGGGTGACGGCGTGGTTCTGAATGGCACGGTCTCGGCATCCATCGAAACGGATTGCGTGCGCTGCCTGGAGCCCTTCACGTTCGAGGTGACCGCCCCGCTTGAGGGCCTCTACACGACCGCCGAGAAGGCGACCGAGCTTCCCGAGGATCAGGAGTGGGAGCCGATCGGCCACAGCGACACGGTGGACATCGCGCTGGCAGTCGAGTCCGCTCTCAGGCTCGAGTTGCCGTTCGCCCCACTCCATGCCGAGGATTGCGCGGGGATATGTCCCGCATGCGGATGCAACCGCAACGAGCACACCTGCGACTGCGACACGGCACCGGTCGCCGAGGGTCCCTTTGACGTGCTGCGGGATGTCTTCGCAGGCGCTGGCGAAGAGAACGCGGACTGAGCCGGGGCCTCGGCGTCTTTTCGGTTCGCAGGTACACACCCCGAACGAGCTGTGTTATCATCCGTGACCGTGCACCCGCGTGCGGGTGTATTCTTATGATGGAACCGCGCGGAGCGAGCTTCGCGCCCGAAAGGAGCACGTACGATGCCCGTCCCCAAGCGAAAGACCTCGCGCACGAGGCGTGACACGCGCCGTGCGACGCACCAGATCGAAGCTCCGGCCAAGTCGGTGTGCCCGCAGTGCCACCAGCCTAAGCTCCCGCACCGCGTGTGCCCCGAGTGCGGCTACTACAACGGCAAAGAGATCATCGAGACTGACTAGCACGTACGCGCTTGACGGACCTCGCATTCGGGGGAGGCGGGCGATCCGGTGCTCGAAGCGTTTTTCGAACCGCAGTCGATTGCAGTGGTCGGCGTTGCCCGCGAAGAGGGCAAGGTCGGCCACTTCGTATTCGACAATCTCCTGGCAGGTGGCTATTCCGGGCCTGTCTACCCGATCAACCCGAAGGCCAGTGACATACACGGCCACCGTGTCTATGCGCGCATAGCCGACCTGCCGCAGGTCCCGGATCTCGCGGTGATCGTCGTGCCTGCCGCAGCGGTCCCGGACGTCGTCGACGAGTGCGGCGAGCTCGGAGTCCCCGCGGTCGTCGTCATCTCAGCCGGCTTCAAAGAGAGCGGACCGGCGGGTGGTCAGCTCGAGCGCGAGGTAAGCGCGAGGGCCCGCCGCCACGGTATGCGTCTGCTGGGCCCCAACTGCCTGGGTTTGATCGCGACCGCGACATCGCTCAACGCGTCGTTTGCGGGCTCAATGCCCCCGGCCGGTTCGATCTCGTTCATGTCCCAATCCGGTGCCCTGGGTACTGCGATCCTGGACTGGGCGACCGGCGAGGGGCTCGGTCTCGCGCATTTCGTGTCTCTGGGCAATCGTGCCGATCTCTCCGAATCCGATCTGCTCGACGCGTGGCGTGAAGACGACTCTGCCAGAGTCGTGGTCGCATACCTCGAGTCGGTTGCCGATGGCACGAGGTTTCTCGAGAGCGCAAGCGCAACCACAAAGGTCAAGCCCGTTATCGCGCTCAAGTCAGGTGGATCGGACGCCGGTGCGCGCGCCGTGTCGTCTCACACCGGTAGCCTCGCCGGATCGGAGGCCGCCTATGACGCCGCATTCCACAAGACAGGAGTCATCAGAGCGGCCACGGTCGAGGAGCTCTTCGATCTGGCGACGACGCTGTCCCGGCAACCGCTACCCGGCGGGCAGGGTGTGGCGATTCTCACCAACGCGGGCGGCCCGGCCGTACTTGCCACCGATGCGTGCGAGCGTACCGGCGTTTCTCTGGCATCGCTGGAGACAGAGACGCTGGATGCGTTGCGCGAGATGCTCCCGGCTGCAGCGGCACTCTACAACCCGATCGATATTCTCGGCGACGCTCAGCCCGAGCGCTATCGAGATGCTGCGAACGTTCTGTGCGACGATCCGAACGTTCACGCTCTCCTGGCGATCTTGACTCCTCAGGCCATGACGGACCCCACGCGGACCGCGCAACTCCTGGCAGAGGTGGTTGCGGATCGTGGAGTCACCGTCATCGCATCGTTTATGGGGGGACACAGCGTTCGCGAGGCCTCGGGGATACTGCGTGACGCGGGGATTCCGACGTTCGCCTTCCCCGAACGAGCTGTGGCGACGCTCGCGGCCATGTATCGCTACCAGCGCCATCTGCACCGGCCCGACATCGATCCACCGCACTTCGAGCCCGACCGGGACCGTGTGGCCGGCATCATCGCAGCGGCGGTCCAGGCGGGCCGCAGTTTCATCACCGAGGAACAGGCCTCCGCGATAGTCGCCGCCTACGGTGTGCGCGTGCCCCGCGGAACGGTCGCCCCCGACCTGTCCAGTGCACGAGAGTTCGCGCGTTCCCTTGGGTACCCGGTGGTTGCGAAGATCGCGAGCCCTGACATCTTGCACAAGTCCGATATCGGGGGCATCGAAGTCGGAATCGCGGATGACGCGGAACTTGCGGCCGCGTACGACCGGATTCTGTCACGTGCGCGCTCGTACGCACCCGATGCGGTCATTCATGGTATTCACGTGCAGGAGCTCGTCACCACGGGCAGGGAAGTCATCGTGGGCGTCAATCGTGACTCGCAGTTCGGCCCGCTGCTTATGTTCGGGCTTGGTGGTGTCTACGTAGAGGTGCTCAAGGACGTCACGTTTCGGCTCTGTCCACTCGACATCCCGGAGGCGCGCGAGATGATGGCCGAGATACGCGGCTACGGGCTGCTGAGAGGCGCTCGCGGTCAGCGTCCGGCGGACCTGGATGCGATCGCAGACACCATCGTGCGGGTCTCCGCGCTCGTGACCGACTTCCCTCAGATTCTCGAGCTCGACATCAATCCACTCATGGTCGCCGACGCCGATGGCGGCGTAGTTGCGGCGGACGTTCGCATCGGTATCGGAGGTTGACGACAATGAAGACGCTGATCGTGGCTTCGACGCAGCCGTACGCCGGCAAGAGCGGCATCGCTCTCGCTCTGGTCACGCTGCTCGCCGAGCAGGGCCATGCCGTGGGCTATTTCAAACCGTACGGGACGATGCCGATCACGGTTGAGGGCGTCCAGACCGATGCAGATGCCGCGTACATCGCCGCAGCAGCCACCGCCCCCGCTCCGTTGGCGGCCGTGTGCCCCATCGTCGAGTCGAGGGCACTTGTGGAAGACGTGTTGTCCGGGGCCATCTCGGATCGCACGGGTGCGGTCGCGTCTGCCTTCACACAGGTCTCGGAGCGCGCCGATGTCGTCATCGTCGAGGGGCCCAGCAGCCTGTCGCAGGGCCGCTCGCTGGGGCTCAATCTGTGTGCGCTTGCCGAGCAACTCGACGCCCGCGTGCTTCTCGTCGACAGGCCCGAGCGCGTCGACCTGCCCGACAGGGTCTTGTGGGCGCAGGACTGTCTGGGAAAACGCCTCGTCGGAGTCGTCTTCAACGCGGTGCACGAATCCATCCTGGACGTCGTGACCGGCGGTGTCACTGACTACCTGCGGTCCCGCTCCGTGACGGTGCTCGGCACCATTCCCCGCGATCCGATGCTGTCCTCGGCCAGTGTTGCTGAGATCGTCGAAGCGCTCGGCGGCACGGTGCTTTCCGCCGACGAGCATCTGGACGGTCGCGTGGAGTCGTTCATGGTAGGCGCCATGGGGCAGGACAAGGCGCTGAGGTTCTTCCGCCGTCGTCAGCACAAGGCGGTGATCACCGGCGGCGACAGGGCCGACGTGCAGCTTGCCGCGCTGGAGACCGACACGCGCTGCATCATCCTCACCGGCAATCTGCCGCCTGCTTCGCTCGTGCTTTCACGTGCCGAGGAGCTCGGAGTCCCCATGATCCTTGTGGGCATGGACACCCTAACAGCGGTCGAGAAGATGGAGACGCTTCTGGGGCGCGTTCGTCTCCACGACCCCGGCAAGGCTGCTAGAATACGCGAGATGTTTGCCGAGGCGGTCGATGTCGAGCCACTGCTGCTCGCACTGCTCGACGACTAAGCGTACGCGGCCAGGGTCGGGGAGAGGTACATGCCAACAAGCACCACCGCAACAGTCGTGGTCGACGCCATGGGCGGCGATTCCGCGCCCGACGTCGTCTTGGACGGTGTGGCCGCCGCGCTCAAGGCAGATTCAGCGCTTGCGGTCGTTGTAGCGGGCGACGCCAGCGTCGTGGAGCCGTTCTGCGCTACGCACGAGCGGTGTACGCCTCTCGTGACCACCCAGGTCATCGAGATGGACGAGCACCCGGCCCAGGCGGTCCGAACCCTCAAGGACTCGTCCATCGTCGCCGGTTGCCGTCACGTGCGTGACGGTCATGCGGGCGCGTTCTTCTCTGCAGGATCGACCGGCGCGTGTATGGCTGCTGCCACGCTTGTGATGGGCCGCATCAAAGGCGTTGCCCGCCCGGCCATAGCAACGGTGCTTCCGACCGGCGGTGCGCCCGTCGTGCTGCTCGATGTCGGTGCCAATGCGGACTGCCGTCCGGAACACCTGCTGCAGTTCGCCCACATGGGTGTGGCGTACGCCGACATCGTCCTGGGCATCTCCGCGCCGCGGGTCGCGTTGCTGAACATCGGCGAGGAGCCGAGCAAGGGCTCTCAGCTCGCCCAGGAAGCGCACGCGCTCATGGCCGAGCAGGTTCCGGGCTTCATTGGCAACGTCGAAGGACGGGACATCATGACCGGCAAGACCGATGTCATCGTCACGGACGGGTTCACCGGCAATGTCGCGCTCAAACTGCTCGAGGGTTTGTCCAAGATGCTGCTCTCCCAGGTCAAAGGTGCAATGCTTAGCACGACCTCGACCAAGATCGCCTCGCTCGCCCTCAAGTCGTCTATGAGCGAGCTTCGCGACCGCCTCGATCCCGACACCTACGGTGGCGCACCTTTGCTGGGTGTGGACGGCGTGTGCATCATCGGGCATGGCAGCTCGAGTTCCAAGGCGATCGCATCGGCCATTCGGGTTGCCGCGCAAGCGGTCCGCGGCGGGCTCACGAACTCGATCAAGGAGTCCCTGGCTCGCTAGCCCGGCAAGCCGGCTTCTTGTTGCGCGGTTGCGCCCGCGTGTACACTACTCGGACACTTCCACCGCCTGAACGAGGGAGCCCGCTTTCTCCATGACTATCCACGCACAGATCGCAGGGATCGGGTCGTACCTGCCCCAGCGCAGGCTTACCAACACCGACCTTGAGAAGATGGTCGATACCTCGGATGAGTGGATCACCACGCGCACGGGGATAACGGAGCGTCGCCTTGCCGAGGAAGGGCAGGCCACGAGCGACCTCGCACAGATCGCAGCGCAGCGCGCGATAGATACGGCTGGTGTCGCGCCGGGCGATATCGATCTGCTCATCGTGGGGACTTCGTCTCCGGATATGATCCTGCCGTCGACCGCGAGTCTGGTTCAGCATCGGCTCGGGCTTGCGTGCCCTGCCTACGATCTCAACGCCGCCTGCACTGGTTTTGTCTACGCACTTGAGGCCGGAGTCACCGCAATCGAATCCGGGCGACATCGAGTCGTGCTCGTCGTCGGAGCCGACGCACTCACACGACACGTTGATTTCACCGACCGGTCGACCTGCGTACTGTTCGGGGACGGCGCGGGTGCGGTCGTCTTGAAGGTTGCAGCCGAGCCCGGAGTCCTCGGGATATCACTGGGCTCTGACGGCTCCGGCGCAGATCTCCTTGCCATACCTGCGGGAGGTTCCGCCGCACCTGCGACCAGAGAGCGAATCGAAGCACACGAGCACTACGTCAAGATGAGCGGCAACGAGGTGTTCAAGTTCGCGGTGCGCGTCATTCCCCGCGTCACGCTCGAGGCCCTCGCGCAATCGGAGCTCGAGCTCGCCGATCTGGACTGGTTGGTGCCGCATCAGGCCAACCAGCGGATCATCGCAGCCGCAGCCGACCGCCTGGGAATGCCGTCCGACAGGGTGTTCTCACATGTTTCGATGACTGGCAACACGTCGGCTGCCTCGATACCGCTGGCTCTTGACGACCTGTATACTAGCGGGCGACTCGCGCCCGGGAACACGCTCGCGCTGGTAGGATTCGGCGCGGGCCTCACGTGGGGCGCTGCAATCGTGCGATGGACCCTTGCTTCACCCAACGAGGAGGACTGACATGGCCCTCGCAACCCGACTCACGGAGCTGCTCGGCATCGAGCACCCCATCATCCAGGGCGGTATGGCCTGGACTGCGACAGCCGAGCTTGCCGCAGCCGTGAGCGACGGCGGTGGCCTGGGTATCATCGGCGCGGGCCACATGCCCACCGAAGTCCTCCGCGACCAGATCCGTCAAGCGAAAGGGCTCACCGACAGGCCCTTCGGCGTCAACCTGATGCTGCTCGCTCCTCACATAGACGACCTCGTGGATATGGTCATCGCTGAAGGCGTCCACGCCGTCACGACAGGAGCGGGAAATCCCGCCAAGTACATGTCTGCGCTCAAGGAGCGTGGAATCAAGGTCCTGACTGTCGTGCCCACGGTGGCGCTGGCCAAGCGGATGGAATCCATCGGTGCAGACGCGGTGATCGGTGAGGGGATGGAAGCCGGCGGACACATCGGCGAACTCACCACCATGGTCTTGATTCCGCAGCTCGCGGACGCCGTCGAGATTCCCGTCGTTGCGGCGGGAGGCATCGCCGACGGTCGGGGGGTCGCCGCCGCGTTCATGTTGGGTGCCGAGGGTGTCCAGGTCGGAACCCGCTTCATGTGCGCGGACGAGTGCACGATTCACCCTGACGTCAAGGAGCGAATCCTCAAGGCCCGAGATCGCGATACCGTCGTCACCGGGTACTCCACTGGCCATCCGGTCCGCGTGATGAAGAACAAGCTCAGCCGTCAGCTCGAGGTCCTTGATCGCGATAACCGCCCCGAAGAGATCGAAACGCTGGGAACCGGCAAACTGGCCGCAGCCATGCGTGACGGCGACGTGAACATGGGTTCGGTCATGGCGGGACAGGCCGCTGCGATGGTATGCCGCATCGAGCCTGCCGCGCAGATCATCACCGAGATGATCGGTGACGCACAGCGTTTGCTCGAACGTGGCCCCCTCGCGCAGCGGGAGGCCTGATGACGCATCGTCGTGCGGCGCTCGTCTTTCCGGGACAAGGTTCTCAGCGTCAGGGCATGCTCGACTACGTGCCTGAGAACGACACGTTCTCGCGTCTTGTTGACGCCGCAGAGGCGCTGTCGGGTCTCGACCTCGAGGAGATCTCGCGAGTTGGCGAAGCCGAGGACCTGGCCGACACGAGAGTCGCCCAGCCGCTGCTGTACCTGACCGATTGGGCGTGGGGAGTCGCACTTCTGGAGTCCGGACTCGAACCCGTCGCTGTCGCAGGTCACAGCCTTGGCGAGTACGCGGCCCTTGCGATCGCGGGGGTCTTCTCTCCGGAGGCCGGTCTCGAGCTCGTGATCGAGCGCTCGAAACTCATGGCCACCCAGGCGCATGCGACCTCTGGTGCTATGGCTGCGGTACTCGGCATGGATTCCGACGTACTCACCGCAGCGCTCGAGGGTCTTTCCGGGGTCTGGGTTGCCAACGACAACTCGCCCGGCCAGGTCGTGATATCCGGCTCTCATCAAGGGATAGAGGCGGCAACGGCCGCACTTTCCGAGGCAGGAGCACGCCGCATCGTCCCGCTCAAGGTCGCCGGCGCGTTCCACTCGCCACTCATGGAGCCTGCGCGCGAGGCATTTCAGGTCATCCTGGACTCTGCCGAACTGCGCGATGCTGCGATCCCGGTACTTCAGAACACCAATCCGGAGCCGACGACGGACTCCGCCACGATCAGAGACCGGCTTGCCCGACAGATCACCGAGCCCGTACGTTGGACCCAGACGATGCACATGCTTGCAGCTGAAGGCCCGATCGTCCTGGTAGAGACAGGTCCCGGGTCGGTGCTTCGTGGTCTGGCACGTGGAGTCCCGGACGTGAGCGCAGTCTCAGTCGAAGATGCGGGCATCGAGCAGATCATGGAAGAGGTGCTCAACGCATGAATGGCCTGAAGGGTAAAGTCGCGCTCGTGACCGGTGGTTCCCGCGGCATAGGCGCGTCAGTGTGCCTGCGTCTCGCCCGGGAAGGCTGCACTGTCGCCGTGAACTACTCGGGTAGCGCCGGGGCAGCGCAGGCCATCGTGGATGAGATCGTTGCTTCCAGCGGCACCGCGATTGCACTCCAGGCAGACGTAAGCGATGCGGAGGCATGCACCGCGTTGGTTCAACGCACGGCCGAGGAGTTTGGTTCGCTGGACATCCTCGTCAACAACGCAGGGATCACGCGCGACGGGCTGCTGGTCCGCATGTCGGACGATGATTGGGCCTCGGTGATCGACACGAACCTCTCCGGCGTCTTTTTCGTCACCCGGGCGGCCGCCAAACTCATGATGAAACAGCGGAGTGGTTCCATCGTGAACATCACGTCGGTGGTGGGTTTGACGGGCAATGCCGGCCAGGCGAACTACTCGGCGGCCAAGGCGGGCGTGATCGGGCTGACGAAGTCGGTCGCCCGCGAGCTTGCGTCCCGAAACGTGCGGGCTAACGCGATCGCACCCGGATTCATCGAGACCGACATGACCGCCAAACTGTCCGATGCCGTGCGTGAGGTGGCCCGCGGTCAGATCGCACTGGCCAGCTTCGGCGAACCCGATGACATTGCTGCTGCCGTGGCGTTTCTCGCCTCGGACGATGCGCGCTACATTACAGGTCAGGTTCTGGCAGTCGACGGGGGCATGACGTTCGTCTAAAGTGTCCCGACGACACATCTGTGCGTCATCAACCCCCAGGGAGGGAGGTGTGCGGTCCATGGAGCGTGAAGAGATTCTAGAGAAGGTCAAGGAAGTTGTCGTCGACCAGCTCACGGTCGAGGAGGACGATGTCAACGAAGACGCTGCCTTCGTCGATGATCTGGGCGCCGATTCACTCGACATCGTCGAGCTCGTCATGGCGCTTGAGGAGCAGTTCGGCGTCTCCATCCCCGACGAGCAAGCTGAGAACATCAAGACCGTCGGTGACGCTGTCGCCTACATCCAGGCGAACGCCTAGCCGCACATGGTATGAACCTTATGCGGCCGGGCGGGCGACGTGCCCGTCCGGCCGAGTATCGCCATCGGCCGGAGGTCCGAAAGACGTGGAGATGCCTAAGCTGACGATAGGGAACGTGACGTCACGGCTGCCGATCATCCAGGGCGGCATGGCGGTCAAGATCTCACTTTCGCCCCTGGCTGGTGCTGTTGCCAAAGCCGGAGGGATCGGCGTGATTGCAGGATCGGGCCTCGAGCCCGACGAACTTGCGCGCGAGATCCACTCCGCACGACGGATTGCCGGCGAGGGCGGCGTCATCGGCGTCAACATCATGGTCGCGGTGAGCGCGTTCAAAGAGCTCGTTCACGTTGCCCTGAGAGAGGGCGCAGACCTCATCATCGCCGGGGCCGGGTTTTCCCGGGACGTATTCCAGTGGTGCAAGGACGCGGGCGTCCCCATGGTTCCTATCGTCGGGTCCGAGCGCGTCGCAAAGCTTGCCGAGAAGTTCGGAGCGTCAGCCGTCATCGTCGAAGGATTCGAGGCCGGCGGTCATCTGGGCACGGATGAGCCCATGGAGGTTCTGCTGCCCCGCATCATCGATTCGGTCAGTATTCCGGTGATCGGTGCCGGAGGGGTTGTCACAGGAGCCGACATCAAGCGCGTTCTCGATGCCGGTGCAGCGGGCGTGCAGATCGGCTCGCGATTCGCCGCCACGCAGGAATCCTCGGCGGGTGAGAAGTTCAAGCAGATGTACGTGGATGCCACCGATGATGACATCGTGCTGATTCAAAGTCCCGTGGGGCTTCCCGGACGCTCGATTCGCAATCCGTTGACCGAGAAGCTCGCCGCCGGCGACGTGCCGAGGATCCGCGGCTGCATCACCTGCCTGAAGAAGTGCGGGCGCGACTTCTGCATCATGGACAAGCTCGTTCGGGTACAAAGAGACGATGACGTCACGGAAGGGCTCGTCTTCGCCGGTTCCTCGGCAGCGCGAATCCATGACATCCCGTCTGTGGCCGTACTCATGGAACGGCTCGTCTCCGAGTGGACGGCCGCGACCGGAGGAGCGCCTGCATGAAGCGAGTCGCCATAACCGGAATCGGCGTGGTGTCACCTGTCGGCATCGGGATCGGACCGTTTTGGGACTCGTTGTCGAATGGCCGTAGCGGCATCGGTCCCATCGAGCACTTCGACGCAAGTGAGTACTCCAGCCGGATCGCCGGCTACGTGAGCGATTTCGACGCCTCGGCAGTGATCGACCGCAAAGAGGCGCGCCGTATGTCGCGATTCCAGCAGTTCGCACTGGTCGCTGCCGATGAAGCCATCAAAGACGCAGCCCTGGAGATCTCCGAGGACATTGCAGAGCGAGTCGGCGTGATCGTCGGCTCGGGAATCGGTGGCCTGGAAACCATGGAGGAGCAGTGCGCGGTGCTGCTCGAGCGTGGTCCGAGTCGGATCAGTCCGTTCCTGGTTCCCATGATGATCACCGACCTTGCAGCCGGTCACATCTCGATCAAGTACGGCGCCAAGGGCATCAACTACTGCCCCGTCTCCGCGTGTTCGACCGCGAATCATGCGATAGGCGAGGCTGCCGAGGCGATCAGGCGGGGAGCCGCTGACGCGGTCATAGCAGGCGGCTTCGATGCGGGAGTCACCCCGCTCGGTGTTGCCGGCTTCTGCGCCGCCAGAGCGCTCAGCACCCGCAACGACGATCCTGCTGCAGCATCGCGCCCGTTCGATTCGGGCCGCGATGGCTTCGTGATCGGTGAGGGTGGCGCGGTTGTGGTTCTCGAGGACTGGGAGTTCGCACAGGCGCGCGGTGCCAGGATTCTGGCCGAGCTGCTCGGATACGGCGCATCGGCAGACGCGTATCACATCACCTCGCCTGCCCCCGATGGCAGCGGTGCGATTCGCGCCATGCGCGGTGCACTTGCTCAGGCCGAGCTCGCCCCTGCAGATGTCGCCTACATCAACGCACATGGCACCTCTACCCTGGTGGGCGACGTTGCCGAGACCATGGCGATCAAGCAGGTCTTCGGTGCGGATGTCCCGCTCGTGTCGTCCACGAAGTCCATGACCGGGCATCTGCTTGGTGGCGCCGGTGCGATCGAGGCTGCTGCGTGCATCATGGCGTTGCGAGAGGGCCTGGTTCCGCCCACCATCAATCTCGCGGACCCCGATCCCGAGTGCGACCTGGACTACGTCGCGAACAGCGCGCGCACGCTCGACGTGCCCGTCGCCATGTCGAACTCGTTTGGCTTCGGCGGGCACAACGCCACGCTCGTCTTCGGCAGAGTCTAGGCGCGTCATGCCCGAACTCACCGATGCGAAGCGGCTGGCGATGGCACAGGAACTTGTTGGCCATCAGTTCGCCGATGTCGTGCTTCTGGACCGCGCGCTCACCCACCCATCGTTCGTCAACGATCCCGACTGCCGCTGCGACTACGAGCGGCAGGAATTCCTGGGCGATGCCGTATTGGGTCTGCTGGTCGTTGACGAGGTATTCAACCGCTTCCCGGACTTGCCCGAAGGCAAGATGACCAAGGTGAAGATCTCGATAGTCGCGGGCACGACGTTGTATGAAGTGGCGGGTGAGCTTGGCCTGGCCGAGCTGATCAAGGTCGGGGAGAGCGAGCGGGGCACAGGCGGTCGCGGAATGCCCTCGGCGCTCGAAAACACCTTCGAAGCACTGGTGGGAGCCCTGTACCTCGATGGCGGACTCGACGCCGCCAGGCGCTTCGTCTTGAGAACCCTGGGTGATCGGATCGTCCCTGAGGCAGCCAACGACCTCGAGCACCCCAAGTCGCGGCTCCAAGAACTCGCACAGTCCCGCGGCGACACGCCGGAGTACCGCATCGTGGACGTGAGCGGCCCTCCGCACGACCGCACGTTCACCGCCGAGGTCGTGGTCGGGGGAGCGCAGGTCGGCACCGGTACGGGCCCGTCGAAGAAGGTTGCCGAGATGAACGCGGCGGCCGCTGCCATCGAGAGTCTCATCGACGAGTAAGCGGGCCGACTGCGCCGCGTTGTGAGCTTGACGCTGTGGTAGAATCCAGCCGTTCACGTGCGCGGACTTTCGAAGCGCGCCAGCAGTGTTTTCTGCCGTGGTCCGAGAGGGAACCCGTGCACCTGAGATCGCTCACACTTAAGGGATTCAAGTCATTCGCCGACAAGAGCGCGCTTCAGCTCGAGCCCGGCGTGACCGTTGTCGTGGGCCCCAACGGTTCGGGCAAATCCAACATCTCTGACGCCGTACTGTGGGTGCTCGGCGAGCAGTCCGCGAAGGCATTGCGCGGGCAGGCCATGGAAGACGTCATCTTCGCGGGTTCCTCGGCACGACAAGCTGTGGGTGTAGCCGAGGTAGACCTGGTGCTCGACAACTCGTGCGGGACGCTGCCGCTGGACTTCAACGAGATCACGATCACCCGTCGCATGTATCGAAGCGGCGAGAGCGAGTATCTGCTCAACCAGTCACCGTGCAGGCTCATGGACATCCACGAGCTGCTGCACGACATAGGGCTGGGCCGGGACACCAACTCCATCATCAGCCAGGGCCAGCTCGACGAGGTGCTCAACTCCAAGCCGGAGGACCGGCGCGCGCTCATCGAGGAAGCTGCCGGCGTTCTCAAGCACAAGAAGCGCAAGGATCGCGCGGTGCGCAAGCTGACCAACATGGACGGCTATCTCGAGCGTGCACGCGACGTTATCGGCGAGGTCGACCGTCAGCTCCGCCCGCTCTCCCGGCAGGCGAGCAAGGCCACTCAGTACGCCGATATCAACGCGGAGCTGCGCGACCTGGAGACTGATATCGCGGTAGACGACCTGCGCCGCCTGCAAGAGCTGTGGGAAGGCGCCGGCAAGAACGAGCGGGAGCAAGACGCCCAGATCGACCTGTTCCGCTACCGGCTCCAGGAGAAGGAACGCGAGCTCGCGAAGTTCCAGTCGCTGCTCGAGGAAAAGGGCCTGTTCGTCGGCGATCTTTCCGAGCAGCGCCGCAGGCTCCAGTCCGTGCTCGAGCGTATCAACTCGGGCCTCCTGCTGCTCGAGGAAAAGGGCAAGAACCTCATCGAGCGTCTGAGTGAGCTGCGCCAGAAGCTGCATCACTCTGAGACTCGTTCGGTCGCGCGTGACGCCGAACTCGGGCGTCTTGCCGAGGAACGGCAGGGAACGGACGCCCAGCTCAAGGCTCACTACGCTCACCTGGGCGAGCTTCGCCGCGATACCGAGAACACGAAGAAGGAGCGCATGCTCGCCGACGCGGAGCTTGCGCGTGTCACCGGCGAGACCAGGCGCACGCGCAAGGAGCTCGAAGACGGCCGCGCCGAGCTCGCTACGCTCGAGCAGGGGCTGGCCTCGGCCACTATGGAGCGCGATCTGGTTGGCGAGCGCCGCGACGGGTTGCG
>JBGSMX010000222.1:0-8781 GCA_041739935.1 Coriobacteriia bacterium | reverse complement strand
TGGGCAGCGAGCCGTCGTAGGTGAAGGTGGAGCGCTCGGTCCCTCGCTGCGTGGCCTCCACGCGCCCGCAGATCGCGCGGGTGATGGCGATGGTGTCGGCACCGGAGCTCACCGAGGTCAGGAACTCATGCGTGTAGCCGTAGTCGATCGCTGTGCCCGAGGGCATGGCAACCTCGTCGAGGCGGCCGGCGGCGTCGTAGGCGTAGGCATACGCGCCGGATTCCGGCGTGTCGTATGAGGTGCGGGCACCCTTGGAGTTCGCGTCGAAGACGTGCGCTGCGTCGCGCGGGGTGACGAGCGTGGTCATGTTGCCCGCGGCGTCGTAGTCGAAGCGCACGGTGGTGTTGTCGGGGCGGACCTGTGTGGTTGTGCGGCCCAGGGCGTCGTACTCGAAACTCGTGGACTTGCCGTCGGGTGCGGTGATCGCCTCGACGTTGCCCGAGGTGTCGTAGCTGTAGGACGTGGTGCGCTCCCCTGCCGCGACTGCGGTGACTCGACCCCGGGCGTCGTAGTTGTAGGTCACAGGCGCAAGGCCGGATGCCTCGACGCTCTGGGTGAGCAGCGTGTCGGTGTCGTAGTGCGATAGCACACTGCGGCCTTCCGGTGAGGTCGCGCGAACGGTGCCAGCAACGACGTCGTCGCGGATGGTCGATGTGCGGCCGTTCACGGTCACGCTGTCGGTGCGGGCGGTGAAGCCGCCCTCGGCGGTCAGGTCCTCGTAGGTGCGTGCGGCCGTGGTCGTCTTCGTCAGGCCCGACGGTAGCCGCGTGATGCTTGATGCCGCATAGGGGATTCCGAAGGTGAGATCCCACGCGTTCTTCGACGTGACGGTGGTGCCGTTCTGGTAAGCGACCGAGCTTGAAAGTCCATCGGCGGCCACCCACGAGCGCGTGACCGACCCCGCGTCGTTGATGAATGAGCGCGTCGTCCCGCGGTCGTCGCTCGAGTTCTTGCGCGTCGTCGTGGTGAGCGAGTTGGAGCTCGTGGTGATGACGCCTTCGGTGGTCGAGACAGATTGGGCGTAGGTGAGCGAAGTCCCCTCGGCGCTCGCTGAGGAAGCTAGACGGCCGTTCGGCTCGTAGGCATGTGTTGCCACGCCGCCACGCGGGTCGGTCACGTCACCTATCAGCCCGCTGTCCGAGTAGTCCATACCGACCGTCGCGCCGTCTGCATAGGTGACACCGCGCAGGCGGCCACCGGCGTCGCGTTGGAGTTCTGTCCGATCTCCGTCGGGGCTCACGAGCGCCACTGCATCGCCACCGGCGTCGCGCTCGATCTCGAGGGTCTGCCCGAAGCGGTCTGTGACGCCTGTCAGTCGCTCATCGGAGTCGTACTCGAACGAGAGCACAGTGGTACCGTGCACCGGATCGAAGGTCTCGAGATGCCGCCCGTCGGCGGCGAACCGGTGCCCTGTGCTCTCGTTCTCAATGACGACATGGTCGCCTACTTCGAGGTACGGGGAGTTGTACTTGCTCGTTGAAACGCGGACGACTCCGTCCGTCGTCATTGCGAAGATCGTTCCGACGGCATTCACAGCCGCACGGCGCGGGTATTGCATGTACTTCCGTCTCGCGGGCGCAGGCCACTGTGCGATTGCGTCCGCGGAGTTCTTGGTGCCAGCACGTGTGACAAGAACCCCGCTCGAGTCGATCTCGTAAACCAGATTCGACGGAGATGGACTCGCGACGATCACGCGACCGTTCGCGTTAACGCATAGATCGGAGACGTACAGATAGGCGTCGAGAGCATCCGTACCTCCGAAGTCCTTGGAGTATCGAAGGGCGTATACCGCGGGATCCAACGACCCACCGATCTTGGTCAGCAGGCCGCTCGAATCAATCGCCCACACCTCGCGGAAGTTGCCCGCGCCCACGTAGACCGTCCCGTCGGGGCCAACGGCAACGCAGCTCGGCTTCAGACTCGTACCGGCTGCTGCGACTCCGTCTTCCGGGGTCGCAGTGCCGTTGCCGGCCAGAAGATGAATCCGCCCATCAGGCGTGATCTGGAAGAGAACATAGCCCGTGGTGGTTCCATCGAAGCCTGTGGCAATCACATACAGGTTGCCGTCGGCGTCCGCGGCGACATCCGTTGGCATCAAGTCCGCCTCCAGCGCAAGCCCTCCGTCCTCGTAGCTGTGTCCGGGTACTCCTGACGCTGCCACGGGCACCTTCGTGCCGTCGGGCTCGATGCGGTATACATGGTATGGATCGAAGCCGGTGGCATAGACCGTCCCGTCTGGCGCAACCGCAACGTCTTGCAGGGTCCCACCGGCAAGATTCGTCATCACCCCGCTAACAGGGTCCATCTTCCACACGCCTGGCGACAGCTTGCGATAGGAACCGACCGCGTACACCGTGCCGTCGGGGGCCACAGCAATGTCCTTGAACGCGAAATCCCCGCCGTTGTCGTACTCGCGATGCAGAAGGGAGGCTATCGTCGAAGGGTGCTCCTCGACACGGCCATCGCCCGTGTAGACCACGTCCGGCTCGTCCGGGTCGATCGCGTGATGGACGGACAGAGTCCAGTCCTCAGCGATCTGACCGCTCTCCACCGGCCTGGTGATCTCCACTTCGTGGCCGCGGGTCGTGTTCGCGGTGGGCCCACCTTCTGGCGCATATATCGGTCCGGTCATCGTGGCGATGACCGACGCGGGGAGCGCGAAAGAGCGAACCCCTTCCACGACAACTGAGCCGGCGACGTTCGGGCGGGTAGAGGATCGTACTCGGGAGGTGCTCCTCGCGTAGACCATCGGATAAAGATACGTGATATCTACTGTCGCCCGAGTGCGGCCCTCTACCTGGACGCCGCGCCAGTCGAGACCGTCCCACTCAACACGCGCAATCGCGTTCGGAGTGGGCTCCACATGCTGGGCGAACGTCCTGCCAGCGACTCGGACTCTGACGATTATGCCGCGCAAGATGGCCGGGACCTCAGAGTCGGTCACGGGTATCTCGATCGCGCTCATATGTCCCTCAGTGCGGGAGGAGGAATAGTGCAGGGTCGCCCCCGTGCCCGCGACGGGCAAGTCCTCATGAGTCACACCGGCATGGACGTCCACCGTGGAGCTGCCGTCTTCACGGCAGTCCTGCTCCTCAACGCAATCGGGGACCAGGACGTCGTCCAAGAAGTCCCGCATGCCATCGGGTATCCACCACGGCCAGTTGCAGTCGTAGGGCGTGAAGTGGTTGATTTCGACGCGCCAGAAGACCGCACCGGCAACGAAACGATCGCCGGACAGACCCTGCACCTCATCGACGAGCTCCCCGTCGTCGTCCAGATCGTCAGCGATCCCGTCCGAGTTCACGTCGCAGCCATCCACGACGCCGTCGGAGTCGGTATCGATCAGCTCTACCGCGACCCCATCCTCGACCGCGATCCACTCGCCACTCTCGCGGTCGAAGTAGCCGGTGGGAACGGCGGCACCGGCGCCGAACCCGATGAAGTCCTCGACCCACATGGTCACGGGCTTGTCGAAGTTGACGTGCTCCGCCTCGTCGACGGAAAGCTCCACGCAATACGTGAACGCGGATGCGTCCGGGAGCTCTGCAGGCATGGCCGCGGGCGTGCTGAACTCGGTGGCCCTGACCGTGATCGCGTCTAGATCGACCCGATTGCCGGACTCATCGGTCGTCCAGGCGCCGGCGTCCCCGGGAAACACAAGCGTCGCCGTGCGGTCACCGCGAGCATCCGATACGGTCGTTGCCTCGTGAACAACGGCCGTTTCGGGGTCGCCGTCGAATTCCACGACAGTCGATGCCTGATCGTAGGCGACCAGCACGACATCCTCGACATCGAGGGCTTCGTTCCAAGGGACCTCGACCGCCCGTTGCGACGTGAGGAATCCGTCCTTGTCGAAGACCACCTGCTCAGAGGCACCTCCGTCGCACGGGAGGGACCATGCGCCATCCGTATCCGTCACTGCGCTGCCGTACTCGGGTTTGTCCAGAAGCGTTATGGCCACGCCTGCCAAGGGCGACCCATCCTCGGCATGTACGCTGCCAGTCAAGACCGAGAACCGATACGGGTCGTACGCTTCGATCGTCGCATCGAGCGGGATAAGGTCCTCATAGGTGTCGCCGAAGCTGCTCTCGGGCAGGGGGTCGATGTTGAGCACGTTCACCGTGGTGGAGTCAGTCACGACTCCACCGGGGCCAGTAGCGGTGATCGTGTACGTCGTGGTGACCGTCGGCGCCACAGCCAGGGTGCCCGCGGCGACAACGGGGCCGATTGCGGGATCGATCACAACGGAATCCGCGTGTTCGACACTCCAGGAGAGCACAGCCGTCTGTCCATACATGACCCGGTCCGGAGTGGACGTGAGAACCGCGACGGGGGCCGGATGTACGATCTCGATCGCAACCGATGCGGTGTCAATCGCGCCTTCGTCGTCTGTGACCGTCAGGACCGCGAAGTGACTCCCCGCATCGACAAATGAGTACTGGCCGGAGCATTCGGTCGAGTCTGTCGAGCCATCTGAGTCGAAATCCCATGCGAAACAGGTGATGTCCCCGTCGGAATCTGCACTTTGCGAACCGTCGAAGATCACGGCGAGCGGCGCGACACCTGAGGTCGGGTCGATCGATGCGACCGCAAACGGACGCATATTCACTGACACGTGAGTGGCGGCCACGGCCACACCGGACTCGTTGGTCGCGGTGACCGTATAGGTCGTGTCCTGCACCGGGGACACGGTGATGAAGCCCGACTCTGCGACCGGTCCGATCCCCGGCTCGATGACAACGGAGTCCGCATCTGTGGTCGTCCACGAGAGGACGGCCGTCTCCCCAAGCGTCAAGTGCTCGGGTTGCGCGGAGACCATGGCCGTGGGATAGGGGCTGCTCACGGAGATGGTCACGGTGTCGGTGGCGGTCGCTCCCCGATCATCGGTCACTGAAAGCAGGACGTCGTAGGTTCCTCTGTGCATGAACGTATGCGAGAAGGTGGTAGCGGTCCCCTCGACCGAGCCGTCGCCAAGAATATCCCAGGCATACGAGGTGATCTCGCCGTCAGGATCGTAGCTGCCCACTGAAGCGAACGCGACGGCGAGAGGTGCGAGCCCTGAGGCCGGGCCTGCGGACGCACGCGCGACCGGAAGGTCGTTGATGTTGTCGACAGCAGCCGCGCATGCCTCTTCGCTCACGGCTGAGACGTTCCCGGTGTAGTCATACGCAGCGACCGCGTACGAGTGCTCCTGCCCCTCAACCAGATCCGAGTCGATGTAGACAGTCGCGGTTGTCTCGGCGATCTGGGTTCCGTCTCTGAAAACCCGGTAGCCGGCAAGATCAGCCTCGGGCGCGGCAAGCCACGTGACCTGGATCGCCCCGCCATTGTCTTCGGGCACGTCAGCAGCAAGCACGCCTTGGGGTATCGCTGGCGCGAGGTCATCGAGAGGTGTTGCCCACACCGGTGCAGACTCCGGCGAGTTGTTGCCCGAGGTGTCGAAAGCAAGCGCGGTGAAGCGGTACGTGATGCCGTTGAGCAGACCGCTCACCTGCGCGACCGTATCGAGCGCCGCGAGTTCGGCCGTTGCCACAAGCATCCCGGCCGGGGCGTAGCAGAACACCCGGTAGCCGTCGACATCGGGGTCGGCCACGTGGGCGACGGTGACGTCCACCGTTCCGGAGTCATCGCCCGGCGCATCCTGGGCCGACACGATGCCGGGGATCGCGGGTGCGAGATCATCGGTCGCGCACGCGAGCGCGGGAGGGTCGCTGGGGTCGGACAGGTTCATGGACGTGTCGAACGCCCGGACGGTGTATGCGCGCTCGATGTCCCCGGCGTCGGGGTCGAACCATGCGGTCGCCGTCGTCTCGGCGATCTGCTCGCCGTCGCGATACACCCGGTAGCCCGACGTGTCTGGTGCCGACGCGGCGATCCACGTGATGTCGATCGCGCCGCCCTGATCGAGCGGGTGATCGATCGCTGTGACCTCGACAGGGTCCGGGGCGATCTCGTCGCGGGCCGTGGCGAAGACCGCTGTGCTGGCGGCGGACATGTTGCCGTGCGAATCCTCGGCACGAACCGAGAACGAGTACGTCGCGTCGTGCTCCAGCCCATCGAACGTCCAGCCGGTCGCGTAGCCGGCACTGGCGGATGCGACTACGTGCCCCGCCTCATCAGTGCACGTGACCTCGTACCCTGCGAGGTCCGGCTCGACGTTCTCGAGCCAGCCAACGATGATCGAACCGCCCTGGTCCGGCGTAATGTCGGAGGCCGACACGCCAGCCGGAATGGCCGGAGCGAGGTTGTCCAGCGGGGTGGCGGTTGCCTCAAGCGCGGCTGACTCGTTGCCGGCAGCGTCACGGGCGCTCACCGTCAACCGGTGCTCGCTTCCCGTCTGGAGCCCGTCCAGGGCGATGGTGGCCGCCCCTGTTGACTCGACAGCAGCCACCAGCTGACCCGATGGATCGTACGCGCGCACGAAGTAGCCGGTCACGTCGCCAGACGGACTGGGCGACCACGTCACCAAGACCGCCCCGCCCTGGTCGTCAGGCACGTCTTGGGCGGTGATCGATGTCGGCGGCGACGGGGCTAGGTCGTCATCGGAACTCGAGACAGCCAACTCGCTTGCGGTCGACACGTTGCCGGATGCGTCTTGCGCGGTCACGAAGTACACGTAGACCGCGCCGATCGTCGCGTTCTCGTCGGTCCACGCGGTCGTCCCGCAGTCCGTGAACGCAACGGGCAGGGCGCTCGCTGCAGCGACGAGCGGATCTACTCCCGGAGGCACGGGGGCCCGGAACACGGTGTACCCGGCCACGTCAGTCTCGGGATTCAAAGCCCAGGCGAGAGCGATGGCGCCACCCTCATCGGCCATGAAGTCATGCGCCTCGAGACCGACGGGCGCCGAAGGCGGCAGGTCGTCGGTTGGCGCGCAGACCGCCGCGTCCGAAGACGCGCTGAGATTGCCTGCCGCATCGTACGCCGCAACCGTGAACGAGTACTCGCGGGCGTTGAGCAGACCCGTGGCTGCGAACTCCGTGCCCGACGACGGCATGTCCGCCGTCCACTCCTGGCCCGTGACCGTGTCGCGATAGATGAGCCTGTAGCCCGCAAGGTCGGGTTCAGCGTTCGCGCCCCAGTTCGCGAGCAATGCCCCGCCCTGATCGCTGGGAACGTCCGTTACTGCGAGCCCAACCGGTACTGCAGGCGCGGTGTTGTCGATTGGGATCGCCGAGGCCGGCACCGAGCGGTCGCCCTCTTGCCCTGAGTCGTCGACCGCGCTCACAGAGTAGCTGTAGAGAGTCCCGTCGATCAGGCCGGTGTCGACGTGTGTTGACCCGGAGATCTCGGCGATCATCGCGGTGGCTGGGTCGGTCTCGGTGTATCGATACACCTTGTACAAATGCACATCTGACTCAGTGCTCGGAGTCCACGCGAGCTGGATCGCGCCCCCCTGGTCCTCGGGCACGTCGACGGCTGCCAGGCCGATAGGCGGCTCTGGGCGAGAGTCGCCCCCTGCCTCGATCGCGATCGTGCATTCGGCAGAAGCGCCATTGCCCGCGAAATCGAGGACGGTGAGGGTCACTGTGAACAGACCCGCAGCGGGCCACAAGTGATCCGCCGTTGGCATGGCCGTCGAGAGATCGGGAGTGCCGTCTGACTCGAAGTCCCAGGTGTAGGTCTCGAGCGACCCGTTGCGATCGTAGGATGCAGAGCCATCGAGCGTGACAGCCTCGCCAACTGAGGCGTTACTCGGGCCAGTCACGATCGCGACCGGATCCCAGGTGTCGAGCCGCACGTGCAGATTGCGCCGGTCGACACTCGACGCCCCCGCATCGTCGGTCACCCTGAGCCGGATGAACTGACGGCCTTCAGTCGTGAAGATATGCTCGCAAGTGGGGAGTGCTGTGAGCAAGTCCCAGACGCCGTCGTCGTCGAAGTCCCATTCGTACGATGCGATGGCGCCGTCGGTGTCGTGAGATCGCGACCCGTCGATCACCACCGGCGTGTCCACGAAGGCGTTGACCGTCCCGCCGATGATGGCGATGGGTGGGCGGTTCCTGCTTTGCCCCGCTGGTGCACCGCCGCCGGGTGCGGCGATCGCCGCCGCCGGCGACGAGAAGCTCATCCCGGTCGCGAGCATGACCACCGTGAGCAACATGGACATGAATCGGGCGAATGCGCGTGCGACGAAACGACCGGCTCGACGGTACGACACGGTGACTTCCCTTCCCCAGATGACTCCCCCACCCGCACTCGCTGCAGCGCGGCGTGCGCGGGTATGGCAATCCTAACCAATCCGGCAGGTGCGCGACAGCGTACCAACCGGGTCTTAACAGAATCTAACCAAGGACTGGACGAACGGCGGAAGAACCGGCACGAGGCGCACTCTCGGCGAGTGGCGTTACGCTAGAAGCGCGAAGCGCCCACGTAGTCGCCGCTGCTCTCGATCCGCGCGGTGAGCGAGTCAACGCGCACCGAAGCACCCGTGTACGGCGCGTGCAGGTAGTTGCCATTGCCCGCGTAGATGCCCACGTGGTGAACGCGCCCGGGGTCCCCTTTGTAGCCGAAGAAGACCAGGTCACCCGGCACGAGTAGGTCAAGTCGGTCGGAAGCGATGTGCGATCCGGCTGCGAACTGGGACCTGCTGGTGCGCGGGATCGATATCCCGATCTCGCCGTACACGTACTGCGTCAGCCCCGAGCAGTCGAAGCCGGACGGGGACGAGCCACCCCACGTGTAAGGGACTCCCACGTACTTGAGTCCGATATCGAGCGCCTCGGGATGTCCCCCGCCGAGCGTCCCCGGGTCTGAGGCGATCGGATCGGCGCGGGTGCC
>JBGSMX010000183.1:0-1634 GCA_041739935.1 Coriobacteriia bacterium | reverse complement strand
TGTACTGACCCCAAGATGTAGCAACACATCCTGTCTGCTACCTCCACATCTTAGCCGCACCGAGAACTTCAGCGGGCGTCCGGCCTTTGGTCAGGCGCCCGTTGTGCGCCCGATCGTAGTTGTACTCGATCAAGTAGCGCTCGAGTTCGCGCCTCAACCCCATGTACTTCGGGACCAAGTAGCGGGCGAACGCCGGTTTCCAACACTCCTCGAGGATCGTGCGCTGGACGCGTTCGACAAAGCCGTTGGACTGCGGACGACCCGGTCTGATCAGCGTATGCAACACGCCGAGCTTGTCGAGCTCAGCGTCGAGGCGATGATTGCGGAACTCCGAACCGTTGTCGGTCGTCACCCGCTCGAAGTCCCAGCCCGCGTCGCGCAGGTCTTTCGCGACACGATGTGCGAGCCTCGAGCAGAAACGCACGTCTGGGTTCCTTGGAGTCACATGCAGCTCCGCCCAGGTGAAGCTACTTGCCGCGTCGATCGCGGTGTATTGCCACACCACGCCCTTGGTGCCGGCCAGCCTCCCCACACAGAAGCAGTCGAACTGCACGAGCTCACCGGGACGCTCCACCTCGATGTGGCGCTCGGGCTCAGGATCGCGCATCGGTTCGGGCGGTGCGGCGTAACCGGCCAGCAGTCCGTTTCGGAGTGCTCTGGTCTGCAGCCCGTGACGCCTGAGCACCCGGTAGACGCCATTGGCTGACACCCGGAACCCACCGTTCTTCTCACGAGCGAGTTCGGAAGAGATCGCTTTCGGGCCTTTGCCCGGGTACCCGAGCGCGAACGCGATGATGCGATGCTCGATCAGCACCGGGATCGAGTTGGGCATCTGGGGTGGGCGACGCTCTCTGGGACGCAGGATCTCAAGGCCGAACCGGTCAACCATGCCCTTCCACCGATAGTAGGTCGAGCGGTGGATGCCGTGAAGGCGGCAGGCGGCGGCGACCGAACCCAGTTCGCGTGCGGTGGCCAGAACACGTAGACGATACGAGTACAGCACATCATCATTGGTCATGAGGCGGCGCTCCTTCTGCTTGAACCTCGACAGTCCTTGCAGACAGGATGCGCCGCCTCACTCAGGGCGACAATGGATCCCGAGGTGTCGCGACGACTCGGGGATAGGACAGCCTAGCGCCGCCTCGAGCAGGTCCTCGGTCACCGGAGTCACCACAGCAGATCCGCCCAGGATGATCACTGAGTCGACCGCTCCGGGAAGCGAAGGCACCCGATCGCGTTTCGTCAGCAGGATCGGTACGCCCCAGGCTGCCGAGAGGGGCGAAGCGCCGAGCGCATCGGGGAAGTTCAGGCCGGTGCTCACGAACGCCTCTCGGGAGTATCCGGGGCCTTGCAGCTCGATGACCTTGTCCGCCACGACTCTGGCCGTGGCATAGCGGTCCGATCCCGAGAGTCGCACGACGCTGCCCGAAAGCGCGGCGTCGAGCTCGTCTTGCACGGCCTGGGACACCGCCCCCGTGCCGCCCAGGATGTATGCGTTGTCCGCGTCCAGCCGCACTATCTCGGCTGCGACCGCATCCGGAAGGTCGGTGGGCTTGGTGAGCAACAACGGCCCGTCGACCACACCCGCGAGCGCGGCACCGCCAAGTGCGTCGGGCCAGTTCTCGCCCGTGGCG
>JBGSMX010000179.1:0-20328 GCA_041739935.1 Coriobacteriia bacterium | reverse complement strand
CGCCATGTTCCACGCGCCGTCCGCCGCATCGTCGACCACGAGCCGCCAGACTGCGGGCATCAGCCTACTCCCGGGGACGCCAGCGCAGGACCGGATCTCGTGCTGCACGAGCTTCGTCGAGCCTGCGCACCGGTGTGGTGTAGGGCGCGTCGTGCAACATGTCGGGAGAGGTCGCGGCCTCCCCGGCGATCGCGATCAGCGCATCGGCGAACGCGTCGAGCGCATCGAGCGGCTCGGTCTCGGTCGGCTCGATCATGAGCGCCTCTTCGACGATCAGCGGGAAGTAGACCGTGGGCGGATGGAATCCGTAGTCGAGCAGCCGCTTGGCGACATCGAGCGTGCGGACCCCGTACTCGCGCCTCAGGCTCGCGCCGGAGAGCACGAACTCGTGCATGCACACGCGATCGAATGGCAGATCGAACGCGCCTTTGAGCCGCTCCTTGAGGTAGTTTGCCGAGAGAACCGCCTGCTCGGCGACCTCGGTGAGCCCCTCGCCTCCCAGCGCCCGTACGTACGCGTACGCACGCACGAGCACGCCGAAGTTGCCCCAGAAGCTGCGTACGGCGCCTATCGATGCCTCGGGCGTATGCGGCACGTATGCCGGCTCACCCTCGATCCCACGCCGCACGACCGGCGCCGGAAGGTAGCGCGCCAGCCCCTCGGTCACGCACACCGGTCCCGAACCCGGACCTCCCCCTCCGTGCGGAGTCGAGAAGGTCTTGTGCAGGTTGATGTGCAGCGCATCGAAGCCCATGTCGCCGGGGCGTGTCTTACCGAGGATGGCGTTCATGTTCGCGCCGTCGCAGTAAGCGTACGCGCCTACGTCATGCACCGTCCGGGTGATCTCGAGGATCTGCGAGTCGAAGAGCCCCACCGTGTTGGGATTCGTGAGCATGAAGGCCGCGACGTCGGTGTCGAGCGCGTCTCGCAACGCGTCGAGATCCACCATGCCGTCCTCGCCGCTGGGTATCGTGACCGTCTCGTAGCCGCACATGGATACGCTCGCGGGGTTGGTCCCGTGCGCGCTGTCCGGTATCACGACCTTGCGGCGCGGGTCCCCTGCCCCAGTGTGTGCGGCCCGAAACACCATCAATGCAGTGAGCTCGCCGTGCGCGCCCGCGGCGGGCTGAAGGCTGACCCCGGGTAGCCCCGATACCTGCGCGAGCGCGTCTTGGAGCCCGTGCATGAGCTCGAGCGCGCCCTGGATGGTGTCCGCAGGTTGAAGCGGGTGCAGACCGGCGAAGCCTTCGAGCCGGCACGCATCCTCGTTGATCCGCGGGTTGTACTTCATGGTGCACGAGCCGAGCGGATAGAGCCCCGAGTCGACGCCGAAGTTCATATCCGCCAGGTGCGAATAGTGCCGCATAATCTCAAGTTCGGTCACGTGCGGAAGGCGGGGCGCGGTCACGCGCGCAGTACCGCCGAGCACTGCATCGAGCTGCACTGCGGGCACGTCGAGGTCCGGTGCAAGCACGCATGATGATTCCGGAGCGCCCAGATCGTAGATGAGCGCACGAGGCCCCCGGACCGGCGCGCCTGCGGGCGTGTGTGCGAGCTTCTCGGTCACAGCGAGCTCACCTCGGCAACGAACGCATCGATCTGCGCCCGGGTACGCTTCTCCGTCACCGCGAACAGCACCAGTCCATCGTAGCGCGCATCGAGCTCCCCCGCATCGACTCCCGCAAGGTAACCGCGCTCGAACAACTCGCGACGCATCGAGTCCACGTCGCCGTCGAAACGCAGCGCGAACTCGTAGCCGAACAGTGCGTCCCAGGGTGCCGAGAAGCGCTCCGTCTTGAGCAGTTCCTCGCGCAGGTAGTGCGCCTTGGCCACGCACGAGCGTGCGATTCCTGACAAGCCCTCCACGCCGACCGCCGCGAGGTACGCACCTGCCGCCAGGGCGTTGAGCGCATGGTTACTGCAGATGTTGCTCGTGGCCTTCTCGCGCCGGATATGCTGCTCGCGCGTCGCAAGCGTCAGCACGTACGCGTCGTTGCCGTCGACATCTACCGTGCGACCCACGAGCCGACCCGGCATCTGCCGGACGAACTGCTGACGGCAGGCGAAGAAGCCCAATCCAGGTCCGCCCAGCGACATGGCGTTACCCAGGGACTGCCCCTCACCTACCACGATGTCCGCCCCGAAGCTCGCCGGTGGCTCCATCACTCCCAGCAAGATGGGGTTCGAGGCGACAACGTAGAGCGCGCCAGCATCGTGAGCTGCGGCACCGGGGCCTGCGAGATCCTCAATGCTGCCGGTGAAGTTGGGGCTTGCGACCACGACCGCGGCGGCATCGGCTACGGCGGCAGTGACCGCCTCGATCGGTGTCAGACCCTGCACCGGCTCGATGATGACAGGCTCGATCACCCCGGCCGCCGCATACGTGCGCAGCACGGTCAACCAGCCCGGATGGATCGCCCCGGAGACCACCACTTTGTGGCGCTTGGTCACCCGGGCGGCCATGAATGAAGCCTCCGCAAGCGCGGTCGCGCCGTCGTACATGCTTGCGTTGGACACATCCATGCCTGTGAGCTCACAGATGCCCGTCTGGTACTCGAAAATCGCCTGCAGAGTGCCCTGGGACACCTCGGGCTGATACGGCGTGTACGCCGTGAAGAACTCCGGACGCCTGAGGACGTGGTCGACCACACTCGGTATGTGATGGTCATAGCACCCCGCGCCGGCGAAGCTCACGATCGAGGTCGCCGCCACGTTGCGCGACGCGAGCGCGCGCAGATGCGTCGTGAGCTCGATCTCCCCCATTCCGGAAGGCAGGTCCAGCGCAGACTCCAGCCGCGCACCGGCCGGTACGTCGGCAAACAGCTCGTCTACCTCGGAGACGCCGACAGCGCGAAGCATGGCTTCGCGCTGCTCGCACGTGATGGGTATGTGACGCACGGTACCCGGAGCTACTCGGACACGAACGCTTCGTAGTCCTCGGCCGACATGAGCGCGTCGGCTTCGGATGCATTCGACATCTTCACCTTGATCATCCAGCCGGCGCCGTAGGGGTCGGAGTTGACCGTCTCGGGCGTATCGTCGAGCGCATCGTTGACGGCGACGACCTCGCCGGAGACCGGCGCGTAGAGCTCCGAGACCGACTTGACCGACTCGATCTCGCCAAAGGTCTCGTCTACCGCAACTTCATCGCCCTCCGCAGGCAGGTCCACGTACACGACCTCGCCCAGCTGGTCTTGCGCGAAGTGCGAAATGCCAACCACGGCCACGTCACCCTCGACGCGTACCCACTCGTGCTCCTTGTGATATTTCAGATCGCTGGGATACATCGCTCGATGCGCTCCTTTCACGCCCTGCCTGGTGACAGAGACGTCTCCTTCACGAACGGCGGCTTGACCACCGTCGCCGATGCGGTCTTCTTGCGAATAGCCACGTCCAGTCGCGTGCCGGGTTCGGCAAGCTCCGGCGGTACGTACGCCGTCCCAATCCCCTGCTGCAAAGTGGGAGAGAACGTGCCGCTTGCCACCTTACCGACCTCGATGCCGTCGTGCAACACGACACAACCATGCCGAGGAATTCCCTCGTCGACCGCGAGCCCCACGAGCTTGCGCGCGGGTCCTGCGGCCTTGATGCGGGCGATCGCATCGCGGCCTGTGAAATCGCCCTTGTCGAGCGAGACCGTCCAGCCGAGTCCCGCCGATATCGGGTCGACACCCCGATCCATGTCCGTGCCGTGAAGCGGGTATCCCATCTCGAGCCGCAGCGTGTCTCGTGCCCCCAGCCCACACGGCATGACCTGCTCGAACGAGAGAATGGCGCGCCACACCCGGGGCGCGAGCGACACGTGCGTGAGCAGCTCCACACCGTCCTCGCCCGTGTAGCCGGTGCGTGCGACCAGTACGGGCACCAAGTCCAGCATGGCTTCTGCTATCGAGAAACGCGCCGGCGCGACGAAATCGGGACCCGCGAGCTCGCTGATCACCTGCAACGCCGCAGGGCCCTGCAAGGCGATGAGCGCGGTGCGGTCCGACTCGTCGACGAACTCCACGAAGCCGTCATCGGGCGAGGCGTCGCGAGCGGACTCCTCGGCAGGAGACGGACCGGCGGGACAGCGCTCCTGCATCCAGTCGAAGTCCGTCTGTCGATTCGCGGCGTTCGCGATGATCAGGTATTCGAGCTCACCGGTGTGGTAGACGATCAGGTCGTCGATGATGCCGCCGTCTTCATCGCACAGCAGTGTGTACTGCGCCGTGCCGAGCTGCGCGATCTTGTTCAGGTCGTTGGTCAGCATTCGCTGCAAGAAGTCGAACGCACCGAACCCGAAGACGCGGAACTGCGCCATATGGCTCACATCGAACACACCTGCCGAGGAGCGCACCGCCCGGTGCTCGTCGATGATGCCCGCGTACTGCACGGGCATCTCGTAGCCGGCGAACGGCACCATTCGCGCGCCGAGAGCGAGATGCTCCTCGTAGAGCGCTGTTCGCAGCAAAGCGTCCGACATGCGCACACCCTCTCTCTCTCGCTCCCCCGAACCGTCAGGCCGGTTCGGGTTCTCCAAAGATACCTCTCCAGACACGCTGAAGCGCAATCCCGACCGCCTCGAGAAACCCTGGCTTGACCACGTTGGACGCAGCGACGACAGGTGCCTGAGCGACCAACCGGTCGCCTTGTTTGATCGTCAGCGTCCCGACGCGCTGGTCGACGGTCACCGGCGCATCAAGCTCCGGCTCAAGCGTCACGATGCGCTCGATCTCGCCGTCCAGATCGAAGACCGGTGCGGTGACGCCGTCGGGCAGAACGGCGACCACGTCAACGTCCAGGTAGTCGGAGACCGGAATCGTGCCCACGGTCTCCTCGGCACTGGCAAGCGTGCGGACGCTATAGTGCGCGAAGCCCCAGTCAAGCAGCGCAGCCGCCTGGTCGAAGCGCTCCTGCTCGCTGGCCGCCCCCAAGACGACCGCCGTCAACTCGACGCCGTCACGCTCCGCGCTCGCAGCCAGGCAGTAGCCCGCATCGTTGGTCCAACCGGTCTTGATTCCGTTGGCGCCGTCGAAGTTGAGCAGCAGCTCGTTCGAGTTGTACAGCGTGTGCGTGCCGCGCGAGCTCTCCACGACCGTCGATAGCAGCCCGACGCAGCGGCGGAACTCCGGTTGGGCCATCGCGTAGCGTGAGATAGTCGCGAGATCGCGTGCCGAGGTGTGATGCCCAATCTGATCGAGACCGTGGCTGTTCGCATAGTTCGTGTTGCTCATGCCCAACTCGGCAGCTTTCGCGTTCATCATCGCGACGAACTCGGCCTCGCTGCCCGCAACGTGTTCTGCCAGTGCGATCGCGGCGTCGTTGCCGGATTTCACGAGCAGCGCCTCGAGCATCGTCGCTACCGTCATGGTCTCGCCCGCGCGCAGATCTGCCGCAGACTCCCCAACGGTGGCGGCCGCCGACGAAACGGTCACGACCTGTGCGAGATCTGCATTCTCCAGCACCACCACCGCAGTCATGATCTTCGTGGTGCTGGCCATCGCACGCTGGGCATCGGCATCCCGGCTCCACAGCTCCCGGCCGTCAGAAGCCATGAGCATCCCCGCAGCCATCTTGAGATCCGGGGCAGCGGCCGTCGCAAGGGCCGATGCTTCCGGCAGCGGGACGCCGCCGATGCTGTCCACGGCCATGACAATGCCCGGCAGACCCGCCGAGACGAACAAGACGGCCGCAAGCGCGTATGTGAGGGTCAGGCGCCGTGCAGCACCGAGATGGCTGCCATGCGCCGACCACGGGACTCGAAAACGCCTGGAAGATGCCTCTTTTAACATGGGCTCACGCAGCAGTCGAAACGCGCCGATATATGCCACAATGGCGTTGTTCAGTGAACCACAGCCGTGCGGCGTACGCCAGGAGGAGGGCGTTCGTGCTCGAGCATAGGAAACGCGAGGGTGGATTCACCCTGGTGGAGATGCTGCTTGTCCTCTCGATCATGGGGATCATCGTCATGATCGCCATGGCGACGTATGTCTATGCCGTGGCGAATTCCCGGGCTATCGCCTGTCATGCAAATCAGCGCGTCCTCGGCGACGCCGCCCGCGTCTACACGGCCGACCAGGGCACTCCCCCGACTGACATCGACGACCTTGCGCCGTACGTGCGTAAGAGCGGCGGGCTCACGCGCTGCCCGTCCGATCCGACGGTGGAACTCCAGTGGGATCCTGTTCGCGAAATCGTGACCTGCGAGCTGCACCCCACCGATTAGGCCAGATAACAATATCGCGTGCGATAGGAGACCGATGAAGTACTCGCGTTTCGAGGCGCTCGTGCTGATCGTGGGTGGACTCTCCGTCCTGGGCAGCCTCTTCTTCTCGATCGGCGGTGAATTCATCGCCGAGGAGGTAGCGGCGCAGCTGCTTCTGTTCGGAGTCCTGGTTGGCGCGGTGCACTGGGGGCGCTCGGGCGGATTCATCGCGGCCCTGTTCGCCTCGGCGATCTACATCGCGCTTCGCGTGCCGCTCGTACTCGCCGAGGGTGGCCTATCGGCCGAGATCTTGTCGCTCATACTCGTGCGCGTTCTGACATACGGGCTTATCGGCATCGTGGGTGGAGAACTGTGCTCGCGCATCAAGTACGTGTTTGCACGGCTCGAGGGTTCATCGAGCATCGACGAGTTGAGCCACATCTACAACCAGCGCTTCGTCATCAGGGCACTCGAAACAGCCGGCGGGCAGTTCGCCCGGTACGAGACGCCGTACTCGGTTGTGATCATCGAGCTGGCGGACAGCATTCTGGCCGACCTGCGCGTCTCCAAGCGCCACTCGCTGATCAAGGGAGTGGCAGGGTATGTCCGCGGAGATGTTCGGCTCGTCGACGAGGCCAGCCGGCTGGAGGATGGCCGTTTTCTCATCGTGCTCCCGCACACGCCCAAGCCCGGGGGTGCGGTGGTCGCACAGCGCTTGCACCGCGGCGTCTGCGGCGTTCTGGGCGCACGCGACGAATCGGTCACCGTCCGGGTGCTGGGCACGCCGGACGACGCCGCTGAGCTCGTGGACCTGCGCTCCGGACTGGCTTCGCAGATCGGCGTGGATACGGAGCCCGCTCAGTCTCTCGCGTAGAGCTTGTCGGGTCCGACCACGGTCATCCCCGCAGACGTGAGCACGTCTGCAGCGCGTTCGTCATCGACCTTGAGCACGTCGATCGCAGCATCGGCTCCGGGCTCCACGAATGCATACGCGTATTCGACGTTTATCCCGGCTGCGCCGAGCGCGTCGAGCATCTCGGCTAGTCCTCCGGGGCAATCCGGAATCTCGACCGCGAGCACCCGCGTTATCGAAACACCGAATCCCGCATTTTCCAGCGTGGACTTGGCCACTCCCGGCCGGTCACAGATGATGCGTGCGACCCCGAAATCAGAGGTGTCCGCGACCATGAGGGCACGCATGTTGATCCCGGCCTGCGCAAGTGTGCTTGCAAGATGCGCAAGATGCCCGGGCTTGTTCTCCAGAAACACGGAGAGCTGTTCGATCATCTGCATCACGTGCCCCCTACTCTCCGCGCAGGTCGACGACCCGCTTGGCTTTGCCCTCGCTTCGCGCGATGGACTTGGGCTCGACGAGCTTGACGGCAATCGAGACCGCCAGCGCCGACTGGATCTCGGCTCCAACCCGGTTCCTGAGCTTCTCGAGTTCGCGAATCTCGTCGAAGTCGGTATCCGGCGCGACCTCGACATGAACCTCGACGGTGTCCATCGACCCCTTCTTGCCCAGGACGACCTGGTAGTGCGGCGCTACGCCCGGGATGCCGGTAAGCACCTGCTCGATCTGGCTCGGGAACACGTTTACGCCCCGAACGATTATCATGTCGTCGGTTCGTCCGGTCACGCGCTCCATGCGACGGAACGTTCGGCCGCACGAGCACTCCCCGGGGACGATCCTGGAGAGGTCTCTCGTGCGGTACCGGATGACCGGGATCCCCTCTTTGGTGAGCGTTGTGAAGACGACCTCGCCCAACTGACCGTCCGGAAGCGGCTGCAGCGTCTCGGGATCGACGATCTCGATGAGGAAATGGTCCTCGTTGACGTGCAGGCCGTGCTGGTGCTCGCATTCAGCGGCTACACCGGGTCCCAGAACCTCGGACAGGCCGTAGATGTCGATTGCGACGATACCGAGCATCTCCTCGATCTGCTTGCGCATGTTCTCAGACCATGGCTCGGCCCCGAAGACACCCGCCCGAAGCGGCAGATTCTTGATGTCGATGCCCATCTCGGCGGCCGTCTCTGCAATCAGGATCGCGTAGCTCGGCGTGCATGCCAGCACCGTGGTGCCGAAGTCTGCGAGGACCTGCACCTGGCGCTTCGTATTGCCACCGGAAATCGGGATCGTCACCGCGCCAAGGCGCTCCGAACCGTAATGTGCACCCAGGCCGCCGGTGAACAGGCCGTAGCCATACGTGACCTGAACGATGTCGTCTGCATTCGCGCCGGCAGCAGCCAGGGTACGGGCCATGAGGTCGGACCAGAAGTCGATGTCATTCGCGGTGTAGCCGACGACCGTGATCTGGCCGGTAGTGCCCGATGAGGAGTGGACTCTCACGATGTCTTCCATCGGCGCGGCGAACATGCCGTAGGGATAGCCCGCACGCAAGTCGTCCTTGAGTGTGAAGGGGAAATCCGCGAGATCCCCGAGGGTCGCTATCTCGGGCGTCACGCCCGCAGCGTCAAATGCATCGCGGTAGAACGGCACGTTGTCGTAGACGCGGCGGAGCACGGTTCGCAACCTATCGAGTTGCAGTTGCTCCAGCTCAGGACGCGGCATTGCCTCGAACTCGGGCTGGTACATCCCCTCACCCCTCTTCCAAATGAAACGTCCTACTGCGCCGGTACGGTCGACGTCGTGGTCGCGGGCATAGTACCCACGCGCACGACCTCCTCCTTGGCCTTGTACACCGACGTGAACTTGTCCTCACGCACGACCGTACCGTTTCGCTTGACCGTGCGGGTGACGACTATCTTACGCCCATCGACCCCGGAGTCCTCCACGACCCGGCTGCCCGCAGGCATCGTCGGATCCTGGACCTCGCGCACAGGATGCGGGCTGACATCGTACCAGTCCCCCGTCGACGCGGTGACCTCGTAGCCCGGATCGGTCCCGTAGATGCTGATCGTAAGCGAGCTGTTGGAGTATCCCGTCGCTATGAGAATCCAATGATCCGTGTCGTTGCTGAAACGGAAGTCCGGGCCGCCGTAGGATACGGTCGCATCGCGGCCCTTGGGGTAGTGCGAGATGTAGAACGAGTGATTCTTGCGCTCGACTACAGGCAGGCCTGATTCAAAGACGGCATTGAAGATGGTGGTGCCCACCTGGCAGATACCCCCGCCCAACTGGGGGACCAGTTGCCCGTTCACAATCGCAGGCGCCTCCTGATACCCCTTCTCGGCGGTACGGGGACCGATGGTGCCGTTGAACGAGAAGGTTCCGCCCGGTTCGACAAGCGTGCCGTCGAGGGCGTCAGCGAGCGTATGGATGTTGTTGACCCGGGGCTTGTTGCCGGCGTCGTAGTTCGTCGTGTAGGTGGATAGTCTGCCTACGATGCCCATCGCTTGCGCATCCTGCGTGGTGAGATCCGGCTCGACGCGCGTCGTGCGTAGGGCGACCTTGCGATCACCCTGCCCGGTGAGCACGGTCGTCATCTCAAGCGCAAGCGCCTCGATGTCCGGGCCGACGCCATCTTGCGACGGGATGATCTGCACGGTGCCGTTGCTGACCTTGAACTCGGCGTCTTGAGCCACGCGGCCGGCGGTACCGACCTTGGGTGTCACGGTCTTCGAGGCCTCCGCGGCGTCTACGAAAGCCTCGAGCACCATGCGCTCCGCACCGGGAACCTGAGTCGCAGTCGCCGGTTGGGACGCGGCTGCTGTCGCGTCCGCTGCAGCACCGGCCCCTGTCGTCTCCGCACTCGCGAAGGGAACCGCGCGAAACGCGATCCAGGTCGCTATGTCTGTCGCGGGAAACTCCCAGCTCGATGTCTCGTACGTTATCGTGACCGGGCCCGACATCATCTTCATGGCGTCCTCGGCGGCCTGCGCAGCATCTTCCTCGGTCACACTCACCGGCACGAAATCGGCGGCGATCTCGACCGCGCGCTGCTCGGCGGCGAATGCCGAGAGCATTTCGGTGGCGAGCTCCTCCCGGCGGACCGCCAGCCCCAGTGCAGACGGCTCGACCCGGGCCGTCGTACCCTCGATGACGACCGTCGCGTCAAGCGGTGCCTTGTCCACCTCGGCTGCAACCTGCGCGAGCACCACATCGACGCTGACGGGGTCGCCGATCACCGGCGCGGCAAGATCTATCGCTCCGGCCCACGCACGAAGGCGATCGCGCAGAGATGCCGAGAAGGTTTCTGCACGTCCGACGGCCATCGCCGCATCGACCGCTGCGGTGCTGTCGAGCGCTGCCAGAACCTGCGTCGACTCCACCGACCAGCTCTGCTCCTCGAATGTGAGATGCACCGGTTCGTCGAAACGTGGAACCAGTTCCTCGTCGAGTCTCGCGGCCACATGCTCGGGCGTGAGACCGCCCACTTTGACGCCCGCGACCCGCACACCGGGATGAACACGCCCGGCGCTCGAGGCGACTTCGACGACCGCGAGCACTGCGACCATCACGAAGACGACCGCGCTGATCGCAAGCGACCACCGCTGCCACTGCGGAACTCCCGCGAACCATATCCGAAGAGCGGCCAGTCCCTTGGGACGGTGCCTGTTCGCACGGCGCTCGGCCCACTGACCTGCGGTCATCGTGGGCACGTCGCCATCGTTTCGCGATTTGTCGCTTGCCTGCTCGAGACCGGACGCCCCGGTATCGGACATCGTGTCGCGCGCGTTGTGGTCTTCCTCGGTCACATACGTCCCATCACTCGTCAACCGGCTGTGCATACTCGAATTCCGACCGCTCCTCGGCCGGCAACTCGACGGATTCGGTTCGCTCGATCTCCACCGTCACGCCCGGAAACGTGGACAACGTCGATTTCAGACCTCCCGGCAACATGAGCGACTGTTCGAGACTCGCAGGGTCACCGATAGCCGTTGCTTCGAAGTCTCTGGCAAGGACCGTGCCGTCTAGCTCGATTGTTGTCCCCTCGCCCGAGAAACCTGACAGCGCGCCCACTCGTACGCCGTTGATTGCCACTGCCTCGGCGCCGCCCGAACGCAGCTCGTTCACCAGCGTCACGAAGTCCTGAGGCAGCAAGACGTCCTGGGGATCGAGGATACGCACGATCAGTCCCGGGCCCGAGGCCGGCTCGACGGCAGCCATTATCCTGAGCGCGTTCAGCTCCTTCGCAGCCTCGTTGAGAACCTCACCGCGCGTGATCGTCTCTTGCTGGGCGGACATGAGTCTCACCTGAAGCGCCATGATCTCGTTTCGGATACCGGCGTTCTCCGCAGTCACTTCCTGGATGATGATCGCGAGGTTCTGATCGGTCTGGCGGTCCAGGGAACGCTCGAACGACGCATTGCCACGCCACTGCGCTACCAGAAGGAAGCCGACCAGCAGCAGACCCGCGGCGAGGCTGGCGACGAGGCGCGCCTCCTGGAATCGTCTCTCGACAGCCTTCTCTCCTGCGACAAGACGCCGGATAGACTCATCGCGAAACTGGACGAGGGTGTCCCGGGAGCGTTTGGGAGCCGGATCACTCATGGCTCACCACCCCCAGCGGCTGAACATCAGACGCCGGACAGTTCCAAGGTTGTCGAAGAGCCGGATTCCGAAGGCGACGACGGCCGCGAGATAGAGTTCGCGCACGCCAATACGGTCGCCCACGAAAACGATAAACGCCGCCATGAGGGTGTTTGTGATGAAGCCCGAGATGAAGACCTTGTCGTCGAAGGTTCGCTCGAGCGAAGCGCGAACACCCCCCAGACACGCGTCGATGGCCGCAAGAACCGCGACTCCAAGGTACGTGATCAAGGCGGCGGGTATTGCGATGTCGGTGAGCAATCCCAGGGCGATTCCAAGGCCCAGCGCGAGCGCCAGTACCATCATGAGCCGCTCACCCCTTCGACCGGCGCGGCGAACATCGGGCGCAGACTACCGCGGTACTCGGCGATCTCGACGTTCGTCAAGCGAGTCACGCCAACCTGCAGGCCAAACTGATTCGCGTAGGTCGTGAAGAGCAGCGACGCGACCGGATCTTCGATGACGGCGCGCTCGAGGCTCTCGCTATCGCCGATTGCCCTGATTACATACGGGCTGCCGAGTCGGGCAGCATTCACCAGAACCGTGGTTCCCGCGCACCGGATGGGCGTGGTCGCGACCACGCGTTCTCCGTTGATCTCCACCGCTTCGGCACCATCGGCGAGTAGTGCGTTGACCACCGCCGAGATATCCGTGTCGTGGATCAGATAGTCGTTGGGATCGACCCCCGGCGCCACATCACTTCCGTCACCGAGCGTCAGCTCGACACCGGGCCCGGTGACCGCAGTCAGCCCCGCGAGCGCGCGAGCTTCGGCGAGTTCCCGGGTGAACGTGTCGCTCACGCCGGCGTCCTCTGCGGCCTCACGCTCGAGACCCTCCATCTCATCACGCAGGTCGGCAAGCCGGTCCTCGAGCTCGAGGCGCTGCTCCTCCATGTCGCGAACGACCCCGACAAGGTCGCTGGCCCGATCCGGAACAGCCTCGACAAGCCGTGCGTTCGTGTTGAACGACACGGCGATCAGAAAACCCAGGACGCCCACGATCACTACAAGGGCAGGCCGGTAGATGCTGCGCTCCATGTGCTCGATTCCGAGGGGTTGCCTAAAACGTGCATTGTAGCAGGTTACGGGCGGTTTCGCACGGTCGCGCGTGTCGCCCGGGGATGGTCAGTCGGTCTCTATCGCAGCCTCAACGATGCCCTTCCAATGCGAGAATATCTTCTCGGCGGTCTCCGCATCCGGTCCTTCCGCCCACACATCGACGAGCGGCTCGCTGCTGTGCGGCAAGACAAGCGCCCAGCCTCCGTCGGTGGTGATGCGCACACCTTCAGTGAGGTCGACATCGAGTCCGACCACGGCCTCGGTCACGACGCGCATGACGGCACCCTTGCGGCGGATCGGACAGAACACCGCCCCGTGCAGTTTGTGGAACTCCGGAAGTGCGCCCACGACCTCATCGAGGTTCTGATCCACCGACGCGAGCATGCGGGCAAGCGTCCCGAACGCCATAACGGCATCGTAGGAGGCGAGGAAGTCCGAGAAGATGTACCCGCCGCCGACGGAGCCAGCGAAACTGACCTCTTGTTTGAGGGCGAGTGAAGCCAGCGAGCGCATCGAGCGTCCCGGCCTGAGAACGCGATGTCCGGTGCGCTTTGCGATGCGCTCCACGGCGTCTGATGCCGAAAGGGGCACCGCGATCGGCAGATTCGTGATGTCCGTGCGACACCACAGGTCGACCATCACGTGCAGCGCCGTATCGCCGTCAAGCAGCTCCCCTGCCGGGGTCATGATGCGCATGCGCTCGCCACTCGGATCGAGGAACACACCCAGGTCAGCAGCCATGAGCTTGATGGTGTGCCGTACGGTCTGCGGATCTTCGAGGTCCCAGCCGACAGGACCGCTCCTCTCGGCATCCAGGAACGGGTGTAGCGAGACGATATCGAGCCCCCACACGTGTGCGACCTCGGGAATCACGATCGAAGCAACGCCGTGACCCAGGTCCGCGACCACCGTCGCCCTGCCCTCTGAGTAGTGCCGGCGTTCGAGCGCGTATGCCAGACCCTCGGAGTAGTACTCGAGCGCTCTGGGCGGGTAGATGATGTCGCCGACCTCGTCGAGGAATGCACGGCGGAACTCACCCCGGAAATAGAGCCGCTCGACCTTCTTCTCTTCGAAGGGCGCAATGTCCAGACCGGTCTTGTCGTAGAAGTGAATCTCGAGCACCTGGGGATCCGAGGCGGACTGGCACACGTGCAACCCACCCATGCAGCGGGTGTCTCGTGTGGTGAAACGATTGATCGCGGGCGACGCCACCCTGAGGTCGCGCACGTGACAACCGGCCGAGTTCAAGCCCGCGACCATCGCACGCTTGACCATGCGCGCGGCCCGGCTCGAGTCCCGGCTCACGATCACGTGCGACCCCTTGGGCAACAGCGATCCGAAGGCCTGAGAGACCTTGAGCGCCATCTCCGGCGTCGCGTCCACACCCACCAGGCCCGATATCCCGTTGTCGCCGAAGAGCGCGCGAACTCCTGTGCTCTCCCAGATGAGCGACTCGTTCACGAGTGCGGCGGGCTCAACTCGCTTGTAGGGGTAGATTTGGACTCCCGCACCCACATGCGAGCCCTGACCGATCGTAGTCTCGTCGCCGATCACGGCGCCCATGTCGATCGCCGCACGAGCACGCACGTCTACTCGCCGACACAGGACCGCCCCGCGTACCGTTGAGCTCTTGCCCAGGAACGTGTCGTTCCACAGAACAGAGTGACTGACCTCGGTATTCTTGCCGATGACGCAGTTGTCTCCGAGCACCGTGTAGTCGCCCACCCGTGCACCCGCACGCACCGTGCAGTTCGGCCCTATGACAACCTTGTCGCCGATGACAGCGTCTGAATCGATGTCGGCACCTTCTGCAACCCACAATCCCTCTCGCGCCTGAACGCCCGGGACAAAGATCATCGCTTTGCCGTCGAGAATGTCGCGGTGAACCTCCATGTAGGACTCCAGCGAGCCCACATCGCACCAGTAACCGTCGACGATGCATCCGTAGAGGTCGTGGCCCTTTTCCATCAGATCCGGGAAGAGCTGCGACGAGAAATCATAGGGTTGGCCTGAGGGAATGTGCTCCAACACCTCGGGCTCGATGACGTAGATTCCGGTGTTGATCGTGTCCGAGAAGACCTGCCCCCACGTGGGCTTTTCGAGAAAGCGCTCGATGCGCCCGTCCTCGGCGGTAATGACCACGCCGAACTCGAGCGGATCGGGCATGCTCTTGAGCACGATCGTGACCAGGCCGCCCTTCTCCTTGTGGAAGCGGATGACCTCGGTCAGGTCTATGTCGGTCAGCGCATCGCCCGAGATGACCACGAACGTCTCATCGCCGATGAGCGACTCCGCGTTCTTCACCGAACCCGCGGTGCCCAACGGTGTCTCTTCCAGCGCGTATGAGATGTTGAGCGCCCACTCCTCCCCATCGCCGAAGTAGTCCTCGATGACCTTGGGCATAAATGCGAGCGTCGCGACCACATCGGTGATTCCGTGGTGCTTCACCAGACCGATGATATGTTCCATCACCGGTTGATTGACGATGGGCACCATCGGCTTTGGTCTGAGACTCGTAAGTGGCCGAAGTCGGGTACCTTCTCCGCCGGCCATGACGACAGCCTTCATCGAGACTCCCTCGGTCGATGGTTCATGAAGTTCCTATCCCGTCGCACGTGACGCTTCCCCTCAGACGCCCGCTATCATCGCCCTTGCCCGGAACGTATAGTCGATGGCGGTCGCCACCGATAGCGCGACACCCATGTAAACGAGCAGCAGCCCCAGCTGAATCCCGTCCATAACCGGTATCTCGGGCCAATTCAGGATCAGAAGCGAAAAGCCCGAAAGCAAGACCGCCGTGGTCGTCTTTCCAATGAATGTCACAGGCATCCTGAGCCGATGATGCTCGAGCCGCCATGCGCCGTAGAGCAGGTAGACATCCCTGAGCACGAGCACGCCCAGGATCCATGCGGGAAGTCGCCCTTCGATGTACAGACCTATTACGCCGCTCGCAATCAGCAGCCTGTCCACGAGCGGATCGATGGCCTTGCCTATCTCCGTGACAGTTCCGGTCCGCCGGGCGATCTGCCCGTCGAGCCAGTCGGTCGACGCAGCGCTCGCGTACAGCAGGAACGCAACGACATTCGATCGGTCGGAGACGAGCACCGCAAACGCGAAGGGAATGAGCAGCAGCCGGAGCACGGTGATGACGTTTGCGACGGTCCATACGTCGTGTGAATGATCGACGGACGGACCGGGCGCGTGAGCATCACGCGTTTCCGTCGTCTCAGTCACGAACTCCTCCTCGTTGTGCGGCGGCGCACACCACGGGGCGTGCAGGGGTTTGCCACTGCGTAGATACCCGAAAGCACCAGCCGGGACTCGCCGATGCGCCCTACCACCACTCTCGGCTCTTGAAAAACGCGAGCATCCCGCCGGCGATCAGGAACATGCCCGCAAGTACCCCGAAATAGCCGTAGCGCCACCCGAGTTCCGGCAGGTATCTGAAGTTCATGCCGTACACACCGGTGATCAGGGTCAGCGGCATGAAGATCGTCGCCATGATCGTGAGCTGCTTCATGATCGCGTTCATGCGGTTGGACTGCGCCGAGAGGAAGATGTCCATGGCGGCAGCGGCAACCTCACGGTAGGTGTCGATCGAGTCCTCGACGCGGGCCAGGTGATCGGCCACATCCTGGAAGTAGCGATATGCCTCCTCGGAGACCACTTCGCGCTCGCGAACCAGTGATCGCAGGAGATCCCGCTCGGGAGCGACGATCTTGTGCATGTGCAGCAGATGGCGGCGTGTTTGGTAGAGCTCCTCGAGCTGGGTCTTATCGGCCCGCTCCAGCATCTGGTCTTGAAGGCGGTCGAGTCGATCGCCCAGCTCGTCTACGACCGGAAAGACATCATCGACCAGCCGGTCGATGAGCGCGTGCAACAGCCAGTCGGCACCAAGGGTCAGGTGCGCTAGTGCCTCGGCCGCCACCGAATCGACGGCAGCAAGCGATTCGTGGTGCACGGTGACGAGCCAGCGCTCGCCCATGAACACGTCGAGTTCGCTCGAAGTGATCGTCTCTCCACGAAGAAACGGTGCGATCCAGATCATGAACAGCGATCCGTCGTTCGTGTCCAGCTTGGGACGTTGCGGAAAGTGCAGCACGTCCTCGATAGACAGAGGATGCATGACGAAATGCTCCGACAGGGCCTGCAGTACGGATTCATCGGCGCCGAGAACGTCGACCCACACGCATTGCGAGCCGACCGCTCGTGCGACGTCCTCGAGCGATCCGAACTCGAGTCCCGCGTCACTCAGCCACCGAACGCTGACGGAAGACACATGCCCCTCCTCGTATGGGTTGCACCCGGCCCCATGGCGCGCCTCTGAGCTGCAACTCCAGCATACCCGCACGCAGGGCTCGCGAGAACCGGCCTGCCGACGGGTTCGCGGGCGCTCAGAACAACCGCGTACGAAACCCGAGTCGCGCCAGAACCCTGGGCAGCTCTCCAAAGTGCTTCGAATTGCCCGGCAAGTACTTCTTCGACACGCCATTCTCCATCACGTTCAGAGGCCGACCGCAGACACCCGCGATCCGCTCCCTCATCTCCGCCTCGAGCTGCTCTGCGAACTCCATGGCGATGGGAATCATCTCACCGTTTTCATCGGTCTTGTGCCAGGTCAGCAGCGCTTGGCGCTCCCCATCGCGCACTAACTCGATCTTCCGCTTGATCATGCGCAGCCTCCCGCGACGAAACGACCCGGCACACACACTCCTGTGCTTCCCGGGAGAGCCTACCGAATCCTCGTCCGGCGCGCGATAGCGAAACGTCATTCCCCCGGAATCAGCATCGAGATGATCTCGGCGCCCAGCACGATGGCGGGAAGCCCCGTGGAGACCCAGACGATCCATGAGCGTTCCCTGTCTCTGATGAGCGCAACCAGGCCTGCGACAAGTGCCGCGAGAACGATCAGGAAGGTGATACCCGGGATGATATTGAGCTGTCCGATCGTGGGAGACGCGGACTCGAATGCCGTCGATGTCACCACGACAAACGCGACCTCCACAACCAGCGCCCAGGCCGATAGCCGTCCAGGCCTCGTAGATGGCGGGCCGAAGAACTTGCCGCTTCTGGACGGTGTGTTCTCACTCATCAGCGCGCCTCCTGCGCATAGGCATGCCGCACCCTGAGTTCATAGTGCCCACAACCGACCGATGTTGGCCGCGCAATGGATGCCTTTTCTGGGCAGGCCCACCCCATGAGGCGACAGGGCGGGTATCCTATGAGCCCGGACAACGCGGCTGGTGCCCTTCGTGCGCACCGGCCTGAAGAGGATCGAGGTCGGTCGGGTGGCAGTCCTGCTCGGGTGTGAGAACGTCCGCCTCGAATATCCGACGAAGAAGGTATTCGACTCGGTCACCCTTGGCGTGGATGAGGGAGCCCGGATCGGAGTCGTCGGTGGCAACGGCGATGGCAAGTCATCGTTGCTCTCAGTGCTCGCGGGCCTGACCGAACCCGACGATGGTCGCATCGTGCGACGCGGCGGAACCACGATCCACGTTCTTGAGCAGACGGATGCTCTCGATCCCGACGCCACCGTCGCTCACGCAATCGTCGGGGATGTGCCCGAGTACACGTGGGCCTCAGATGCCCGCATCCGCAGCATCATCCGCGGCCTGGTCGCCGACCTGCGCTGGGACGGCCGTATCGGCGAGCTTTCGGGTGGGCAGCGTCGACGCGTGGACCTCGCGCGCGTGCTCGTCGGAGACTGGGACGTGCTCATGCTCGACGAGCCCACCAACCATCTCGACGTGCACGCCATCGCATGGCTTGCCGAACACCTCAAGAGCCGCTGGCCGAGGAAGTCGGGAGCGCTGCTCGTCGTCACACACGACCGATGGTTCCTCGACGAGGTCTGCCTGGGCATGTGGGAGGTCCACGACGGGATGGTCGAGCAGTTCGAGGGCGGCTACTCGGCTTACGTGCTCCAGCGCGTCGAACGAGCAGAAGCTGCGCTGACAGCCGAGCAGAAGCGCAAGAACCTGCTCCGCAAGGAACTGGCCTGGCTCTCGCGTGGCGCCCGTGCCCGGGCGACGAAACCGAAGTTTCACGTCGCCGCCGCTCAAGCGCTCATCGCCGACGAGCCGCCGGTGCGAAACTCGCTTGCGCTGAAGCAGACGGCAGTCTCGCGGCTGGGCAAGCAGGTCCTGGACCTCGTAGACGTGACCCGACGTTTTGGCGACAGCACGATCATCGACGACGTCACGTGGCTCATAGGCCCGGGAGACCGTCTCGGCATCCTCGGCGAGAACGGGTCTGGCAAGACCACACTGCTCAACATCATCCGGGGCGCCCTCGAACCGACCTCGGGTCGCGTGAAGATCGGCAAGAGCGTCAAGTTCGCCTACCTGTCGCAACATCTTGATGAGCTGGATGACCTGGGGGACAGCCGCGTTCGCGAGGTTCTGGCTCACTACAAAACACGCTACGAGATCGATGGCAAGGAGCTGACTCCTGCGCAGCTGCTGGAGCGCCTCGGGTTCGACACCGCGCAGCTGTCCATGCCCGTATCCGACCTGTCCGGCGGGCAGAAACGCCGCCTCCAGCTGATGCTGATCTTGCTGGACGGCCCGAACGTTCTCATCCTCGACGAACCGGACAACGATCTCGACACCGACATGCTGGCTGTCGTCGAGAGCCTTCTGGACACATGGCCCGGCACGCTGCTTCTCATCACGCACGACCGCTACCTGATGGAGCGCGTCACCGACGATCAGTACGCGCTGTTCGACGGCAAGGTCCGCCACGTTCCCGGCGGTGTCGATGAGTACCTGCGACTCCTGGACGCACGCAGCGCGCGCTCGAACAACCTGCCCGCAGACAAGCCCGCGGTCCGCGACAAGCCCGCCACATCGAGCGCCGAGGAACGCACCATGAAGAAGGATCTTGCGGCTACAGAACGCAAGCTGGACGCACTGGGCAAGAAGGCCGATGCCGTGCGCGCGCAAATGCAGGCATCAGACCATACCGACTACGTGGCGCTGGTGGAGATCCAGGAGCAGCTTCACCGCATCGAGCAGGAGATCTCGGACCTCGAAGACGAATGGATGAGACTTTCCGAGGAGCTCGGCTGAGTCCGTACGCTCGCTCACCGATATCGCGCCAGGACTGCTTCGGCGCAGCGCATACCATCGACCGCCGCAGACATGATCCCGCCGGCATAGCCGGCACCTTCCCCGCACGGGTAGACGCCCCCCAGGTTGGACTGCAGGCTGTCGTCCCGCAACACGCGCACCGGCGAAGACGAGCGCGTCTCCACCCCCGTGAGGACTGCATCTGCCGTCGCAAAACCACGCATGCGGCGATCGAACAGCGGCGCCGCGTCGCGCAGCGAGGAGACAACGAAGTCGGGCAGGCACGCCGCGAGATCGGCGTACTCGACTCCCAGCGGATAAGTCGGCTTGACGTCGCCGGGACCCGATGACGCGACGCCCTGCAAGAAGTCGCTCATCAGCTGAGCGGGTGCACGGAAGTCCCCGCCGCCTAGCTCGAACGCCGCGCGCTCCCAGCGCCGCTGGAAGCTCACGCCCGCCAACGGGTGGTCGTCTCCGAAGTCGCCCGGCACCACCCCGACCAGGAAGGCCGCATTCGCG
>JBGSMX010000146.1:0-4399 GCA_041739935.1 Coriobacteriia bacterium | reverse complement strand
GCATCCACTCGAACGGCTACTCGCTCGTGCGTCGCGTGCTGGTGGAAAACCACGCGGACTCGCTCACCTTGCCGCGCATCGACCTGGGGGGCACCACCCTCGCAGAGGTGCTGCTCACGCCCACGCGCATCTACGCGCGCGCAGTGCTCGACCTGCTCGCGGGCGGCACGCCGGTCAAGGCGATGGCGCATATCACCGGCGGAGGCATCACCGAAAACCTCGATCGCGTGCTGCCGGCTACGTGCGATGCTCGCATCGCGGCACGATCGTGGAAGGTACCGCACATCTTCGACATCCTCGCCGAGGAGACCGGGCTTTCCGATGACGAGCTGTTCCGCACCTTCAACATGGGGATTGGGTTCGCGCTCGTGCTCGACCCCGCACACGCGCCTGCCGCGGCGATCGCGTTGCGCGAGAGCGGGGAGCGCGTGTTTGAGATCGGCGAGGTAGTCGAGGGGACCGGGGTGGTGCTCTATGAGTGAGAAAAGGCCGCGACTGGGCGTGCTCATCTCGGGCAGCGGAACGAATCTGCAGGCGATCATCGACGCCAGCCGCGATGGCTCGCTCGACGCCGACGTGGCGGTCGTGATCTCGAACCATGAAGCGGCATACGGCCTGGAGCGCGCGCGCAAGGCGCAGATTCCCGCCGTGTGGATCGATCGCACCGCCTACACCCAGTTTGCCGAGTACAACCATGCTATCCGCATCGCGCTCGAGCAGCACGAGGTCACCTGGGTCGTGATGGCCGGGTACATGCGTCTGCTGGGCAAAGAGGTGCTGAACGCATTTCCGGACCACGTAGTGAATATCCATCCTGCGATCCTGCCGTCGTTTGCCGGGGCGTCGGGGATTCGTGACGCATTCGATTGGGGCGTGAAGGTCACCGGTGTCACGGTGCACTTCGCCAACGAACGCTTCGACAACGGCCCGATTATCGCGCAGGAACCCGTGCTCATCGAAGACGACGACACGGTCGAGTCGCTCGAGGGCAAGATCCACGCGGTCGAACACCGCCTCTACCCCCAGACGCTCCAGAAGCTCGTGACCGGGCGTGTCGTCATCGAGGGCAGGCGCACGCGCATCCTGCCTGGTTAGCGCGCTGTTGCGCGGAACCGTGGAAGTGGGGTTTGACGCCATGGATACCGTCGTTCAAGAAATGGAAGCCAGGCGCGTGGTGCTCGCGCAACGCCGTGCCGAGTACCGACGGCGGCGGCACATCGGCCTTGTCATTGGCGCCTCGCTCGCATTCATCTTCGGCGGCCCGACAGGACTCGTACTCGCCTGCGCGATCGTTCTGCTCGCCCGCACTGTTGAGGTGATCTACTCCCCCGGCGGTCTTGGCGGGTAGATTGGCGGACTCAGTCCGTGGTAAGAGTCTGTTAAGCCCTCCCTGCAATCATGGTGTCGAGACGGCCCGTTCGCGCGGGCAACACACCGACGCATGAGGGGGCGCAATGGACTGGGAACCGTGGCTCGATGATGGTTGGGTGACGCCCATCGATAACGGTGGGCGCAAGCCGTCGATGGATATGGTTCGCAACTCGTGGGACATCGTCATCGCGGCGCGCGCAGCTTACCTGCGGGGCGACTGGGAGGGTACAGACTCCGAGATTCGCAGGGCGTTTGTCGCGGCGACCTACGCTCTGCTCAAGCGCGAGGAACTCGATCCGGCACGCGATTTCGACTTCGAGACAGCGCAGCGATTGAGCCGTCAGATCTTTGGCGAGGCGCTGGTTGACGGCATCTACGAGCGCGCGCGGATTCTCGCCGCGATGATGCCGCTCGAGCCCAAGCTCGGCGAGCGCGACGCGCGGCTCGTGCGACGTTCGGTGGCGGCCTCGTCCGAGTACGTCGCGATGATCGAGAGCTACTGCTACATGTAGGCGCCGCAGCCGCCTGACTTCCATCCGACTGTCCCTGCGCTTCGGCGCGCGAGCCGCTACAATCTCACTACGCACACCGCCGGGCCGCCACTGCGAGCGGTCCGGTGCCGTCACGGCTCGTCGAGGGAGAAGGGGCTCATGGACCAGGTCAAGGTCAAGCGCGCGCTCGTTTCGGTCACGGACAAGTCCGGCATCGTGGACTTCGTGAGGGTACTTGCCGAGGAGTTTGGCGTAGAGATCGTCTCCACCGGCGGCACCGCCAAAGCGCTTGCCGAGGCCGGGATACACGTGCGCCCAATCGACGACCTGACCGGATTCCCCGAGATGATGGACGGACGCGTCAAGACGTTGCACCCCAAGGTGCACGGCGGTCTGCTTGCGCGTCGCGACGTTGCCGAGCACATGGAGGCTGCGGCAGAGCACGGAATCGGCATGATCGACATGGTGGTCGTGAACCTCTACGCCTTCGAGCAGACCATCGCGCGCGAGGGCGTCACCGAGCAAGACGCGATCGAGAACATCGACATCGGCGGACCAAGCATGTTGCGCTCGGCCGCGAAGAACTTCGAGTCCGTCGCGGTCATCACCGATCCGGCCTGCTACGACTCAGTGATCGACGAGCTGCGCGCCAACGACGGCGCGACCACGCGCGAGACGCGCAGGGCCTATGCGACCGAGGTCTTTCGTCTGACCTCGGCCTATGACAGTGCTATCTGGATGTATCTAACGGACTATCGCAACACCCCCTTCCCCTACGAGGCCCGGCTCCGGATGGAGAAGATCCAGGATCTGCGCTACGGCGAGAACCCCCACCAGGCCGCAGCCTTCTACCGCTTCATGGACGCCAAAGACCACACACTTGCCCGCGCAGAGCAGCTGCAGGGCAAGGAGCTTTCCTACAACAACATCCTCGACACCGATTCGGCCTGGAGCGCCGTGCGCGAGTTCACCGAGAGCCCCGCGTGCGTGATCGTCAAGCACACCAACCCGTGCGGAACCGCGATCGCAGACGATATTGTGCTCGCGTACCAGCGCGCTCACGCTGCCGACCCGGTTTCCGCGTACGGCGGGGTCATGGCCTTCAACACTACGGTCACCGGCGGCGTGATCGAGGCCATCTATGCCAACGGTCAGTTCGTCGAGGTGATGATAGCGCCCGGGTATGACACGACCGCGCTCGAGCTTCTCGGCCAGAAAGAGAACGTGCGCGTGCTGCAGACCGGTGGCATGCGGCCGGTGGGCGGGCACTACGAATCGCGCGCGGTCGAGGGCGGCATGCTCGTGCAGACCTCCGACACCGTGGCCGAGGAGCCGTCCACCTTCACCATCCCCACCAAGCGTCAGCCCACGCCCGAGGAGTTCGAGCAGCTCGTCTTCGCGTGGCGGGCGTGCCGCACCGTGAAGTCCAACTGCATCTTGCTGTGCAAGGATTTCGCGAGCGTGGGCGTGGGGGCCGGGCAGATGAGTCGCGTGGACTCGGCGAAGATCGCTGTCGAGAAGGCCGCGGAGCGCGCGAAGGGAGCGGTGTGCGCCTCGGACGCGTTCATGCCGTTTCCCGACTCGCTCGAGGTCTGCGCTGCTGCGGGCGTCAAGGCTGTGATCCAGCCCGGCGGCTCCGTGCGCGACCAGGAGGTCATCGACAAGGCCGACGAGCTCGGCGTTGCGATGGTCTTCACCGGCCACCGCCACTTCCGGCACTAGCAGGCACTCGCGTCAGCACATCGGGCCCGATCGGTCGCCGTACCGGTCGGGCCCGGTTTGGCTCTGGTTGGAATCCTCGGCGTATCGTCGGTGGAAGGTGGATTGTCGAGACCCAAGGATGTGACTAGAATAATGGTCATGGCCGAGTACCGTTCACTGGCGGATGCCAAAGCTCACTTCTCCGAGATCGTCGATCTCGTCGAGGAGACGCACGAGCACGTCATCGTGACCCGGCGCGGCAAGCCGGCCGCGATCATCATGTCTCCCGATGACTACGAGGGGCTGCTCGAGACTCTCGACATCCTCTCGACGCCCGGCGCGCTCGAGGAGATTCGTGAGGCACACGATCAGATACAGGCGGGCGAGTACTACACCCTCGAGCAGATCGAAGAGGACCTGCGCAGGCGGAAGGAATAGGAGGTGTCGCAGTACGAACTGCGCATCTCGGCGTCCGCCCGCAGGGCACTTGCGCGCATCCCCGTGGCGTACGCGACCGCTGTGGTCGAGCTGCTGCGAGGCGATCTGACACAGGCGCCGCATCGCGTGGGCAAACCTCTGCGCGACGAGCTCGCCGGACGGCATGCCGCCAGGCGAGGCCCTTATCGTGTCGTCTATCGAATTGACGACGAGGGGCTTATCGTAGACGTGGAACGCATCGATCACCGCGCGGATGTCTACCGGCCGCGCTAGGAGTCAACGACGCTCGGCGAAGGGGACAGGATGCAGCGAGAAGCGCTCACGGTCGCCCTGCGGGAGACGATCCGGGTTCAAGACGGGCGCATCCCTCTGCTCGAGCGGCACCTCGCGCGTTTGCG
>JBGSMX010000157.1:0-2098 GCA_041739935.1 Coriobacteriia bacterium | reverse complement strand
ACGCTAGACACAACCCCCTAGGCGGGAACCCAGCGGCCGAACTCCATCTTCGCCTTGAGCCCCTGGCCGCCTGACTCGTTCTTGGCCTCGCGATAGCCTTGGCTCTTGGTCCATGCGTCGGCAGCTTCCTGCGACTCCCACCAAGACAGCGTCACGATCATAAGAGGGTTCATCACGTCGCGCGCCACCACGAGCTTCTCGAATCCGGGTTGCTCTGCGTAGGCGGCGCTCATCGGGACCGCCATGGCGACGAAACGCTCGGCTTCCTCCTCGGTCGACACGGTGTAGAGGGCGGTGCTCAGTACGGTCATGTCTCTCTCCTTCACTCGGCGTTCGGATCGTCGTGGGTGATCTTCGACAGCAGACCGGCGATCTCGGTCACTTCGTCGTCGGACAGGGGTTCGAGCATCGCGGCTGCTTTGGCCATGCGCGCTCGGTCGAAATGCGCGTAGAGTTCTGCGCCTCGCGTGGTCAGCTCGATGAGGGTCTTGCGACCATCGCTCTGGTCCGGTGCCCTCTGCAGCAACCCCTCGGCTTCCAGGCTGTTAACGAGCTGGGTAACGGCGCTTGATGAGATACCCAGACGCTTCGCGAGCACCCTCGTCGTCGATCCGCCTGTCCGCGCCAGCTCGTGGACCAGCATCCCTTGGGCCGGCGACACGTTGCATGAGCGGCCGCGTGAAGAGTCGTTCGTTCGTTCCAGTGCGCGAAGCGCGATCAGCGCATCGCTGAACGCTCGGGTTGCCGTCTGTCGCCGTGTCTCGCCCATGGCGACGGAGGAGCAATCGTCATGCCACCTAGGTAAGGCACTTACCAATGTGTGTCTAACAAGCGCTTCCAGCAGAAAGCGCGCCCGAGTCAGGTAGACTCGGGCAAGAAGCGCGAAGGGGCGCGCTTCAGCTGAAACGCAAAAACGTTAGGAATAGCCGCCACATCGGCAACTCGGCTTGATTCCGTCTCCGCTTGACGTATAATGTAGTACATAGTTGTACGTCAGGAGGTCCCGCCATGAACACGAAACTCACCCTTCGGCTCGATGACGATTTGATCGCGCGCGCGAAGCGGCATTCCGCCAAGTCCGGCAAGTCGGTCTCACAGCTGGTCTCGGACTATTTCGCGCTGATCGATGCACGGGAAAGCGACATAGAGGTCACGCCGCGTGTCCGCTCACTGCGCGGGGTGCTTGCGGGTTCGGGTCTCGGTGAAGGCGACTATCGACGCCATCTGGAAGAGAAGCACTCGTGAAGGCGCTCTTCGACACGAACGTCATCCTCGACCATATGCTCGAGCGCGAACCTCACGCGGATGCGGCGGAGAGACTGCTGAGTCTGGTCGATGCCGGCGCGATCGAAGGCGTGATCTGCGCAACCACGGCCACCACAATCCACTACCTCGCCTCGAAGGCAGTGGGCGCCAAGCCAGCAGCGGAGTACTTGCGCACGCTTCTTGCCATATTCGATGTGGCCTGTGTCGACCGCGATATCCTGCGCGACGCCCTCGATGCGGACTTCTCAGACTACGAGGATGCCGTCTTGCATCAGGCGGCACTGGAGGCTGGCGCCGTAGCGATCGTCACCCGCAACGGCAAGGACTTCGTGCGCTCGAAGCTTCCGGTGTTCGAACCCGTCGAGCTGCTCGCTGCAATGCAAGCGGGCTCGAAATAGTCCGCGGCATTCCTAACACGCGCTTCCACCAGGCGCGCGCATGGTTGACGCACAATGGGAGCGCAAGCGCGCTGATGAAGCGCCAAGACGTCACGTTGGACGGACGGATACGGAACGCTGAGAACGAACCGACCGGAGACTCATGAGAGCAGTGGCGTGCACCGGCTACGGACCACCAGATGTCCTTCAACTACGGGACGTGGCGAAGCCTGTTCCGAAGGACAACGAAGTGCTGGTTCGAATCCGCGCCACTACGGTGAGCACGGCCGATTGCGAGCTGCGGAAGTTCGACTTCGCCCCCTGGATATGGCTGCCCATGCGGCTGGCGTTCGGCATCATCAGACCGAGGCAACCCGTGCTTGGTCAGGAGCTAGCAGGTGATGTCGAGTCGGTAGGCAAAGACGTCCGGTCTCTGCGGAAGGGTGACCGGGTCT
>JBGSMX010000156.1:0-3369 GCA_041739935.1 Coriobacteriia bacterium | reverse complement strand
GCACTCGCACGAGCGCGCCGCTCGCCTCGAACCACCCGAGCCACTGCTCGACATAGGCAGGGAGCCACTCCTCGCCCACGTACTCTCCGTTCTCGTCATGCGCGAGATACAGGCAGCAGCACAGCCCACCGCACGCGTGGCACAGCTCCCAGTTCTGGGCAGCCGGATCGGGACCGATGAAGGCTGGACCTGATGTCACGCGAATCTCCCGATGTCGAGTGGCGTGATAGCAGTCTAGCGCACGCCAACACGCCGAAGCCGCGAGACTGCTATCCAGCAGCTGGCGCGTAAGGAGCATCGAAGCGCTGTGCCCAAGCACCGTTCTTCTTCAGTTGGCTGTTCCAGTAGAACTGCGTCACGGGAAGCGTCATCGCAACCGACATCACGACAGCACGTGTCGGCGAGAGCCGCTCTTCGCGTGCCACCTTGGCGAGCGTCTCGGCATCGAAGACACCGTCGCGCGCCAGTTGAACTCCTAGTTCCTGAAGCTGAGAGAACAGCTTCGCGAGCGCACGGTCCGACATCACCTGAAGCGCCTCACCGCTGCCACGCACGATCGTGCCGGCATAGGGCGACCCAAGACGCGTCGCGAGCTTCGCAAGGTAGCGTTCGAGACCTCGTGAGTGAAGCGCCTCATTGAATCCCGACTGCACGAGGAAGGCCAGCCGGGGATTGCCCGGACATCCAACGCGATGCGCCAGCGCCTCGATGAACTCCGCCACCAGGCCCGGCATCGAGTCGGTGTAGAGCGGCATGCCGAGCAAGACCGTCTCGGCAGATGCGAACTCGGTGACGGCACGGTCGAAATCCGAGCGCTTGGCAAGGTGCAGGATCGTCGGCTCGGATCCGCCTGCCGATCGCCAACCCTCGGCCATGTGGGTCATCATCCGCATGGAGTTCGAGCGCGGGCCTCTTGGCGATCCGTTAAGCAACAGCAGCGAGTTCATCTGCGGCCTCCTTCGCGGGAGTCGTGGCGATGGTTGTGAACACGAACGGGCTCTTCAGGTTGCGCGCCATGCGCGACCACATGTGTGTCGTGATCTCGATATCCTCGGCGTCGGTGTGTTCATCGGGCCCGAGGAGCAGCCCCATCTTCGGATAGCGCGCATAGCGGGGCCGGTGGTGCATCTCCCCGCCCTCGATCAGGAGATAGGGGTGCACGAGCGGAATCATCTGGTCCGCAGCGCGCTTGAGCAGGGCGGTGGTGAAGCCCATCCTCATGGGCGAGGCGAGAATCACCAAGTCGCTTGAGATCATGGATTGGCACACACGAGCACTATCATCGTTCTTGGCGCAGCGGCCCGGAGTCTTCACCCAACAGCCCCAGCAGCCCGAACAACCTTTGAGTTCGAGACCTCGCAGATCGAGCCGCGTGACCTCGTGGCCGTTGCCCCGGAGCCGGGCGACGTACTGGCCCACATACTCGTCGAACGCGCTTGACGCGTCGGGATCTCCGTTGAGGATCGTGATTTGCATGACGCCTTCTCCTTCGATCATAGTGAGTTCTACACTGTAGAACATGACATACCCGTATTCTACGGTGTAGAATCGAGTTGTCAAGTTGCTATGCGGCCGGTCCTGCGCGACCCGGAAAGGCGCCCAATATGAGTGCGGCCCGGAAGAAGGCCCCCGAGACTCCGCTCACCCGCGAGCAGATCGTGGGCACCGCCCTCGAGATAGTCGATCGCGACGGTCTCAGCGCGCTGTCCATGCGACGTCTCGGCGCTGAGCTGGACGTCGATCCGATGGCGGTCTACCACCACATTCCCAACAAGGATGCGCTGCTCGACTCGATCGTCGAAGCGGTCATGGCCGAGATCGACCTCGACGGTGACGACCCTTCGGCGTCACCTGAAGACCGCATCATGTACGCGGCGCGAGCCTACCTGGACGTGATGCTGGCACACGTCAATGCGCTACCGCTCATGTTGAGCCGAGGCCCCAACACGCCGACCGCCGCCCGTCCCGTCGAGCTTCTCATCGGGATCCTGCGCACTGCCGGGCTGTCGCCTCAGCAGGCCGTAGCCGGCATGAATGCCATCGCGTCGGCGGTTCGCGGAACGGTGGCGATGGTGGGTCCGGCCGGTACCGGGCCGCCCTCTCCCGAGGAGCTCGAGGCGCTCACCACGCTCTTCCCTGCCGAGGAGTTCCCGCATCTTAGTGAGGTCATGCTGTGCCCGCACGACTTCATGCACGACTTCGAGTTCGGGGTGCGTTCGCTGGCGAGGGGGCTACTGCTCTCGGTCGAGTGACCACCGGATCGAGACGGCTGCGCGCGAGGAAGCTGCCGGGTCCGTCACACTAGCACGTGGCTCGGCGGCGGGGCCGGGGGATCGGCCTCCCGTCCGCCTGAGCAGCCGCGAGCCAAACATCGCGCGCTATCTCGATCTCGGCGAGCGCCTCTGCCGGGGTGAGTCCGAACGCAGAGCAGTGCGGTAGGTCGCGAATCTCAGCGATGTAGCCGCCGTCCTCGTCGCTGTAGAAGATATTGATCTCGTATTCGCTCACTTCGAGTCCTCCATCTTCAGTCTATACCGCGAGACAAGGCGCATGAACTGGCGGACCTGATATGGCTTGGCCCGCCCCGAGACATCCTGCAGATTGACCAGCTCGGGTATCCCGGCTCGAGCGAACATGTGGTGACTACCCGATACGCGGAGCCGCCTGAAACCGAACGCCTCCACGAGCGAACACATATCGGCAAAGCGAATGTCGAGCGACCCCGCACGAATGGACTTGAGCGTCTTCTCCGGATTCACGCACCCCCCGATCGCGATACTTCGCCGATCGTGAGGCTCCCTGCCTACCGGAATCCAAACCCGCTCGTACCCCGCCTCTCAGAACTCCAGCGCCTCGACCCGCTCGAAGACCACGTCGACGCGCGCGAGAAACGCGCGGGGATCGAAGATCGCGTCGAGCTCCTCGGAACAGATCGGGAAGTCAGGATCGGCGTCGAGCAGCTCGCGATAGCTCGGCCCGCTGCGGGCATTCTGGATGTCGTCCCAGACCTTCATGGCGTTGCGCTGCACGATCGCGTACGCGTCCTCGCGCAGCATTCCCGCGCTCACGAGCGCAAGCAACACCCGGCTGCTGTAGATCAGCCCGCGCGTCTTCTCCAGGTTGGCCTGCATGACCTGCGGATACACCACCAGGCCGTCGAGGATCCACTCGAGCTTCGAGAGCAGGTAGTCGGTCGCGATGAAGCTGTCGGCCAGCACCACGCGCTCCGCCGAGGAGTGCGAGATGTCGCGCTCGTGCCACAGCGCGACGTTGTCGAAGCCCACCTGCGCATTGGCCTTGACCACGCGCGCCAGGCCGCAGACGCGCTCGGCCGTGATCGGGTTGCGCTTATGCGGCATTGCCGAGGAA
>JBGSMX010000137.1:0-2284 GCA_041739935.1 Coriobacteriia bacterium | reverse complement strand
ACACGGTGGCTGGGGCGGTGCTCCCAAGTTCCCACAGCCGGCGGTCCTAGAGTTCCTCCTGCGGAGATATGTGGCGACCAGCGACGAGGCGCTGCTGGAGATGGTCACCCACACCCTCGATGCGATGGCCCATGGGGGGATATACGACCAACTCGGCGGAGGCTTCCACCGCTACGCCACCGACGCGTTCTGGCTCGTGCCGCACTTCGAGAAGATGCTCTACGACAACGCTCAACTCGCACGGGTCTATCTGCACGCGTGGCAGGTCACTGGCGATGCTTTCTACAGGCGCATTGTCGAGGAGACTCTCGACTACGTTGCTCGCGAGATGCTAGACACCCACGGCGGTTTCTACTCGGCGCAGGACGCGGACTCGGAGGGCGAGGAGGGGCGCTTCTTCGTTTGGAGGCCTGACGAGATTGTGGCGGCGCTTGACGACCACTCAGCTGATCCGGCGGGTGATGCCCAACTCTTCATGTCAACTTATGGCGTCACCGAGCGCGGCAACTTCGAGGGCTCGAATATCCTGCACGCGGCCAAGTCGATCTCGCGGGCAGCCGTTGAGTCATCACTCGACATCGCGGATGTCGAGGCGCAAATCCAACGCGTGCGCGAGCGGCTGCTGACGGTTCGATCCGGCCGCGTGAGGCCTGGCACTGATGACAAGGTGCTCATCGCCTGGAATGGACTGATGTTGTCGGCATTTGCAGAAGCCGCGCGGGCATTCGACCGCGAGGACTACCTGACCATTGCTGAGATGAACGCGGCGTTCGTGTTGGGTCAGATGCGGGATCAGGACGGCCGTCTCCGGCGCACCTGGAAGGCAGGCCAATCTCGACTCAACGGCTACCTCGAAGACTACGCTCACTATGCCGAGGGTCTGCTGGAGCTCTACCAGACCACATTCGACCCTGCGTGGTTCGACGCGGCGGTGGGTCTTGCGGACGAGATTCTCGCTCACTTCTCCGATCCAGCGGGCGGCTTCTTCGATACGAGTGACGACCACGAGGCGCTACTCTTCCGGCCGAAGGAGACGCAGGATGGCGCCATGCCCTCAGGCGGGTCCGTGGCAGCGATGGTCCTCGCGAGGCTGGGCGAGTACACGGGTGAATCGAGCTACTCGGAGGCAGCTGGAGCCGCCGTTGCTGGCGTCGCCGATCAGATGCTTCAGGTTCCTCTCGGATTCGCGATGTGGCTGTCCGCACTCGACTTCATGCTCTCGCCGCCAAGTGAACTTGCCATTGTCGGACCCGATCCTCTGCCGATGCTCGCGGTGGTGCGCGCTACCTACAGGCCCAACCTCCTCGTTGCCGCGAAGGCGGAGGATGAGGACAGCGGCATCGCGCTGCTCACGGGGCGCGATTCCACAGACGGATACACGACCGCGTATCTCTGTCGCCATTTCGCGTGCGAGCGACCCGTCACGACTCCAGAGGAATTGGGTGACCTGCTCGGCTGAAGCGGACGCCATCGGCAGGCGGTGCTAGCCCGACGCGACGACGCCTTCGACCGAGAGACCGGTCTCTTCGGCGACTTCTGCCATGAACGCCGTTGCTCGTTGCTGGGCCCGATCCAGTCTGCTGATGAAGGCCGTGTTGCCAGTGTTTCGCTCGCGCAGTGAAGCGAATCTCAGGCTCAGCGTGGTCGGCCTTGTCCCTTCAATCAGGAAGTCGACGAGCGGCACGATGTGTTCTTCAGTCGACCGGGGTTCGAAGCTTTGGGCCGGAAGACCGAACAACTCCGCCTCGTCTTCGGGGATGCCGAACAAGACATGGGAGGCGCAGACGAAGGCGACGTCGGGCCGGCCGAGGCTCATCATCAGGTTGTAGCCCTCGACGCCGTGAAGAATCGGGTCGTGCGTGGCGTATCTGCCGATGTCGTGGAGCAGCGCGACCGACCAGAGGGCATCCAAGTCCACAGCCCGGGCGTCGCGGAGGAGCGCGCCCACGGCCACCGCTGCATTCGCGACCGCATCGCAGTGCTGCGTCCACGGCGCGTCGCCGCCGTGCCGGGCAAGCAACGCGCGTGCTTCTTCGCGCGAAGGAACCATGGCTCCCACTCTCGACCGTGCCTCTACCGGCTGACCGCTTTGGCCTCACTATCAAGAGCTTTGAGGTTGGTGTCGATGGGATCGGCCCGCAATGTCCTCGCACCCCACACGAGATTGTGGGCCATGTAGCGAGCCGTTCTGTTGGTGTAGAGGTGCTCGTCACCGCCGGCAGCAAGGTAGCTTGGACCCGGACCCGCGTCGCCGACCCAGTAGCAGTCGACGTTCGGCGGAACC
>JBGSMX010000118.1:0-17311 GCA_041739935.1 Coriobacteriia bacterium | reverse complement strand
GTGCTCACGAACGACGAGCAGTCGGTGCACGCGGCGCAGTGTGCCTTGGCGTGCGCGGCGTCCTCGGCGGTGACGCGATCGCCGTCGGCGCCACGGGAGATGGCCTCCTGTACTATCCTGCACTCTTCGTTCATCACGCGTCACCTCCCTGGGGGCTGAGTATCTGCACGAGCATTCGACGGGCCCGAAACACCCTCGACTTCACGGTTCCGACCGGGATGTCGAGCGCCACGGCGGCTTCCTGGTACGAAAGCCCGAACACCCCGATCGCACTGAGTGCCTCGCGGTCCTCGGGTGGCAGTGCGCGCATGGCCTGCTCCACGGCGGCAGTGTCGACAACTCCCTGCGCGTGATCGGGCGCGGTGCGTGCTCCCACGAGGTCGACCGGGTCGACCGGGATGGGGCGGCGCGCTCCTCGGCGAAGCATATCGAGACATACGTTGCGGGTGATGCGATAGAGCCACGTCGTGAAGGCGGCGCGTCCATCGAAGGTATCGAGCGAGCGAAACACCTTGATGAACACCTCCTGCACGACGTCGTCTGCCGTGGATGGCTCACCGAAGAAACGCAGCCCGTGTGCGTAGACCGCGTCGATATGGGCTCGAACCAGCGTCTCGAACGCCGCTACATCACCGCCGCGTGCAGCAGTGACGAGCGCAAGATCGTCGGGCCTGGCTGTCGGGGTCATCCCTGTCCTTAAGCTATGACGCGCGCGATGTGCGTCAGGTTCGTCATGAGACAGGATATCGCAGCGCGGGCGTGCTGGTAGAATCCCAGGAATGCAACTCTTCGACTTCTCGGTCGACGCGACCGACCGCAACGCCTCCGCGCGCGCGGGTACCTTCACGACAGCGCATGGGCCCGTTCTGACACCGGTGTTCATGCCGGTGGGTACGCGCGGCACCGTCAAGGGCGTCACCACGCCTCAATTGCATGACATCGGCGCCCAGGTGCTACTGGCCAACACGTACCACCTGTTCCTGCGGCCGGGTGCGGAGACCGTTCGCGATGCGGGCGGGTTGCATTCGTTCATGAACTGGGACAAGGCGATTCTCACAGATTCGGGCGGGTTCCAGATATTCTCGTTGCGCGACACGCTCAAGCTCACAGACGACGGCGTGCGATTCCAGTCCATCGTCGATGGCGCGTACCACCACTGGACGCCCGAGGACAACATGGCTATCCAGCAGGATCTAGGCGCCGACATAGCGATGGTGCTCGATGTGTGCCCGCCGTATCCCGCCGCGCATGACGACGTTGCCGACGCCGTGCGTCGCAGCGCCCTGTGGGCGGGGCGCTGTAAGGCAGCGCACACACGCGAAGATCAGGCGCTCTTCGGCATCGTGCAAGGCGGTGTCTATCCGGATCTTCGCGCCGAGAGCGTTGAGCGCACCGTCGGCGTCGGTTTCCCGGGCTACGGAATCGGCGGCTACTCGGTTGGCGAACCGCACGACCTGATGCTGGAATCACTCGCTCCCGTATGCGATGCGCTCCCGCACGACCGCCCACGCTACCTGATGGGCGTGGGCAACCCGACCACATTGCTCGAAGCCGTAGCGCTGGGAGTGGACATGTTCGACTGCGTGCTGCCAACCCGCACTGCGCGGACCGGCACCGCGTTTTCTTCGAACGGGCGCATGAATCTGAAGAACGCTCAGTACGCGCGCGACTTCGACCCGCTCGATCCGCGCTGTTCGTGCCCCACGTGTTCGAGCTACTCGCGGGCGTACCTGAGGCACCTGATGATGATGAAGGAGATGCTGGGAGCGACTTTGATATCGATCCACAACCTGCACTTCCTCATCGACTTGATGACCCGGGCACGGGCTGCTGTCATAGCAGGGGAGTACGATCGTTTCCTGCAAGAGTGGCGCGCGGGTCCCGGGGCCGACGACTACTAAGTTACCGCGCCTCACACGGATGCTTCGGCAGGCATTGGGTGTATTATGTGTGCCTGTGTTTCACGAGCATGAATCGGATGGCGTCGCTTGCGCGACGGCAGGTTTCGGAGGACGGCACATGGACTGGACCGGATTGATCGCGATGGGCGGTTTCGTCGCCTTCGCGTACGCATTCATCATCCGCCCGCAGCAGGTGAGGCAGCGCCAGGCACGCGACCTGGTCGCCTCGCTCGCCCCCGGCGACGAAGTCATCACGATCGGCGGTCTTCACGGACGTATCACGCAGGTCGAGGACTCGACGGTGACGCTGCGTGCGAGTGACGGTGTGGAGTTGGTCTTCGACAAGAACGCCGTGGGTCAGCGTGTCGAGCAGGAAACAGCAGCGGACGAGTAGGCGCATGCGAGCTCACGTGGCGCGTTTCTTGCCCATTCAAGCGCCTGGACGGCCCGGGTTGGTCGACAGCGTCAATCAGGTGCACTACGCTGCCAGACGGCGCTTCGCGCCCTGCCTCAGGCAGCGCGTAGCGCGACTCGTGGCTGGCGGTAAGCCAAGCGCCCCCGTTTTGCCGGGGGCGAATCGTTGTTCTCATGCAAGTAGGCAAGCAGACCGGAAGGCGAAGGAGTAATGGACCCCAGACAGCGAAACATCCTCGGGATCGTAGCGATCCTCGTGCTGGTCGCCCTCTCATGGTGGGCGCTGCTCCCGTGGGTCGGGCCCGACTACGTCGAGTACTCGATAGTCGACGACGAGGGCGCGGTCAGTACCGAGAGCATGGACCTCGAGGAGACGAACCTCCTCGGCCCGCTCGGACCGGTCACGGACGGCACCGAGAGCACCACTACCGTCACGCTCGAACTGCACGATGTGTCTGAAGAGGGAGCAATGAGCCCCTGGTGGCTCGTTCCCGGAACGGCTGACGTCCGCATCGCCACCGACACCGTGACCACGGACCGTCAGCTGTTCTTTGGCGACGAGTTCATCGTTGGCACGCAGGCGTACAGGCTGCGGCAAGGCCAGACCAGCATCACCGAGGGACTCGACATCCAGGGTGGCCTCTCGGTCATTCTCACAGCCAAAGAAACTACCGCGACCGCAGTGACCGACGACGTTATGGACCGGGCCGAACTCATCGTCCGCAACCGCGTCGACAAGCTGGGTGCCAGCGAGGCGACGATCCAGCGTCAGGGCTCCGACTCGATCCTGGTGCAGCTTCCCGGCGTGCGTAATGCCGAAGACGCGCTCGCGGTGCTCGGCTCGACCGGTCAGCTGGAGTTCGTAGACGTTAACTCGATCGCCGACGAGGCGGTCCGCAACTCGGTGCTCGCGTGGGACTCCACAGCCACGAACCGCCCCGAACTTCCGGCCGGGACGTACGTGCCCATCATGACGGGTGCCGTCATCACGGATTCGCGGGTCAGTGCCGACCCGGACACCGGCGAGATCACGGTGGACGTCTCCATGAGCGCGGAAGGCTCGCAGATATGGGCCGAGTACACGACGGCTAACGTGGGTCAGCGAGTCGCCATCGTGCTCGATGGGCAGGTACAGTCGGCGCCCAGTATCAACGAACCGATCGTGGGCGGCGAGACCTCGATCTCCGGTGGTTTCACCGCCGAGGAAGCCAAGCACCTGCAGACGGTGCTCGAGACCGGTGCTTTGCCGGTTGCCCTCGAGTTCTCTGAGTCGCGAGTGGTCGGACCCACCCTGGGTCAGGACTCGTTGCAGCAGGGACTTATGGCTGTGGTCATCGGTCTGGCGCTTGTCGCTGTGTACATGGCCGTCTTCTATCGAGGCTTGGGGGTTGTGACCTGGTTCAGTCTGGCGATCTTCGCCTCACTGTTCCTTGGGGTCCTGGCACTCCTGTCCTCGTTCAATGCATTCGCGCTCTCGCTGCCGGGCATAGCAGGCATCGTGCTGACCATCGGTCTGGCGGCCGACTCAGGCATTCTTATCTACGAGCGGTTCAAAGAAGAAGTCGCGATGGGCAAGACGTATCGTTCGGCCGCGAAGTCGGGAACCCGGCACGCGATACTAACGAGCGTCGACGCCGACCTCGTGACGTTTGTCTCGGCACTCATGCTGTTCCTGTTCGCCATAGGGCCGGTGCGTGGGTTCGCGTTGACGCTCATGATCGGCATCTGCATCGACCTGACCGTCGCGATCTTGTTCACGCGCGGAGTGGTCATCCTTCTGGCCGAGACGGTGATTCCCAAGATGCCCTACCTCTTTGGCGTGAAGGGTGGTGATTCCGATGCGTAAGCTCAACATCGATTTTCTCGGCAAGAGGTACTGGCTTCTCGGCTTCTCGGGTGCGCTGATGGTCCTGAGCATCGCTGCCTTGCTCATACGTGGGCTGAGCTTCGGAATCGAATTCCAGGGCGGCACGGTGGTCACGTTCAACGACGCGCCCGGAATCACAACCGAGCAGATGCGCGATGCGTTCGCGAACGCCGGCGTCGAGAGCGCGCAAGTTCAGTCCACCGAGGGCGGCGGCTATATCGTGCGCACCTCGGAAAGCGATCCGGACGTCGCGAACGAGGCGTACCGGCTCGTGATCGCCGAACTCGACTTGGAGTCCGGTGCCGCCGATGTGACGACGATCGGTCCGGGCTGGGGCAAGAACATCACCGACGCCGCGCTGCTTGCGCTCGGCATGTCAATTGCGGCCATCCTGCTCTACACGTCGCTTCGCTTCGAATACAAGATGTCGCTGACTGCCGTTGTCGCTCTGGTGCACGATATCGTTCTGACGCTCGGAATCTACGCTCTTGTCGGACGAGAAGTGACCCCGAACACGATTGCGGCCCTGCTTACGATCATGGGCTACTCACTCTACGACACGATCGTCGTCTTCCATCGTATCCGCGAGAACAGCCAGCGTCTGGTGAGGCAGTCGTTCATGTCCATGGCGAACGACTCGATCAACCAGGTCATCGTACGGTCGCTGAATACGTCGGTGACCTCGCTGATCCCGCCCGTGGTGATGCTCTTCTTCGGGGGCGAAACCCTCAAGGACTTCGCCTTCGCTCTGGTGATCGGGCTTGTTGCAGGCGCTTACTCGTCCGTTGGCGTAGCGAGTCCTATCTACGCCATGTGGAAGGAGCGCGAGCCGAAGTTCCAGGCCCTCAAGAAGAAGTACGCGAAGGCGTCCTAGACGACGTCGTGCTTGCGATGACGAACCGGGGAGGGTCGGCACCTATCGTGTCGGCCCTCCCTGCTACGATGCGGGTGTGAAGATGCAACAAGACCAGGCCGCATGCGCTTCTGCGTCATGGGCCACACGCGAAGCCGATGATGCTGCGATCGCCGCGCTGGCGTCGTCTCTGGGCATGTCCAGGGTCGTCACCAGGGTGCTCGTCGCCCGCGGCATCGACACCGCCGGGGCCGTCCGACAGTTTCTCGAGCCTGATCTGACCCGGGACTGGCTCGATCCCGCGCAGATTCCGGGAATGTCTGGGGCCTCGAGCGCGGTTGCGGCGGCGATTGCGGCCGCAAGCCGGATCGTGGTCTTCGGCGACTTCGACCTTGATGGCATCTCCTCGGCAGCAGTCGCAGCGCGGGGACTCGCAGCGATGGGGGCCGATGTCCGGGCGATCGTTCCCAACCGGTTCACCGAGGGCTATGGGCTCAGTCTCGCCGCGATCGACCGTCTGCTTGCCATGGACGCCGGCCTCGTCATCACCGTCGACTGTGGCGTGTCTGCCGCTGTCGAGGTCGACCATCTGCGCTCGGCGGGGGTCGAGGTCGTGGTCACCGACCATCACGAGCCCGGTGATGACGTTCCGATCGGTATCCCGGTGGCGAATCCGAAGCTCGAGTCCGAAAACGCGTCGTGCGAGCTCGCGGGGGCGGGCGTGGCCCTCAAGCTGGTGCAGGCCGTGGGCGAACTCACGGGTCATCCGAACGTGTGGCGCGAACTCACCGACCTTGCGATGCTCGGCACGATCGCCGACATCGTGCCGCTCCAGGCGCAGAACCGCGCGCTCGTGGCCGACGGGGTGGAGCGGGTACGGCACGAACCGCGCGTGCCGATAGCGGCCCTGTGTGCGGTGGCGGGAATCTCCCCGGACGAGTTCTCGGCTGATTCGGTGGCGTACGGTCTCGCACCTCGACTCAATGCGGCGGGCCGGATGTCGGATCCCGAGGTCGCGCTGCGACTCCTCATGACAGACGATCCGCATGTGGCCGAGGAGCTGGCCGTCGCGCTCGACGAGTTGAACCGCATGCGGCAGCACATCGAGCAGGATCTGAGTGAGGCTGCACTTGCGCTGGCCCGGCGCGAGTTCTCGGCCGGAGATCGCGCACTTGTGGTCGCCGGCGAGGGGTGGCACGAGGGGGTGAAGGGAATCGTCGCGTCGCGACTGGCTACGACATTCGACGTTCCGGCCATTGTGATTGCGATTGACGGAGAAGAGGCGCACGGTTCGGGGCGCTCGGTCGGAAACGTCGACCTGTTCTCGGCAGTCTCGTCGTGCTCGCACCTGCTCACGCGATTCGGAGGCCATAGCGCCGCCGTGGGCATCACACTGCCAACGAGAGACATACCCGAGTTCACCCGGGCGTTCAAAGAGGTGCTGGCGCACCTGCCTGCTGAGGAATTCGTCGTGAGGCGCTGGGTTGATGCCGAGCTCGAACTCGAGGACATAAGCGTCGAGCTGGTCTCCGAACTTGCTCTACTCGAGCCGTTCGGGCACGCGAATCCGCGACCGCAGTTCGCCTCGTGTGGGGTGTTCATGAACGGTCGCCAGCGCGTCGGGCGTAGTGCGGATCATCTGCGCTTCACCGCATTCGACGGCACTACCTCGATCCCGGCGATCGCGTTTCGGTGTCCCGATATCGAGGGCATGCACGAACACGATGCGGGCATCGACATCGCATACGAGATCGTGGCCGACACGTGGCGCGGCCGTAGGAGGGTGCAGCTACACGTGCGCGATCTGGCCGTGCGCCCCAAGCCAGAGGGCTACGGTGCCGTGGCTGAACTGGTGGAGGACCTTTTCGCGCGTGCTGACGAGATAATCGCACGCGAGGATTACGCGGGTATCGAAGACGCGGACTCCTTCCACACCAAACTCGCGGGTGTCAGCTTCGAGGGGCGCCAGGATGTTGTGTCGCGCCTGGCAAGCGGGACCCCTCTGAGAATCGAGCGCCAGCCCGACAATCCGCACGATGCAAATGCGGTCGCACTGTTCGAGCCGCATGGTGCCCAGGTCGGCTTCTTCAACCGTCGCCTCGCGGCCGCGCTCGTCCGGGTTCTGGATGCCGGTGTCGAGTACGACGTCGAGGTGACCGATGTCACCGGCGGCGAGGAAGGTCGCACGCACGGCGTGAACGTCCTGGTGACACGCCGTGACCTGGATCCCGCGATCGACGAGGTCGAGCGTCGCGCAGATCGTCGGGCGGCGCTTCGGGCGCTTTCGCCGGAGGCCCTCGATGCGGAGCTCACGAGGGCATTCATCGGAGACCATTCGTTGCATGCAGCGCAGATCGACTCACTCGCTGCTCTCGGAGGCGGGAAGCGATGTCTGACTGTGATGGCTACGGGCAGGGGAAAGTCGCTTATCTTCCACATGCATGCCGCCCGCGTCGCGCTGGTGAAGGATCGCGCGTCCATCTTTGTGTTTCCGCTGCGCGCGCTCGTGGCGGACCAGGCGTTTCACCTTGAAGAAGCGTTTTCTCGCATAGGGTTGTGCGTGAGCCTGCTGACAGGCGAGTCGCCTCCAAGCGCACGGGACGCCGCGTTTGTGGCCATCGCCGCCGGCGAGGTTGACGTGATCTTGACTACACCGGAGTTCCTGGATCACCACGTTGGACGTTTCGCGCAGACCGGTCGTATCGGCTTCCTGGTTGTCGACGAAGCACATCACGTGGCACTCTCGCGTGCTGGCCACCGCCCGGCGTACGGACGGATCGGGCAGGTCGTCGACGCTCTCGGGACTCCCGATGTGCTTGCTGTGACGGCCACTGCGGGTCCGGAGGTCGCCGCCACGATCCGGTCGGCCCTGGGCATCGAGACCGTCGTGGCCGACCCCACAGTTCGTGAGAACCTTCTGCTCGAAGATCGCCGTGAGCACGCCGAGAAGGACAACTATCTGGTTGCGCTTGCAGCACGCGGCGAGAAGCTCGTGGTCTACGTGAACTCGCGCGAGCAGTCGGTCCGTCTCGCCCGGATGCTTCGCAAGCGGGTGCCCGAGTTGGCCATGCGAATCGCGTTCTACAACGGCGGGCTGAACCGTGCCGCACGCCACGCGGTCGAGCGGGCATTTCGCTCGGGGGACATCTTGGCGGTGGTCTCTACGAGTGCTTTCGGGGAGGGCGTGAACATACCCGACATCCGCCATGTGGTGCTCTATCATCTGCCTTTCAACGCAATCGAGTTCAATCAGATGTGCGGACGAGCGGGGCGAGACGGGGCTGCCGCGAGAATCCATCCGCTGTTCGGCGTCAAGGACGGCAAGGTCAACGATCTGGTGCTTGGTTCCGTTGCGCCGGATCGTGATGATATGGCAGCCCTGTACTTGGTGCTCAAGGATATCTCCGGGCGGGAGGGTGGTGGTTTCGAGATCACCAACGCCGAGCTTGCCGAGCGGGTGAAGGCGCGCCGCAAGGGCTGCAAACTGAACGACCGAGGGGTCTCCTCGGCGCTCGGGGTCTTTCGCGAACTGGGTTTCTTGGAGACCGAGGGGTCGGGATCCTACCGGCGCATGACGATGTGCGAATCCCCCGTTCGTAAGGTGGAGCTATCATCTTCGGTAAGATATGCCGAAGGAATCCAAGAGATAGAAGAATTCGAGCAGTTCAGGGAATGGGTTCTCGGCGCGTCGGCAGGGCAGTTGCTGGCACGGTTCAATCAACCCATCTTGCCGGAGGCATAAAGGCGGGAGACGGAGAGGGCCGTGGGCACGGGTAGCGAAGGGCACACTCGGGGAGCCGGGTCGAGCGCGCATGTGCGCAGGCCGGCGCTTCGCGTTGCCCTGATTCTGCTCGGCGCAGTGCTGCTCCAGGTGTTAACCGGGCCGGCCCTCGCATTCGCCGAGGGACCCGATGCAATCATGACGCCTGCCGGTTACGCCCTCAATGCCATTCCCCGCGGCGACGACACGAGCAACCTGGTAGTCAACTTGCCGTTCACGATGGACTGGAACGGGACGAGCTTCACACAGATCTACATCAACATGAATGGCAACTGCACGTTCGGCTCTGGCTACACGGGCTACAACCCCAGCACGACGCTGGCTGCAACGAATCGCAATATGATGGCCCCCTTCTGGGCGGATGTAGACACGCGAAACACCGCGGCAGCCCAGGTCACCTATAGCGACACAAGCGCTGGCAACGTCCCTCAGGTCGACGGCAGGAACGCATTCTTCGTCAACTGGATCGACGTGGCCCGCTACAACAACCAGGCGACTCCCACAAACTCGTTTCAGCTCGTCTTGGTGGACCGCTCGGATACGGGAGCGGGCAACTTCGACTTCATCTTCAATTACGACAAAATCACATGGGATATCGCAACCGCCGCCTCCACAGTGAAGGCTCGTGCCGGTTGGGGTCAGGCCGGAACCGGGTTTGAGCTTCCGGGTTCCGGAACCGCGCAGGCGAGCACGAGCACGCTCCTGGACTCCTCGGCGGCGGCGACTTCGCTGATACAGAACTCGATGAACTCCGGCGGCCAGCTCGGACGATATGTCTTTCAGGTTCGCAACGGGCAGGCCCCCAATATCCCGCCGCAACTTTCAGTGGTCGATGCGGTGCTTGAAGGCAATGCGCCGGGATGCTACGCGGGCTACACGGGGGCCGCGGACGTGACGGCCTTCGACCCCGATGGGACGGTCACTCTCACGAGTGATCTACCCGTGCCGCTGCCGCTCGGGGTCACTACGGTCACCTGGACTGCCACCGATAATGGCGGCGAAGCCGCGACTGCGGTGCAGACGATCGTGGTGCAGGATTCTGAGGGACCGGTCAATACGACCTTGGTCAGCCCCAGTCATACCACCGGGGTGTGGACGACCGACACGACGGTGACGGTAGACTCGGACGGCACGACCGATATATGTGCCGGGGTCAGCGGCGTGTCGTACTCGTGGAGTCAAGACGCACCGGCCTTGCCCGATGCCACCCTCGACCCTTCGACCGCGGGCGTGACCTTCGTCGACGTGCCCGTGGTAGTTGACCGTCAGTCGTTCCCGGACGCGGTCTGGCCCACGGATTGGACGCGTACCACATACGTGCGACTCACCAACACGAGCGGGCGAACCCACGGGACCTACGCGGCCGAGATCTACGCCAACAGCAACACGCGGAGGACGGCGGACTTCTACCGCGACTACGATCTGACCGGATACTCGGATGCGACGCTGAGCGTGTGGGTCAACGCGGTGATGTCCGGCGCGCCTGACTACGCTCGGGTCGAATACTCTACCAACGGCGGCACCAACTACACGCAGCTGCAGAATCTGACCGCGACGACCGCTGGAGCGGAGTACAGCTTCGCGTTGCCTGTGGGCGGTGTGGTTCGGGTGAGGTTCTCGGGATCGTTCAACCGCTCAACCGAATACGCGAACTGGGATGACATCGCCGTGGTGGGGCAAGCGCCCGTGCCGGTCGCGGTGCTCTCGACGACTACCACATCCGCGCTGGCCGATGGGACGTGGTACTTCAACCTCCACGCGGTCGACTATGCAGGCAACTGGTCCGCGCCGGTCAATATGGGGCCGTTCCTCATAGACACCTCGGCCCCTGTGACGAGCGACAACGCTCCGGACGACTGGAGTGCGGCCGACGTCCCGGTGACGCTCACCGCGCTCGATCCCAACGGGGTTGTTGCGACCACTCTCTATAGCGTGAACGGCGGGCCGATATGGACGTATGCCGGGCCTGTTCTCGTGAGCGCCGAGGGCACGACGACCATTCAGTACTGGTCCATCGATGAGGCGGGCAATATCGAGTCACCTCGCACGACTGCGGTGAGGATCGATCGGACCCCTCCGACGGTTCCCGACCCGATGAGCGCAAGCGCGCTCACGACCAGTAGCGTCGAAGTGACATGGACACCCTCGGCAGATCTCCCGTCCGGGGTGGCGTACTACGAGGTCTATCGTGATGGGGCGGTCGTGGCGACTACCACGGCGACCTCTTTTGTTGACACTGGCCTGACAGCCGGGCAGACCTACGTCTACACGGTGGTGGCGGTGGATAGGGCCGACAACCCCTCGGCACACACGCCGCCTGCATCTGTGTTGGTTCCCACGACGGTTCTCTGGATGTCGCTGAGCTCCTACACCGTTGACACGGGTGCCGTGGATCCCGGGATGGTCTCGACGGTCACGAGTGCGACTGCGGTGACTGTCGGAGGCTACGGTGTGATGCAGTACGAGTTGTCATGCATCGCCGGGGACTTCGCGAACGCAGATCCATTCTCCCCGACGCCTACGCTCGGCATCAATGTGATGAGCTACGCGACGCGCGGATGGGTGACGCTGCCGTTGCAGCAGTTCGGCCTGACGCCTCACATCATCAATACCGCCACCGGTGACGTGACGATGTGGCAGCACGACTACGTGTTCGACTACTCGATAGATACGCCTTGGACCTGCGAGCCGGGCACGTATACTACGACTGTCACGTACACTCTGGTTCTGCGCTAGTCGGGGCGGCCCGCCTCTGCCGGTGCAGGCCTTCTCCGACCGGCACAGTGCGCAAAGGATGAGCATGCCCACCACCATCGACAAACTCCGGGAACGGATTCGCGAGTACAACCCGGGCGTCGATGACACGGGGCTGGTCGAGGCCTACGAGTTTGCCCTCGATGCCCACGAAGGTCAGAAGCGCAAGTCGGGCGAGGCGTTCATCGCACATCCCATCGAGGTCTGCCAGATCCTGGCAGAGCTTCATCTGGATACCGCCACGTTGCAGGCAGCGCTGCTGCACGATGTTGTCGAAGACAGCGGCGTGCCGCTCTCCGAGATTCGCGAGCGGTTCGGACAAGAGGTCGCTGACCTCGTCGATGGCGTCACCAAACTCGGCAAGATCAAGTTCCAGTCGCTTGAGGAGACGCAGAGTCAGAATCTGCGCAAGATGCTGATTGCGATGGCCAAGGACATCAGGGTTATCCTGATCAAGCTGTCAGACCGGTTGCACAACATGCGTACGCTGTCCGCGCTGCCGCCCGAGCGACGGATAGAAAAGGCGCGGGAGACGATGGAGATTTACGCGCCCCTCGCGCACCGGCTCGGTATATCGAGCATCAAGTGGGAACTCGAGGACCTGGCGTTCTATTATCTCGAGCCCAAGAAGTACCACCAGATTCAGAAGATGGTGGCCGAGAGTAGGGGAGCACGCGAGGCCTACCTGAAACAGGTCATCGAGCAGCTGCAGTCCGAGCTGCGTGAAGTTGGTGTCGAGGCCGAGATATCCGGGCGTCCGAAGCACCTGTACAGCATTCACCAGAAGATGGCGTACAAGGGCAAGGACTTCAACGAGATATACGACCTGATCGCGCTGCGCGTGATCGTGGATTCAGTGAAGGACTGTTACGGAGCCCTCGGCACGGTTCATTCGATATGGAAGCCGGTACCGGGGCGGTTCAAAGACTACGTCGCAATGCCCAAGTTCAACATGTACCAGTCCCTGCACACGACGGTAATCGGGCCGGCAGGTCGTCCTCTCGAGATCCAGATTCGCTCGACGGAGATGCACAGAACGGCCGAGTACGGCATCGCGGCGCACTGGCGCTACAAGGAGGGGGGCAAGGGGGGCGATAGCTTCGACGAGCGCCTCGCCTGGCTGCGCCAGATGCTCGAGTGGCAAACAGAACTCAAGGATCCGCGCGAGTTCATGGAAGCCCTCAAGATCGACCTGTTCGAAGACGAGGTCTTCGTGTTCACGCCCAAAGGCGATGTGCGCTCGCTTCGACGCGGTTCGACCCCGATCGACTTCGCGTACGCGATCCACACCGAGGTCGGCCACCATTGCGTCGGGGCCAAGGTCAACGGCGCGATCGTGCCTCTGGGCTACGAGCTGCAGATGGGCGACAGGGTGGACATCCTCACCAACAAGAACTCGTCGCCCTCGCGTGACTGGCTCAACATCGTCAAGACCTCCTCGGCACGTTCGAAGATTCGCAATCACTTCTCGAAGATGAGCCGTGAGGACGATCTGCAGCAGGGCAAGGAGGAGCTTGGCAAGGTCATGCGCAAGCATGGCCTGGGGCTGGGTTCCTCGGCGTCGCAACGCGCGCTCGACACGGTGGCGACGGAGATGAACTTCCAGGCAGCCGAGGACTTGCTGGCGCACATCGGCTCGGGGAAGGTTTCGGCCAAGCAGGTTGCCGGCAAGCTGCTCAAGCACATGTCTGTGGAAGACCCGAAACCTGCCGAGGACCTCGACCAGCCCATCGTGCCGTTCGAGGGTCCCATGAAGGCGCCTCGCAACAAGCGGCGCAAGACCGGCGCCGGCGTTCGCGTCAAGGGAATCGACGACGTGCTCGTGCGTCTTGCCCGCTGCTGCAATCCGGTGCCGGGGGACCAGATCGTGGGCTTCGTAACGCGAGGGCGCGGCGTGTCTGTGCACCGGCGCGACTGTCCGAACGCGCAGGACCTACTGCGGCAGCCCGAGCGGCTCCTCGAGGTCGAGTGGGACATGGGGAGTGAGACCAGCTATCAGGTGGAAATCGTGATCGAGGCCGTCGATCGCATGCGACTGCTTCAGGAGGTGTCATCGACCCTGGCCGAGGCGGGTGTGAACATTCTGTCTGCGAGTGTCGCGACCTCGCGTGACGGGATTGCGACCATGCGGTTCTTGTTCGAGTTTAGCAACCTGGAGCAGCTGCCCGCTATTCTGCGGAGCGTGCGCTCGGTCGAGGGTGTCTTCGATGCCTCCCGGATGCTGCCCGGCGAAGGCGGAAACTCGCGCCCCCGGGGGGCGTGAGGGGTGCGTACCCGTCGCGTCATCGCGGGACCACTGCAGACGAACTGCTGGATCGTCGACGATGGCGAGGGGGGTCCCCTCATCGTGATCGATCCGGCATCAGATGCGTTGGCGATACTTGATGAAGTCGGACCCGACGCTGTCGCGTGGGTCGTGCTCACGCACGGGCACTTCGACCATCTGGGAGCGGTGCGCGAAATCCTCGCGGCCGCCGGCGGCCGACTCGCCGTGCACGCTGCGGATGCGACGTGGATCACCAGCTCTGTCGCGAACGGCGGGGCGATGTTCGGTTTCGAGGACACGGCACCGCCGGCAGACCGTGAGCTGCGGGAAGGCGACATCGTCGTGGCCGGAAGCCTCGAGCTCGAGGTCGTCCACACTCCGGGGCACACGCCTGGCTCGATCTGCCTGCTAGGGCAAGACCACCTGTTCTCGGGAGATACCCTGTTCGCGGGCAGTGTGGGTCGTACGGACTTCCCTCGTGGCGACGAAAAAGCCCTGCTCGCGTCGATAGGCTCGAAGCTCGCGCCACTGCCGGACAAGGTCGCTGTGCACCCCGGCCACGGCCCGGATACCACGATCGGGCGAGAGCGGCGCGTGAATCCCTTCTTTCCTCGAGCCTGAGCGCGGCGTGCCGCAGTGGGTTGTGGCGTCTCAATCGCAGTCTCGATTTCGTGTGTTTTCGCACCGTTAGCGGCAGGAAACCGTACCCTCGGGGGGGAATGGGACACTCGTCAGGGTTGTTCATACACGGTATACTGCGAGTACACACTGGCAATGCGATTGCTTACAGTTGATGTGGAAGTCATGATTCGCGAGTGCGGCCTCACGTGCGTGCTCGATTTATTGGTGTCCAAGTGTCTTGGGGTACCTGCCTGATGATTCTGAGTCTGCGCAAGCCGCATACAGGGGCGCGTGTGGCCGTGTTGGTCATGAGTGCATCCATCGCGGCTCTGGCACTCGTCGGCCTGCCTACGTTGGCGTTTGCCGCCGACACCACACCGCCGTCGGTACCCGCGAATGTCGCAGCGACGCCATCTGCTGCTTCACCCATCGTCGCAACGATCGACTGGGATGCATCGGTCGACGACGTTGCGGTCGCAGGCTACTACGTGTGGCGATCGATGACGTCAACCGCGACACCCACGCGAATCGGAGAGACTGCGGCGCTGACCTTCGTTGATGAGTCCGGCGTGCCGGGTCAGACCTACTACTACTTCGTGAATGCATTCGACGCCACGCGAAACGAATCTGCGCGGTCCGCCCCACCTGCCGGGCCGGTGGTCGCCGGTTGGACGCAGGTGCCGCACGCTACCTACACTGCGGCGGGCCGGTACTGCCGTATGTGCCACGCTCCACACCAGGCCGCAACGCAAACGAGCCTCATGCGCAAGACGAGTCGCACTCCCGGCGAGATTTCGGTCTGCTATGCGTGCCACGACGGGCAGGGCGCTTCTACCAACATCATGTCGGGCGCCATCAACTCGTTCGCCCTTTCGAGCGGGCACACGGTAGAAGCCGCCACGACAGGCGGGGACCTCACCAATCTGTGCTCGGGGTGTCACAACGCGCATGTCGACTACACCACCGGAGGATTCAAGCTGCCTCGTACGGAGGTCAACAGTACGCCGGTTGATGGCGCGGACAACACGTGGTGCCTCGCGTGTCACAACGACGCGAACGACTGGTATGGGGCCGGATACCCCTCGATGAGCGCGCCATCGCGAGACGCGAGTGGTTTTCCGATTCTCGGCACGTTCCCGGGACGCACTGTCTACGAGAATCCGGCTCTCAACGCGCATGCTTCGATTCCGGCATCCGGTACGGTTCGCCAGAGTGGCGACTGCCTGTATTGCCATGCGTCGCACAGGGGAGTCAACGAGTTCGACGGACTGGTGGCAACGTTCACGCCGTCGGCGCGAATCTCCGTTGCCGATGACCAGACGAATGGTACGTACGCTGCCTCGTGTTTCGAGTGCCATGGTGGTGTGCTCCGAAGCGAGTTCACGACCATGCCCGTCGACGTCAAGCAGTTCGTGACTGCGGGTGCAGCGCGTTCGGGCCATCGGATTAAGACATCAGGCGGCACCCTGCCGGTCGGCTCGCCCCTGCCGTGCTACAACTGCCACAATCCGCACGGTTCGGGCCGCGGCAATGGTGAGCTGCTCGCCGATACGCTCGGACAGAATCTGAATACAGACACCGCGCCGGCCGTTCGGCATACGTGCTTCAGCTGCCACAGCAGCGGTGACGGAATGGTGTGGGATTCGATTACTTCGACTTACGTCGCCGTAGGCGCGCAGGAGGTCGAGGGGCTTCGCAGAGACGGTTCGGACGGAAGCATCTTGTCGATACCGGCCGGCGTGACCGGTCATGACTCGAGTCATGCGCAGTCGTGCTACCAGTGTCATGGGCAGGACTACAATCCCGGCGGGTACAACGTGCACAATCCGACCGGCGGTGTGTCTCCCGGCGGCGTCAACTGCTATGCGTGTCACGCGAGCTACGAGAGCTCGATGGAGATCGGTGGCGCGACCAGCACCGACTACTACCACCACGTGATGGGGACCGGTACGGGTGGCGACGGAGACACGGCATTCGCTAACGGCTCGTACCCGAGCTCGCCCGCAACGGACGTGTTCTGCATGAGTTGCCACGCCGACCACGATCAGTTCAACGACGAGCAGGCGGCTAACTTGCGGCTGAGCTTGTCCGCGACTGCGACCACTTCCACGACCGACTACGTCACCAGCGGGACGTACGGAATTTGCATCTCGTGCCATTCGACGAGCCTGACCAAAGACACGGTCAACCGCCGGGACGATGGCTCGACAGCCGCACCCAAAATCGTGGGCGGCACCGGATCGGGCGGTTTCGGAATCAGCGCTCACAACTATGCGGCGACTTCGACATTCGGGGACTCCACCGACTTCAGCGCGAACTGCTCCAAGTGCCACAACGACGAGCAGACCAAAGAATTCCAGATTTCCGAGGACAAGTTCGGCACCCACTACTCGGCAGCGCGCAGGCTTCTCTCGGCACTGGGCGGCACGGTCATCGACCCGCTTGCCGAGACACACTGCTATCGGTGCCACTCACGTCAGGGCGAGCTCACCGGAGGCAAGACTGCTGCCGAGGCCGGACGCGACTGGTACAACGCCACAGGTATGTCAGCGGCAGCCGAGCGCGTCTACACCCAGTTCCAGCTCGCAGGCTCGAAGCATCCTGTCGTGGGTATCGGTGGCAGGGCGGTTGAGTGCGAGTCGTGTCACAACGCGCATGTCGTGACATCGACCTCGGCCGTGACCGATCCGGACAACACATACAACACACTCACGTACAACACGACCGCCCAGCAGGCGACGTACTGCCTGCGGTGCCACGACGGCACGCAGCCTACGCGCACCGTGAACGCCACGACCTACATCCCGTATTCGGTGACCATTCCCGTCGCAAACGCGCTCCTCATGAACAAGAG
>JBGSMX010000079.1:0-8146 GCA_041739935.1 Coriobacteriia bacterium | reverse complement strand
TCGACCACGCCGAGCACCGGCACGTCGAAGCTGCGCTGCGCAAGTGCGAGACCCGCCGCGGTCGCCGTGTTGCACGCGATCACCATGAGCTTCACGTCACGCTCGGTGAGCCACGTGCCGATCTCGACGACGAATCGCCGCACCTCGTCCAGATGACGCGGGCCGTAGGGGCAACGCGCGGTATCGCCGAAGTAGACGATGCTCTCGTGTGGCAGCGCGCGCATGATCTCGCCGGCGACCGTGAGGCCGCCCAGACCGCTGTCGAATACCCCGATAGGCCGTGTGTCCATGGGCGTAAGTATACCCGTGCTGAGCGGCACGTATGGCGTCTGCGTTGTGACCCCGTATACTTGCGCCATGGATGCACTGGTGATCTGCATAGGCAACAAGGCGCGCGGCGACGACGGAGTCGCCCGTCTGGTCGCCGAACTGCTCGAAGACGTGCTGCCGCAGACCTGCGGGCTGATCTCGGAGCCGCAGCTCGACATCGTCATGGCCGAGGACCTCGCCGACGCTGAACTCGTTGTCTTCGTTGACGCCGAGCGCAGGGAGTGGCCGGAAGTCAAGGTTGCCGAGGTCGAACCGACCGTCGCCAGCTCACATGCACACGCCGTCGATCCGGGCGGATTACTTGCGCTGGCTCAGACACTCTACGCTGCACATCCGAACACGCTGCTCGTGAGCGTCGCCGGACCGGACATGGATCACGGCGAGGGACTCAGCGAGACAGCGCGGGCCGCCTCACTCGAGGCAGCCCGCACGGTTCTCGATCTTGTAGCGCGCTACGTCTAGGAGCACGCACCCTTCCAGGACTGCAGTGCCTCCTGCGCACCGGACGACCCCCACATGTCGATGACCCGCTGGTCCGACGAGATCGCCTCGCACAACTTGAAGTACGAGTCCTTGTCGATTCCCATCGTGTTGGCCCCGGTTGAATTCGACGCAGCAGCGACGATGAGCATGGCGACTGCCTTGCCGAAGCTCGACTCGAGCCGCGTACGAATATGCTGCTCGAAAGCGGACTGATACTCCATCTAGACCGCCCCCCTCGCGTCCACCACGCTCCCGTCGGACGCAAGCAACTCGACCGTGAAGGGCATGCGGCCGATCTCGTGAGTCGCGCACGACAGACACGGATCGTGGGCGCGGATGCCAAGTTCCATCCGACGCACGGTGGCATCTGAGAGCGCCTGGTCACGACCCGCGTCGCGCACGGCTTCGAACACAGCCGCATCGAGTGACGCCACGTTGTGCGTTGTCGCGACGATCAGGTTCGCCTTGGTGACACGACCGACATCGTCGGCCTCGTAGTGGTGATAGAGCGTGCCGCGCGGAGCCTCGATCGACGCGATGCCCACGCCCGGGCCACGCTCGACCTTGACGCGGACATCGTCTGACAGGATGGCGTCGTCGGTGAGAAGCTGCTCCATGCGCTCGTAAGCGGCGACGAGCTCGATCATGCGTGCCCAGTGATAGGCCAGAATCGCATGCACCGGTCTGCCAAGCTCCGAGCGGAACTGATCAAGCAGCGCCGAGGACCGCTGTCCGGGCATGGACTGGGCGATGTTGATGCGCGCCAGAGGCCCTACACGGTAGGCACCAAGCTCGGGGCCGCGCGAGACCAGATAAGGGGACTTTGCGTAGCTGTACTCCAGGACCCGCTCCGCGATGTGCTCCGAGTACTCCGGCGCCCGGAATCGCTCCATGATCTGACCGTCCTCGGCCATCACGGCGATTGCACCATCGTAGAGCTCGAACGCATCGTCAGGTCCCGTGGTCGCCATGAGCGGCATGGGAGAGCGCCCGTAGCCCTCGTTATCGGACAGCAGGCGCATCGTGGACTCACGGGAGAGCTCGGCGGCCGACATGGCGTCCTCATAGCCGGAACGAACCATGGTAAGCATCTCATCGCGCTCGGCTGCTGTGATGCCCTTGCTCATGCCTCCGGGAATGGCTGCGACCGGATGACTGGCGCGGCCGCCCACGGTCTTGACGATGTGCTGACCTGTCTTGCGCAGTCGGATCGCTCTGGCAGCCAGCTCGGGACGACCCTTGATGACACCCAGGATATCGCGGCTTCCCGACCCATCGCCGGTCAGGAAGTCCGGTCCGGCGAGGAAGAAGAAGTGCAGCGCATGGTCCTGAGACAGCCCGCCCAGGTGCAACAGCTCTCGCAGGAGTTTGGCTGCGCGTGGGACCTCGACGCCATAGAGCGCGTCGACTGCCTTGACGGCGCCCAGATGATGGCTGACCGGACACACCCCGCAGATACGGCTGGTGATGAGAGGCATCTCCCAGACCATGCGGTCCCGGACCATCTTTTCGAAACCACGGAACTCGGTGATGTCGAAGTGCGCATCGGAGATCCGGCCGTTGTCATCGAGGTACAGCGAGATGCGGCCATGCCCCTCGATTCGCTTGACCGACGGGAGACGGACGACCTCAGGCATCCTCATCACCCCCGTCTACGATCGTGGGAAACATTGAGACCGGCAGCGAGAAGCGGTACCCGGTGCCGACCAGGTCGTCCAGGAACATGATCGCGCCCGCCGGCAGGACTGCGGCCAGGGCATCGATCATCTTGCCGCCCTGTTCGAACTCCAGGCGGCTCGGCCCCTGGCATCCCCTGCAGGGGACGCCGGCTGCCGTACACCGCGCTCCGCAACCTTCGCGGGTCATAGGACCCATACACAGCACACCTTGCTCCAGGAAGCACAGCTTGGGGTCGATCTCGTCGAGCTCCATCAGGCCGTAAACGGCGTCCGAGAGGAACTCCGATGTGTGCTCGAGCAGCGCATGCTTCTCGCGCTCACACTGATCGCACATGTTGCGCCGTGGCATCGACCACTCGCGGCCTTCAACCGCCGCGGTCAGTGCCGCCATGATCGTCTCGGTCTCAGGCGCGCAACCGGGTATCGAGATGTCGACCTCGACCACGTCCGAGCATGCCTTCACCCTGCTCGTGAGTGCGGGCAGCCCGTCGCCGGGCCTGTGCTCGCCGTATACATCACTCAACACCTCGCGCGATGTGTAGAGGTTCCGTAGCCCGCCGATACCGCCCAGGACCGCGCACGATCCCAACGCCACCAGGGTCTTTGCCGCGGCACGCGCCGCAATCAGCACCTGCTCGTCGTGCTCGGTCGTGACTGCACCTTCTACGAGCACGATGTCGCAATCGGTCAGGTCGTCGTCTGACAGAATCGGTGACGCGACGATATCGACCGTCCCCAGGAATTCGACAAGGCCTTCGCCGGCATCCAGAAGCGACACATAGCACCCTTCGCATCCGCCGAGTACCACGTGGGCCAATCTCGGTTTGCTCATCGTAGGCCTCCCTTCGTCTTCCGAAGCGCGCCGACGGATTCGAACACGTCGTTTACCTGAGCGACGAATCGCTCGCCTTCGGAGGGCGAGATGTCGATGATGCGAAGCCGCGAATCATCGAGATTGCGCGATCGCAACACGGTGCGCAGCAGATTCACGCGGCGATCCATGTCGAGGTTGCCAACCAGGTTGTGGCAGTGTCCTTCTCGGCAGCGGAAGACCGCAACGCCGTCGAACCCGGAGCGAAACGCCTCGAGAACGTAGAGCGTGTCGAGTCGCCCGCCACACGGAATGCGAACGGGCAGGAACGAGGCAGGGTAGCCCTCGCCCGTCGCATCGGCGTGCTTCGCTGCACCGTCTGCGGCCGGATACCCACAACCGCTGCACAGGAAGCCGAGGATCTTCTCGGCACCGTGGTCGATCTCGACTTCGGCCAGCGTGCGAATCGACTCCATGAGGTAGTCGTGGGGGGAGTTGACGATGTCGCGGGCACCGACCGGGCACGAGACGACGCACTTGCCGCAGCCGCGGCAGCGACGAACATCTACGTGAGACAGGCCGTTCTCGTCAATGCTGCACGCGCCGAACACGCACGTCTTCACGCACGATGCGCATCCGCCGCACAGGCTCTCATCGACTTGCGAAACATCGACGTAGTGAATGGTGCGAGGCTGAGACAACTGCAGCACGAGCGCCATCGCGGCGGCGTCGGCCGCAGATACCTTCCTGGCGACCTCTTCGACGTCTCCACGCAACGGCACGACCATGATGCCGGGGTCGACGGTCTCTGCGGGGTGAGTCGCCGGCTCGATCGAACGCGCCCTGCCCTCGTCATCAACATCGACCTTGAAGTGCAGGCGCAGCTCGTCGATCCAATCCGTGACGTCGGGGCGCGCAAGCAAAATGCCGCCTATCCGGTACGTCATCTCGCCGCCTGGCGCTTGCAGTGTCACCGCGAAGTCGCCGAGCCAGCCGCTTCCGTCAACGAGCTTCGCGCCCTCGAGGAATTCCGAGGACGGATGTCCCGCAACGTAGGCTACAGTCGCACGAATCGTGGGGCTCTTCATCAACTCGGCGATGCCCGCACCGCGATCGGCGATCACAACGCTGTATCCCAGCTGCAGGAGCCGCTGCGCTGCGACCATGCCTTCCGTTGACGCGCCGAGCACGAGCACCGACCTGCGCGGCTCGGCCTCGATACCTTCCACGCTTTCTCCGACGGTAGCCCTCAGGCACGCGACATCGATCATGGCTTTGGCCTTGCGCGTAGCGCCTTGCGGATCGTCAGCGTGGACCGCGACTACCTGCTCGAGGATATTGGCGGCAACCACGCGGTTCGGGTTGACGCCGGCATCCACGAGCCGTTGCTTGAGTTGCTGCCCCGAGAGGCTGCGCACGTAGTGATCGACCGAATGTCCTGCGAGCACGATGCAATCGAGCTCGGCGTCCGCGATGTCGCGAACCATGCGGTCCTGAACCTCGGCATCGAAAAGATCGTCGAACACCCTGACGACCGCCGCCTGCTGTCTGGCGTCTGCGAGCACCCGGTCGATGTCGACAACGTCGTCGACGCGCCCCGAGCACCGTGACACATACAAGCCAAGTGGCACGGACCCTCACCCCTTCTCTGTCCTAGCGCGAAAGCTGGTGCAGTCTGCGGGCGGGCGAAGCCGGTGCCGGCCGGTCTTGAGAGCTGCGCACCCGCAGAATGCATGTAGTCAAGTATGTCGGGTCGCTGCGCGCGAAGATTAAGCGTCCGAGCTCAAGCGGGGCGAATCAGGGAGTGAGCGGTGTCACAGAAGGACGAAACGGCGAAAAAGCAGCCGTATGTGTGACCGCGGTCACACTTCCCCCGACGACGCTTACGAGGGTCCGGCGACCAGATCGGTCAAACGCTCGGCGATGTCGTTGACGGGGAGAACCGACTCGACAGCGCCGACTTCGAACGCCGCCCTGGGCATGCCATAGACAGTCGAAGTGGCCTCGTCCTGCCCGACGGTCGCACCGCCCATGTCGCGAAGCAGCTTGAGCCCGTTGGCGCCGTCGGCACCCATCCCGGTGAGGATGACGCCAACCGCACTGCGTCCAAACGTGCGCGCGACCGACTCGAAGAGCGTGTCGGCCGACGGGACATAGAGCTGCGTGGGCAGCGACTCCCTGAAGCGCATGGTCATTCCGTCCATCTCGAGATTGCAGCCGGTGGGCGCAAGGTACGCCGTCCCCGCATGCGCAGCAGCTCCATCCTCGGCCTGTCGAACCGTGATCTTACATCCGGAGTCGAGCCAGCTGACGAGCCCCGGAACGAATCCGTCCGCGATATGCTGGGCGATCACGATCGGTGTGGGAAACTCCTGGGCAAGACGGCCGAGAACGGCCAGGAGCGCCGAGGGCCCGCCCGTGGACGAGCCGATGGCTACCAGAGATCGGGCGCCGCTGGCCGCTGACACCGGGATGGTGGGGGCGGATGGCACACTCGGCCGGGGCCTGCGACCGGCGATATGCGTGATCACACGCACGCGTGAAAGCACCTTGACCTTGCGGATGACGTCCTTGCCGATTCGCTCGAGGTCGGCCCAATCGCGGGGCTCCGGCTTCTTGATGACCTCGAGAGCGCCATGACTGAGCGCATCGAAGGCGCGGCCCATTCCCTCGCCGTGAACTGACGACGAGACGACAAGAATCGGCGTGGGATGGTAGGCCATGATGGCCTCGGTTGCGGCCAGCCCGTCCATGCGCGGCATATGAATGTCCATGGTCACGAGATCGGGCTTCAGCTGAGCGACCGCATCGACGGCCTCACGCCCGTCGCGGGCCATGCCCACGACTTCGATCCCGGGATCGGTGGCCAGAATCTGCGCGAGCATCTCGCGCGCCACCAACGAATCATCCACGATCAGTACGCGGACAGCACTCTGTGTCATACGTGCGGTTCCCGTCGCTTAGCGGATGAGCCGCTCGACCGTGTCGAGCAACGTGTCCTGATTGAACACGGACTTGGTGATGTAGGCGTCGGCTCCGGCATCGATCCCCTCGGCCTTCTCTTCGTCGCGCTCGAGGGAGGTCACGATGATGACGGGAATCTCCTGGAGCATCGGATCGCTCTTGATCGCGCGGGTGAGCTCGAAGCCTGTCATGTTGGGCATCTGCACGTCCGACACGACTGCATCGACCTCGAGCCCCTCCTTGAGCTTCTGCAGGCCCATGGCGCCATCCATGGCTACTTCGACCTCGTAGCCGGCGGCCTCGAAGATCGAACGTTCGAGCTCGCGCGTTGTGAACGAGTCCTCGCAGATGAGAATATGCAGCGGGCCGGTCCGTTCCTTCTCGACGACTTGCCCGCCTACTCGCTGCCCGGCGCGGTGCCGCGCGTTGTCCATCAAGTCCGGCACGTTAAGGATCGGGACCACCTCACCGGCTCCCAGGATCGTCACACCTGCGACGTTGGTGATCTTTCGCAGGTGCGTGCCGAGAGTCTTGATGACGATCTGCTGCTCGCCCACCAACGCATCGACGATGAAGCCGATCCTGTGTCCGGAAAAGCCGATCGTGGCGATCGGTATCTTCGCACCTTCTTGCCCGTGGGCGGGTATCGACAGTATCTCCGCAAGCGGCACGAGCGGGACGGTCCGGCGTTGGCGGCGGATGACTTCGCGCCCCTCGACGCGGATGATCTCCGAAGGCTCGATTCGAAGCGTCTCTTCGACTGAAGCGGTCGGCAACGCGAAGAGCCGGTCACCCACCCGAAGCATGAGCGCCCGGATGATGGCGAGCGTAAGCGGGATAGTGAGTCGGAAGGTGGTACCTTCACCAACCTTGCTCTGTACATCGAGAGAGCCCTTGAGCTTCTCAACGATGAACTCACGCACGACATCCATGCCTACGCCGCGGCCGGAGATCTCGGTGATGATCGCACTCGTCGAGAATCCCTTCTCGAAGATCAGGTACTTTGCCTCGCGATCGGACATGGCCTTGACTTCGGCCTCGGTGATATAGCCTTTGCGAACAGCCGCTGCGCGTACCGCATCCGGGTCTATTCCGCGCCCGTCATCGGAGATCTCGATCACGATGTGATCGCCCTCCTGACGCGCGGACATGCGGATGGTGCCCTTGGCCGGCTTGCCCATGGCTAGCCTATCCTCGGCAGGTTCGATTCCATGGTCGACGGCATTGCGCATGATGTGGACGAGCGGGTCGTTGATCTCCTCGAGTACCTTCTTGTCGAGCTCCGTGTCACCGCCCTCGAGAACCAGCTCCACGTCCTTCTTAAACGAGCGGGCCAGATCACGCATCGCGCGCGGGAACGACTGGAAGACGGTGGAGACAGGCAGCATGCGCAGGCGCATTCCGTGTTCCTGCAGATCGGTGACGACTATCGACGTTCGCGAGACATCGTCGCTGTATCCTTTTGCGAACGCGATCTGCTCGCGGCGCCGGTCCGCCAGAAGGCCATCAAGATCGCTCACCGTGTCCATGATGGACGCCATGACTCCGTCGTCGTCGACCGGCAGAGAATTGAGCGCCGACTTCAGGCGGGTCCACGACTGCCAGATGTCAGTGTGGTCGTTGATGGCCTGCTTGAGTTCGACGACGCGCTGCTCGTCTTTGATCTGCCCGATCACAACCTCGCTGATCAGGTTGAGCAGCAGGTCCACCTGGCTTGTCTTGATACGAATGGTCGGCTGGACCTTTGCCTTAAGCGTTTCGTCCCTCGGGGCGGTGACATCGTCGGCGCGAGGCGATTCGTCGCCGGAATCGTCGGTGCTCTGCTCGAGGTCGGACTCGCCGCCCTCCTCGTCGCGCTCCGCAGCCTCGCTCGCGGCGG
>JBGSMX010000068.1:0-11906 GCA_041739935.1 Coriobacteriia bacterium | reverse complement strand
CCGCCTGCGCCATAGCAGGCTTGCCGCCGCCGCCTCCTCCGACCTTGGGAGCCATCGCACGGATCAGCGCGCCCGCGTCGAACCCGGCGGCCACCGCCTCGTCACTGCCTGCAGCGATCAGCAGAGGCTTATCCGACTCGGGGTCGACCGTGGCCAGCACGACGGCCCCACCATTCATGCGGGCACGCACGATGTCCGAAATCGCCCGCAATCCCTTGGCCCGAGTTGGCGGAATCGACAGCACCAGCAGCGGATACCCGTTGTCGACCACGTGATCGAGCATCTCATCGATGCTGGATTCGGACAGCCGTTCGGTGGTGCGCTCGATCGACGCCTCGAGCTCTTTGACGCGCGCGACGAGCGTCGTCACCCTCTCCGAGATGTCGAACCGCTGCACCTTGAGGGCTTCGGCCGTCTCGGCGATCTCACTTTCTTCGCGTTCGACGTATTCGAGCGCGTCGAACGAAGTCACGGCCTCGATGCGCCTCAAGTTCGCACCGACACTCCCCTCGCTCAGTATCTTCACCAGGCCGATCTCGCTCGAACGCGCAACGTGGGTGCCGCCGCAGAGCTCCTTGCTGAAGTTGCCGACCTCGAGCACGCGAACGAACTCCCCGTACTTCTCCCCGAACAGCGCCGTCACACCCGCCTCGCGGGCCGAGGTCAGCGACGTCTCGTACGAGCGCACGGGATGGTTCTCCATGATCTTCGCGTTGGCCATGCGCTCGACCTTCACGAGCTGCGCGCCGGTTGGCGCTTCGAAGTGGGTGAAGTCGAACCGCAAGCGTTCCGGTGCCACGTAGGAACCAGATTGCTTGACGTGCTCGCCCAACACGAGACGCAGCGCCCAGTGGAGCACGTGAGTCGCGGTGTGGTTGCGCCGGATTCGCTCGCGCCGCATGAAGTCGATAGAGGCATGCACCTCATCGGTAACCCTCAGCGTACCTGTCTCGAGCACGCCGTGGTGCACGATCAGTCCGGGTACGGGGATCGTGGTGTTCTCCACCCGCAGAACCGCCCCCGTTGCCGAGGAGATCGTCCCTGTGTCGCCCACCTGGCCACCCTGCTCGCCGTAGAACGGCGTGCTGTCGAGCACCACCTGAGCTGGTTGACCTGTGGCAAGCTCGGTGACGGCCTCCCCGTCTGCGATGATGCCCAGCACGACGACGTCGGACTCGTCGAGTTGGTAGCCCAGAAACTCGGTCGGTCCTGAGGCCACGCGCACGTCACTGAGCACGCCCCCGTACGCGTTCCAGGAGTCGTCCTTGATTGCTGCTCGCGCCCGGGTCCGCTGTGCCTCCATCTCACGCGTGAACGTCTCCATGTCCACCGAGAGTCCGCGCTCCCCGACAATCTCCACTGTGAGTTCGAGCGGAAAGCCGTACGTGTCGTGCAGAACGAATGCCTTCGAACCATCGAGCATGGCCCCGCCAGCAGACTCAAGATCCTCGATCGCCTCGTCCAGGTAGAGGAGGCCCTGGCGCAACGTGGTCCCGAAGCGAGTTTCCTCGGCATCTGCGATGCGATGAATCAGATCGTGATGCTCCACGATCTCCGGGTAGGCCTCCCCCATCTGAGTGACGACGACGTCGACGATCTGCGCGAAGAAGGGCTCGGTCCTGCCCAGAAGCCGTCCGTGACGCACGGCGCGGCGCAAGATGCGGCGCAACACGTATCCGCGGCCCTCGTTAGAGGGGAGGATGCCGTCGGCGATCATGAACGTCACCGCACGCGCATGATCGGCCAGAATCCGCAGGCTGGTGTCCTGCTTGTCAGAGGCGCCGTACAACACGCCCGTGAGCTCCTCGGCCTTGGCCATGAGCGTGCGCAAGACGTCCGTCTCGAAGTTCGAGTGCACGCCCTGCAAGATCGCAGCGAGCCGTTCGAGTCCCATTCCGGTGTCGATGTTGCGCTTGGGCAGCGGCTCGAGCGTACCGTCTTCCTGGCGATCGTACTGCATGAAGACCAGGTTCCAGTACTCGACATACCGGTCGCAGTCGCACCCGGGCCCGCAGTCCGGCGAGTCGCAGCCCAACTCCTCGCCCTGGTCGTAGTAGAGCTCCGAGCACGGCCCGCACGGCCCGGTGGGGCCCGCCGACCAGAAGTTGTCCTTGGCTCCCATGCGCACGATGCGTTCGGGTGCCACGCCCACTTCGTCGCGCCAGACCTGCTCGGCCTCATCGTCATCTTCGAAGATGGAATACCAGATGCGGTCAGGATCAAGGCCGAGGACATCGACCGAATACTCGTAGGCCCAGGCGCATGCCTCGCTCTTGAAGTAGTCACCAAAACTGAAGTTGCCGAGCATCTCGAAGAAACTATGATGGCGACCGGTGGTTCCGATGATGTCGATATCGGTCGTCCGCACGCACTTCTGCACGGTGGTCGCCCGCGTGAACCCGAGGTCCTTCACGCCCAGGAACACAGGCTTGAACTGCACCATTCCGGCTGTCGTGAGCAGCAGCGATGCATCGTCAGGAATAAGCGAGGAGCTCGGCAGCCGCCGGCAGCCCTTGCTCTCGAAAAACGATAGGAAGCTTTCACGGATCTCAGCAGACCTCACTCAGTCACGCTCCTCAGCGGGATTCTTGGTGCTCTCATCGGTCTCGTCGGCTTCATCGCCGGGTGAGGGACAGTCGCATTCCTCGGCGGATTTGGCCGTGCGGAACAGCACTCCCTGCTCGCTGCCGAGCGTGCGCTGCGTGTGCTTCTCGTAGTAGTAAACGAACAGGCCCTTCCCTATCGCCGCGACGGGAATCGCGAATAGCAGCCCGACGAGCCCGAAAAGGGTACCACCGACGAGCAGCGAGAACATCACGAGGAGCGGATGGAGGTCGACTTGCTGCGACATGACGCGCGGGGTCACGAATAGGTCCGTGAGCTGCTGCGCAACGATTGTCCAGACAATCGCTCCGACCACCGCCCACGGGCCGACAAAGGCAGCGACTATCGCCGAGATCAAACCTCCCAGGACGGCCCCGACATACGGTATGACGTTGAGCACCCCGGTGAGAAGCCCGAGTACGAACGCATAGGGCACACCCAGAATGGCCAGGCCGATCATGGTGAGTGTTGCTGTCACGAGTGAGACAATGGCCTGACCGCGAATGTAGCCACCCAAAACGCGCAGTACCGTCGAGATGATCATCTCGGTCTCTGCGCGACGCCTCTCTCCCAGCAGACCGACAATCTCACCGCGCATGGTTGTCAGATCCTTGAGCGCCCAGAAAGCGATCACCAGCGAGAAGACCAGGTTGAATGCGAAGCTGGCCGCAGCACCCCCCGCGGACAGGAGCCCGGAGGCCAGCGACTGGCTCCACGCTCCGAACTGGGCAGTGATGGCCGCTGTCATGTCCGCCAACGCGCTGTCGACCCACGACGGAATGAGCAAACCGGCGAAACGATCCTGCATCTGAATCCAGAAATCCTGCGCCGAAGCGTAGTAGTCGGGGAAGTCATCAAGGAACTGCATGATCTGGGCACCCGCGACCGGCACGACGAACGCACCGAAGATCGCGAGCACTACCACGCCCACCAGATACGCGAGTGCCACTGCGGCAGCGCGCGGGATTCCCTTCTCGGCCATCCGGTTCACCGGGCCCCGGAGCAGCAGCACGATGATTCCCGCCATCACAAACGGCGTCAGCGCCCCCGAGATCCTCCCGAGAAGCCACCCGACTCCGGCCAGCACGATGACAACGCCGATAATGGCCCACGCGGTGATACCCGTGCGCAGCGCGCGGTCCTTCACGGTTGGGACCGGTGCGTCGCTCATGACTACGGCTCCTTCACGATGTGCTCTCGCAGCACCTTGAGGGTTTTGCGCAGCAAACGTGAGACCTGCATCTGCGATATCTCGAGTTGCCTGGCTATCTCCGTTTGCGTGAGTCCCTGGAAGAAGCGCAGATAGAGCACGCGCTGCTCCTGCGCGGTCAGGTGCCGCAGGGCGGCCGACAACGTCGCGCGATCGTCAACGATGGCCATGAGCTGATCATCCTTGCCGATGTATTCAAGGATGCTGAACGAATCCGAGCCGTCGCCTCGATCGCTCTCAAGCGACACGAAGTTGTACGCCTCCGACGTCTCCATAGCTTCCAGGACCTCTTCGGAAGTGACCTCCAGCTCCGTGGCGATCTCCTCGATAGTGGGCGAGCGCTGGAAGCGCTGAGTCAGCGCGTCGATGGTCTTGTTCACCTTGAACGAGAGTTCCTGAAGGCGCCGGGGGACTTTGATGGCCCACCCTTTGTCGCGGAAGTATCGTTTGAGTTCGCCAACGATCGTGGGCGTCGCGTACGTCGTGAATTCAACCTGCCGGTCGATGTCGAACCGGTCTATGGCCTTGATCAGCCCGATCGTACCCACCTGAATCAGATCATCGATCGGTTCTCCACGATTCCGGAAACGGCTGGCGAGGTATTTCACCAGGTTCAGGTACATGGTGATCAACTCATCGCGCGCCTGCTCGTCAGCATCGAGACGATAGCGGACGAACAGCTCGCGTGTGAGCTGTTTGTCCCACGACAACTTGCGTGAGTTCTTCTGGGTGCCCCTAGTCCTGGGCATCAGGCCGCTCCGCTGGCACGTTCTTGACGACCTTCAGGTACGGACCACTCTCATCGGAGGAAAGCTCGAATCGATCGCAAACCGCCTGCAGGATGAACGTCGCATATGCCGCGCGGCGCTCTGCCTCTTCGCCGGTCACCCGCGCGCCGGCGGACAGCCCCACCTTGATCTCCACGACCTCCTCGTTGACGAGGAAGTCCAGAGTTATGCAGTCGGCTTGCGTGGCATGGTCTACGGCGTAGACGAACGCTTCCTCGGCAGATATCCGGATATCGTCAACCTCGTCGTAGGTCATGCCGAGCCTACTTACCAGCGCCGCCGCGGTCATCCGCACCGTTTTGGCATACTCTGCCCTCGCCGGTACGGTCAGGGTCACTCGATCGTTGGGCATCGTGGTTCTCGAACCTCCACCCGTTCACTGAAGTCGCTTGTGTTGCCTACTCCTTGGCTGTGCGCGCCATCTTGCGCAGCCGGGTTCCCAGCGCATTCAACGCCGCCGAGGGGGCGTGCGCTGCCTCGCGAACGGCAGTCGTCGCCGAACTCACGGTCTCGGAGACCTCCTCGAGACTGGTCACAATCCCGTCGACCCGCAGGAGCTCCGCGTTTATGGCGTCTACCGAGACATCGGCCTTCTCGAGCAGTGGAATCAGGCGAGCCTCGCTATCGTCGAAGAAGCGACGAACGGAACGTAGCGTCGTGATGCTCTCTCGCAGCGCGAAGACAGCCACCGCGCACACTGCGATGGCTGCAACTATCAGCACTATGAGCAGCACAGATACCGCGTCCACAACTCACCTCGGTCTACGCGCGGTTGCGCTTTCTGAGTTTAGCAGAGGCCAGAGCGGTTCGACAGCAGCTACGGGCTCTCGTCTGCGCGATTGAGCAACCGCTCGAGCAGAGCCATGCGCTCGGCTTCCCAGCCCCGCTCGCCGGGGCGATAGAATACCCCGCGCGCCAGACCCTGGGGAAGATAGCGCTGGTCGACCCAGTGTCCCGGGAAGTCGTGCGGGTAGCGGTACGGTCCGTAGGTCTCCGCACCGGGCCGGTGCCGATCGCGCAGATGGTCGGGAACGGCCCGCGCCGGCCCCGCTCGGACCTCGCCCAGAGCGGCATCTATCGCGAGGTAGCTGGCGTTGGATTTGGGCGCGAGAGACAGGTAGATCGCAGCCTGCGCCAGGTTGATACGGCATTCGGGCCAACCGATGAATTCCGCCGCCTTGACCGCGGCATGGGCGACAAGGACCGCCTGCGGATCTGCGTTGCCCACATCCTCGGAGGCGAATATCAACATGCGTCGCGCGATGAACTTCGGATCCTCGCCGCCGTGGATCATACGCGCCAACCAGTACACGGCGGCGTCCGGGTCGGAGCCACGCATGGATTTGATGAACGCCGAGATCACGTCGTAGTGGACGTCGCCGCCTTTGTCGTACGACAGAATCCGGGTGACCGTAACGCTCTCGACTGTCGCAAGGTCGATCCGAGCCGCCTGCGAAGCCGTCGGATTCAGTGCGGCGGCGGCCAATTCGAGGGTGGTGAGCGCGACGCGGGCGTCGCCACCGGCAGTCACTACGATGCGCTCTTCCGCCTCGGGAGACAGTGTCACCGCACCCGCGAGTCCGCGCTCGTCGACCACCGCCCGGCGAACGATGGTGAGAACCTCATCGTCGCCCAGGGCGGTGAGCTCTACCACGCGCGAGCGGCTGATCAGCGGAGCGTTCACTTCAAAGAACGGATTCTCGGTCGTGGCGCCTACGAGTGTCACCAGGCGATCCTCCACTGCATGCAGGAGTGCGTCTTGCTGCGACTTCGAGAATCGATGAATCTCGTCGACGAACAGAATCGTGCGACGCCCCTGAAGGGTCAGACGCTCACGCGCCTGCTCGATGGCGGCGCGCAGGTCCTTCACGCCGGAAGCAACGGCCGAGACCTCGGCGAAATGCGCTTGCGTCGTCCCGGCGATGATGCGGGCAAGCGATGTCTTACCGGTGCCCGCAGGTCCGTAGAGGACGAGCGAACCGACACGGTCCTGCTCGATGGCCGAGCGCATCGGGGTTCCCGGCCCCAGCGCAGCCGTCTGGCCCACGAACTCGTCGAGCGTGCGGGGACGCATACGGACGGCCAGTGGCGCCTCGCGCTCGAGTGCCCGGATTGCGGCCTCGTCGAACAGGCTATCCATGTGAATCCGGCACGCTACTCGGTCGCCCGGAGGACCTCGCGCTCGATGAGCTTGCTGTCGACGAATCCGCGATAGCGATACGTGATGTATCCGTCGGCGTTCACGAACACAAGATAGGGCGTGAAGGTGATCCCCAGATAATCCTCGCTGAACAGCCGTGCGACCTTCTGAGCGGACTCGTCCTTGGCCATATCGGGCAGCACCGTGATCGACCCGTCCTCGTCGACCTGGACATACTCGCCAACGTCATAGGCCACCAGTTCGATCAGGCCGCGATAGTCCGCGAGAACCGCATCGACCTGTGCCCGCTGGTCGTCAGAGGTCTGCTGGGCCTCGTCGTAGAACAGAATGATCATGGGCTGTTCGGCTTCGAGGCGCTCGGCGATCTCGCTCGTGAGAACTTCGTCCGCGGTTGGGAAAGGCTCGAATGCCTGAGGCTCGGCCGGCGACGCATCGGCGATAGCCGCTTCCTCGCCGTCGGCATCTTCCGGTGCCGGCGGCGTTGCCTGGGTCTGGGTGGTTACCTCACCCGTGGGCTCCTCCTCGCCACCACCACACCCGACGAGCGTGACGAGCATGCAAGCTACAACGATTGCTACGACTAGTCTGCGCATAGTGCTTCCTCCGCCCCGCCTACAGGTCGACCCCGCCTTGTCGTGGCTCGACTCGGTGAATCCTGCCGCAGCAGGTGGGTGCCCGCACCGTGACTTCCAGCTTCCCCTTGCGGGGATACCTGTCCACCACGAGATGTGAGGCTCCCAATCAAGAAGTGTTGGTTCAACCGCTATCTGCCGAAACCACGAGCAAGGCGAAGCCCGAATACAGTGTAGCGCGCGCCTGTGACACCCACAACGCCGACGTCACAGTACGACTTGCTAATCGGCCTTGAGGTGCACTTCCTTTAGCTGCGCGGGTGCGACGACCTCGGGCGCGCCGGTAAGCGGATCGCTGCCCGAACTGGTCTTTGGGAAGGCGATGACGTCGCGGATCGAGTGGGCTCCGGCGAGCAACATGACGAGCCGGTCGAGGCCCAGCGCGATACCACCGTGCGGCGGTGCGCCGAACGAAAGCGCCTCGAGCAGGAAGCCGAACTGCTCATGGGCCTGTTCCGCATCGATGCCCAGAAGTGCCAGGACGCGGCGCTGAAGATCGGCGTTGTGGATACGAAGCGTACCGCCACCGATCTCGAGCCCGTTCATGATCAGGTCGTAGCTGTACGAAAGCACCGAGCCCGGATCGTCTTCGAGTGCATCGACCTGCTCGGCAAACGGCATAGTGAACGGGTGATGATTCGCCTGCCAGCGCTTGGCATCGTCATCCCACTTGAGCAACGGGAAGTCGACCACCCACAGCACGTCGTAGCCCGTGCGCTCGATGCCGAGCTCCTCGGCCATTTTCAGGCGCAGCGTGCCGAGGACCTCGTTCGCGACATCATGCTTGTCCGCGACCATCAGAACCAGGTCGCCGGGCTCGACGGCCATGCTCTCGCGAAGTCCGGTCATCTCGGCCTCGGAGAAGAACTTGGCCACCGGCGAGCGAACCTCGCCATCCGTGGGAAACGCGACCCAGGCCAGGCCCTTCGCACCGTTGTCGAGAGCAACCTGGTTGAGCGCGTCGATCTTGCCGCGCGACCAGTCGCCGGCACCCTTCGCATTAATGCCCTTGATGCGCCCGTCTGAGGCCAGGACGGACGCGAACACCTTGAACTCGCTCGCGGCAAACGTCTGAGTGAGGCACGTGAGTTCCATGCCGAACCGGGTGTCGGGACGGTCCGACCCGAAGCGATCCATCGCCTCGGCATAGGGCATGCGCCGCAGCGGCACCTGAAGATCGACGCTGGCTTCCTTCATGACCTCGTGCATGACATCCTCCATCATCTGGAGGACATCCTCTTGATTGATGAACGACATCTCGATATCGACCTGCGTGAACTCCGGCTGGCGGTCCGCTCGCAGATCCTCGTCACGGAAGCAGCGCGCAATCTGATAGTAGCGCTCGATCCCGGCCACCATGAGCATCTGCTTGAACAGCTGCGGGGACTGCGGCAGCGCATAGAACTTGCCGGCATTCATGCGGCTCGGCACGATGAAGTCGCGTGCACCCTCGGGCGTGGAGCGGCCTAGGATCGGCGTTTCCACCTCCATGAAGCCGCGGTGTTCCAGGGACTTGCGGAACCGCTGAGTCACGCGATCGCGCAACTGAAGCGCCGCAAGAACCTCGGGTCGACGGATGTCCACGTAGCGATAGCGCATGCGGGTAGTCTCGTCGGTCTCGATGCCGGCTTCGACCTCGAACGGCGGCGTCTCGCTCGTATTGAGCACCTTCGCCGAGGAAATCAGCACCTCGACCTCTCCGGTGGGCATGCCGGCATTGGTCGTCCCGTCGGGGCGGTGCCGGACTGTCCCCCGAAGCTCCATAACCCACTCTGGCCGCATACGCTCGGCGGTCACGAACGCCTCGCCGCTGGCATCCGGATCGAACACGCACTGGATGATGCCGGATCGGTCTCTCAGGTCGGTGAAGATGAGTCCACCGTGGTCCCGGCGGCGATGCACCCAACCTGCAAGAGTGACCTCGGTGCCTATGTCATCGGTGCGCAGCGCACCACACGTGTGGGTTCGGATCGAATAGCGTGCGTCGAGCATGCGGCGTACGGCCCTTCTCTAGGGTGCGTATCGGTCAGGCGAGCATCTCGCCCAGTCGCGCGGCCACCTGGCCAAGCGCGACGCGTGTCTCTTCCTTGGTTCCCATATCGCGCACGGTGACCTCGCCGGCCGCAAGCTCGTCGGGGCCTACGACCACGGCCATCCGTGCGCCCAGACGGTCCGCCTGCTTGAACTGCGCCTTGAGCGAGCGCGCCTGGTGGTCCATCTCGGCCGCGATCCCTGCGTCGCGCAATGCGGCCGTCAGCGAGAACACCTCGCCAGCCACGTCTGCATCGACGCGCGCGACGTAGACTTCGGCGCGTGCAGGCGAAGGGACGGGCGCGCCAGCCGCTTCCATGGCGAGCAGTGTGCGCTCGAATCCCAGCGCGAAACCCAGCCCGGGGGTGGGAGGCCCGTCATACTCCTCCATGAGCTTGTCGTAGCGCCCTCCCCCGCCGATCGCGTTTTGCGATCCGAGTCCCGCCTCGACCTGCACTTCGAACACCGTGCGGGTGTAGTAGTCGAGCCCGCGCACCAGCTTGGGCTCCTCGATGTACTCGATTCCGAGCGCGTCCAGATAGCCCTTCACCGCCGAGTAGTGCGCCGCGCACTCGTCGCAGAGCTCATCGCGCAGCAGCGGCGCATCGGCCATAATCTCTACGCACGCGGGGTTCTTGCAGTCGAATGCACGCAGCGGGTTGGTGTCCGCACGGCGGTTGCATTCGTCGCATAGTTCCCCGGCATTTTCGCGAATGAAACCTGCGACCTTGTCGCGGTAGCCGGGGCGACACGTCTCGTCGCCCATGGAGTTGAGCAGCAGCTTCATGTTGCGCCGAGGAATGCCGACTGCTTCGAAGAAGCGCACGAGCACAGCGATGACCTCGGCATCCACGCTGGGCTGCGCCGAGCCAAGGCACTCGATTCCGATCTGCCAGAACTGCCGCATGCGGCCCTTCTGGGGGCGCTCGTAGCGAAACATGGGACCGGCGTAGTAGAGCTTCACGTAGCTGCCCTGCGGCACGAGGTTGTGCTCCAGCGCCGAGCGAACGACGCTCGCCGTTCCTTCGGGACGCAAGGTGAGCGAGCGATCCGAGCGGTCGGTGAACGTGTACATCTCCTTGGAGACGATATCGGTCGCCTCGCCGATGCCACGGGTGAAGACCTCAGTGTGCTCGAACAGGGGCGTGTAGATGGGCTCGTATCCGTAGCGCGCGAACAGATCCTGAGCTGTGCGGGTGAGATGCTCCCACGCGCGAGCCACATCGGGAAGCATATCGGCGGTGCCTTTGGGTGCACGTGCGTTCATGCGGCGGCGAAGCCCTTCCGTGCGAGGTCAGATTCCGTGCGGGTTCAGACTATAAAGGAAGGGTCGCGTGAAGACCACGCTTCGGCGTCTGCGCGACAGTTCACACTGCGCCCCAGAGAACTAATACGGGGCGTGCACGAAATCGTGACATCCGGGAGACGAGATGCACGTCTGGTTGCGGAGGTATGTCGTATGCGCGAGACCCCCCTGGGTGATCTTGAGCTGCGACACACGGTTATAGCCATCAACCACTGCCGTGTTCTGGATGGTGACTGCTGTCCCGGCGGTTCCGCTGTAGCCCAGGTTGGTCGTGTTGTTGATGACGTGGCACGAGAAGCAGAAGTCGCGCACGCCCTGGGCCGTGCCCAGATTGAACTCACCGGCGGCGTCGCCGAACACCCGCGTATCCGCCGAGCTTACCTGCGTCACCACGAGAAGTCCGTCCGGCGTCGCCGAACCGTGCGGGTTGTGGCAGTTGTAGCACGGAGTCGCGACTCCTGCATCACCAGAATGGCTCGCACGGTCGGTGCCGTTGGTGACCGTGCCACCCGCCGAGATCCAGTAGTACTGCGCGATGTTGCGAGTCGAGGGTCCGGTCGCATCGTGACAAGTCAGGCACGTCGAGAAGTTCGTGGTGTTGAATGTGCCACGAAGCTGATCGTAGGTGTTTGCGGTGCCGTGCACGTCGTGGCAGTTCTTGCAGTCGCCCCCGGCGTAGCTCGAGCCAGGCCACACGACATTCGCCCTGCCCGTGCGGTGAATGCCTGTCGTCGCGTTGTTGAACACGGTACTCCCCGGCCACGTGCCGTCGATCGGATACCCAGTGGTACCGCCCGTGCGCACGAACTGCGGCCAGGCCGGATCTGCGGCTGTGTGGCACGCGTAACACACCGAGTTGTTGTTGCCGGTTATCGCCGTGCTGTTGACGCGATTCGAGCTGGTGGCTATGTCGTAGGCGCCAAGGAGCTTCGAGTAGTTCGAGCCGTGGTTGTCGTGGCACAGCGCACAAGACTGCCCCGCCGCACCCGAGCCATTGAAGCCGGCCGTCCAGTGACCCCGAGCTGCGTAGATGCTCTTGTTCATGAGGAGCGCGTTTGCGACGGGAATGGTCACCGAATACGGGATGTAGGTCGTGGCGTTCACGGTGCGCGTAGGCTGCGTGCCGTCGTGGCACCGCAGGCAGTACGTCGCCTGCTGGGCGGTCGTGTTGTAC
>JBGSMX010000062.1:0-2687 GCA_041739935.1 Coriobacteriia bacterium | reverse complement strand
GACCGCAGCCTCACCGCCCACGATGAGCGCGTTCGTGACGCCAAGACGTTCGAGCTCGTCGAGCGTTTCTGTCTTCACGTAGGTGCCCACGAGCAGCAGCGGTCCACCGTATGCCCCGGCCAGGCCAGAAGCCGCCAGAGCGTCTGCGTAGTTCATGCCGGTGGCGATCACAGCCGTGTCGACCGTGCCGGTCTCGAAAGTCGCGGCCGAGATAGCCACAGACGTGAGGTAGCGATCCTTGTCCGCGATCCCGTCGAGTACGCCTGCGCCAATGGCGGCGGCAGTGGCCGTCACCGACCGGGGACCCACGTTGCCTACGGCATCGACAGCGCGGATCTCGTAGCTGTATTCGACACCCTTGATGACGTCGGCATCCTCGTACGCCGTCTGCCCGGCAGCCACCGTAGCGACGACTTCGTGGACGGGAGTGTAGGGCGGTGTTATCCCTGCCGGGGCTTCCCACCGCAAGACCTTGTACGCGTTCACGGCCACGTTATCGGTGGCGGCGCTCCAGGTCAGGTCGATCAATGCTGATCCGCCCGATGCAGCGAGTGATCCGACCGCCGTCGGTGCGGCCGTCTCGATCGCCCCCGCCGCGATGTCGGTGTCCGCGATACCGGTCATGAAGTCTTGGATGGCACCAGCAGGAACATCGGCACGGTTCAGATACACGTCGACGCTCGTCGCGACCGGCACTCCGAACCGGTAATCACCGTTCCGGCCGACCGGGCCGTAGTCCTCGTCATCCGCACCGTTTGCGTCGTCGTCGATCGCGTTCGCCTCGGTCTTCGAGAGGGCGTACACGACCGTTTCGCTGGAGTCCATGGTCACCTCGGCGCGCTTGTTCGCGGCCGCCCCGGTCGCCACACCGTTGTGGATCCACGTGCCTTCGGTTTCCATGTCGAGCACGGTCAGCAGCGGAGGTGCATCCGAGTTGAATGTCGAGTCGAATCCGACCTCGGAGAGCGAGACGAGCATATAGCGCTGTCCTGAGACGCCCTCGTCGCCGAACTTGGCCCACGCCCAATCGTCGATCTGTCCCAGCGCGTCGGTCGTGACCATCGGGAAGTCGGTCCACGGATCGCGCTCCTGAACCCAGCTGCCGGTGGTCGGGTTCCAAGTGTAGCCACGGTTCGTCGAGGAACTCGGCGTCGTAGCTACGGTGAACCGCACCTTCAAGTAGTAGTTCGTGTTCGGGGCCAAACCACTCGTCACTCGATACCTGAATGCGATTGGCGTGTGATCGTTCGGAACGTACAGCGGCGCATCGTACGCCCCGCCCACGAACGATGACGCTGCCGCGGCCGGCACAGCCGGGACCACGAGACTCGCCAACAATGCCGCGACGACGACCAGCCTGGTCACCTTATGTACGGATGAGAACATACCCTTACCCCTTTCGAATCCCATTCCAGTGCGACGATCCTTCTCAGACGGCGACCCGGGTCTCGTGCCCCACCTCCGTAGCGTCGTAGCCGGCCATGCTCGATACCCGGCGCCGGAATTCCGCCTTCTCGATAAGTGCGCGCAGAGGCTCAAAGCGCGCGTCTGTGTCCAGGTGGGCCGCGTCGAAGACAAGATCGAACCGCTCGTGGAACAGGGGAACGAAGTCGATCTCCTCGGCGACCGCGGCAGCGCGAACTCCCACACCGACATCGGCCTCGCCCCTGGCCACCAGACGCGCGACGGAGGTGTGCGTCAGCGCTTCGATCGAGTAGCCAGCGATCGCGCCGGCGCCGATCCCGCGCTGTCTCAGCGCCCGATCGAGCCACACGCGGGTCCCCGAGCCCCTGTTCCGATTGACGAACCGGACTCCAGGCTCGGCGAGGTCCTCGAGTTCTGTGATTCCCAGGGGGTTGCCATGGCCGACGAGCAAGCCCTGCTCCCGGTGCGCGAGCGTGACTATCACGGTTGGACGGTCCGGGAACATGTGCCGCACGTAGGGAGTGTTGTACTCGCCGCTGTCGACGTCGATGAGATGGCAGCCCGCGACGTCTGCCAAGCCCTGTCGCAGAGCGATGAGCCCATCGAGGCTACCGGTCGGTACATTCACGACCTCGGGGTGGCCGTGCCGATCGCATGAAAGCGATGCGAGCGCCTCCACCGCGAAGTCATCGCTGCCAAGGATGAGCAGGGGGTTCTCGCCACCGTATTCGGGCACGAGCAGCAGGTGTATCTGGTACGCGTTCGCCGTCGCCCGATAGAACTTCTCAGTGTAGTTGCGGATCTTGCGCTCCTCGGCGAGCTCCACGAGGCCCACATGCAAAAGAGCCAGGACGTGGTGGCGGATCCACGCGGGATGCTTGTCGAATGCGACGCCGAGCTGGGTGATCGTGGCGGGTGCCGCCATGAGCCGACGTAGAAGCATCATGCGATGTGGTTCGGTCGCACACCGGATCTGCTCCGTGTCTTGCAGCAAGGAAGAATCCATCGAAGGAGCCACCCTAAGTACGAGTTTATCGTGGTGTTGAGATTCTACCCGCTGCCGGTCGAGATAGCGAGTGAACGGACTCGCGTCAGTCCGAGATGCCGAGGAGACGTGCGCGGGCCTCGGCGACGATCTGGTCGTGGTCGAATGCGAGCCGTGGCAGCGAGGCGACCTTGTGCCACGCCGCATCCGACGCGTCGTCTCCGGCGAAGACGGGCAGCTCCCGGGCAAGCCGTGCGCCCCACACGATGCTCGCGGT
>JBGSMX010000057.1:0-1903 GCA_041739935.1 Coriobacteriia bacterium | reverse complement strand
CGGGCCCGCGTCAGCCACTGCAACCGGCTGCGCAGCCGGCGAGCTCGGCGCCTGGGGCGTGCCGAATGCGTACATCACGACCATGCCGGCCAGCAGAATCGCTGTCACGGCAAGCGTGATCGCAAGTACGCGGTTGCGGTTCACTACGCGGCCTCTCCCTCGCCCAGGATCGTCGCAAGGTCCTCGGCGGCGGTAGCGGCAAGCGGCTTGATGCCGAATGCGTCTACGAGCACCTGAAGCACGTTGGGGGTCACGAACGCAGGCAGCGTGGGCCCAAGCCGGATGTCGGTGATGCCCAGGTGCAGGAGCGTCAGCAGTACCGCAACGGCCTTCTGCTCGTACCACGACAAGATGATGGACAGCGGCAGGTCGTTGACTCCCACCTCGAAAGCGTCAGCGAGCGCGACGGCGATCTTCACGGCGCTGTAAGAGTCGTTGCACTGTCCTATGTCGAGTAGCCGAGGAATCCCGCCGATGTCCCCAAGCTGCTTGTCGAAGAAGCGGAACTTGCCGCAGGCCAGAGTCAGCACGATCGTGTCGTCGGGAGCCTGCTCGACGAAATCGCTGTAGTAGCTGCGGCCCGGCTTGGCGCCGTCGCAGCCGCCAACCAGGAAGAAGTGGCGGATGTCGCCGTTCTTTACGGCCTCGATGACTGTGGGGGCGACGCCGAGCACCGCGTTGCGGCCGAAGCCGACCATGACCGAGCCCTTGTCGAGCTCATCTGTGAAGCCCGGCAGCCCGAGCGCGCGCTCGATGACGGCACCGAACTCGCCGTTCTTGACGTGCACGATTCCCGGCCAGCCTACATTGCCCGTGGTGAAAACGTTCTCGGCATACTCGTCGCGCGGAGCCTGGATGCAGTTGGTGGTGAACAGGATCGCGCCGGGGAAATCGGCGAACTCCTTGCGCTGGTTCTGCCACGCGGTGCCGTAGTGGCCGAAGAAGTGCGGGTACTTCTTGAGCTCGGGATAGCCATGCGCGGGCAGCATCTCGCCGTGCGTGTAGATGTCGATGCCCTTGCCCTGCGTCTGGTCGAGCAGGTCCTTGAGATCCTTCAGGTCGTGACCGGTGATCAGGATCGCCTTGTTCGGGCGGTGACCCAGCGGCACGCTCGTGGGCACCGGATGGCCGTACGCGCCGGTATTGGCCTCGTCCAGGATCTCCATGGTGCGCAGGTTGATCTCGCCGGCCTTGAGCGCCAATGCGACCCAGTCGCCGAGCTCGAGTGCCGGGTCGACGAGCGCGGCGAACGCGTCGTAGACGAACGCCTCGATCGCCGGATCGCTCTTGCCGAGGATTCGCGCGTGATCGGCGTATGCGCAGATACCCTTCACGCCGTAGATCGTGACCTGCATGAGCGAGGAGATGTCCTCGTTCTCGGAATGCTTCGAGAAGTGGCCCACGGCCTCGGCCTGAGCGATGAGGCCCGGCAGGTCACCGGCAGGCACGAAGTCGAGCGAGGCGTCCGCATTCGCAGGAGCCGTGCCCGCCGCTTCGGCTGCCGCCTTCACGGTCGCGATGTGTGTGTCGAACTCGCGCACCACGGCAGCGAGCAGCTCGTCGTCGAAGTCCACGTTGGTGACGGTGTGAAACACCGCGCGGTCGGCGAACTCGTCCACTGCCTCGCTCACGAAGCCTGCTTCGCGAGCCGCCTTCGCCCACAGCGACAGGGCAACCATGCGGTCGAGTATCAGATCCTGGAGCGCGGCGGTCTCCGGCTTCTTGCCGCAAACCCCCACAGTCGTGCAGCCGGTGCCCTTCGCGGTCTGTTCACACTGGTTACAGAACATCTCTCCCTCATTCCTTTCATCACACTCGGTCACTACGTGGTCTCTGTCGTCGGGCGGCGGTCCGGGGAGGTCCGCCGCGAGTTTCGCAGGCGGGGAAGGCGTCGAGGGCGCAT
>JBGSMX010000041.1:0-1999 GCA_041739935.1 Coriobacteriia bacterium | reverse complement strand
TGGACCCACGGGCGCGTGCCGGTCCCGCCGTGGCTCGAGCGGCTACTCAAACACGTGCCGGCGGCCGCGCTCACGGCGATCGTGGTACCCGGAGTGCTCTACACCTCGCACGCCGGGGTCTACACGTTCGCGCCCGCTCGGACGATCGCAGGGCTCGCCGCGCTCGTGGTGGCGCTCAAGTGGTGCAACATGCTTGCTACGCTGGTGGTGGGCATGGGCGTGCTGTGGGCGGCCCAGGCGCTGATCGGGTAGGAGCGCCGCGCTGCCTCACGGCAACGATTCCGAGCATACTTGACCATGAATATCCGTTGCACGATGACGGCATTTCATGGTATGACTGGTTCATGATAGTTCGCCACGAAATACTGCAGGCCATGAAGACCGCGCTGGAGCGCAGCCCTGTGGTCGTGTTGTCGGGACCCAGGCAGTGCGGAAAGACGACCCTGGCTCGCGAGCTTCTAAGCGAGGACTCCATCAACTACTTCGACCTGGAGGACCCGCTGAGTTTGGCCCGTCTCGATGAGCCGATGACCGCGCTTGGGCCGCTCGAGGGACTCATTGTGATCGACGAAGTGCAACGGCGCCCGGATCTGTTCCCCGTGCTACGCTTCCTTGCCGACCGGAGGCCAGCCTCGGCGCGCTTCTTGATCTTGGGGAGTGCTTCGGGCGATTTGCTGCGGCAGACTTCCGAGAGCCTGGCCGGACGCGCGGAGCGAATCACGATCGACGGCTTCTCGCTCAGTGAAGTCGGGGCGGGTGCTCTCGATGCCCTGTGGCGCCGCGGCGGCTTTCCCCGCTCGTACCTCGCTGACACCGAGGTGGACAGTGTGGCATGGCGCAGCGAGTTCATCATGGCGCTGCTGGAGCGCGACCTCCCGCAATGGGGGGTGCGCGTACCGGCGACGGCGCTGCGGCGGTTCTGGACCATTGTCGCCCACTATCACGGACAGACGTGGAACGCTGCCGACCCCGCGCGCGCGATGGGCACGAGTGAGTCAACCGTGCGGCGCTACCTCGATCTGCTCACCGACGCCTTCATGGTCAGGCAGCTGCAGCCGTACCATGCGAACCTGCGCAAGCGGCAGGTGAAATCCCCCAAGGTGTACCTGCGCGACAGCGGACTGCTGCACCAGCTGTTGGGAATCGACACCCCCAAAGCACTGCTGACCCACCCCAAACTGGGCGCTTCCTGGGAAGGCTTCGCAATCGAGCAGGTGTTGACGAGCGAGCCCCACGACGAGGCGTTCTTCTGGGCGACCCATCAGGGTGCCGAGATCGACTTGATCCTGCGCCGTGGTGACCGCCTCCTGGGAATCGAGTGTAAGCGTACCGACACTCCCAAGGTGACGGCATCGATCAGGATCGCGTTTGAGGACCTGGGGCTCGAGCGGGTCGCGGTGCTTCATCCCGGCCAGAAGCGCTTTCCGCTCGCCGAGCGAGTCGAGGCGGTGCCGTTAGGAGACCTGACTCAGCGCGGTCAACTCTTCGCCCAAGACGAGTGAGCGGTCGCACGCAACCGCCGCTGCCCTACGGCGCGTCAGCCCCGGTCGTCGCACTCGTCGTCAGGTACTCGGCGAATACGGTGGCGCCCATGAGCATGGATGCCACGCCGCGCCCGATCCACATCGCGCCCGTCCCCGCGACCAGTCCCGCGCCCAGGAGCAGCGAGATTGCGCACGCGGCAGCCACAACGCCGGCGTAGATGTAGAACCGGGGAAGTTCGAGTCGGTGCGCTCTGAGCGCGAGCACGGACGCGAGTGTCACGCCGAGCAACACGAGCATGACCGTCCCGATCGTGCCTTCGAGGGCAACGTTGCCCGTCCAGACGGCATATGCCGCCAACGTCGCTGCAATCACAGCCGCGGCCGCGACGCGCCACCATCCCAACGGGGCTGGCGGGTCAACGTCCGCCGTCCGCTCGCCGGCGAAGCGGCCTTTCACGAAGCGGACTGCCCGGGCCGACAGCGGGAAGCTCACGATCATCGCCCCGAGCGCCAAC
>JBGSMX010000005.1:0-7436 GCA_041739935.1 Coriobacteriia bacterium | reverse complement strand
GCGTGTGCGAGCCGGGCAGCATCCGCGTCGATCCGCTGTTCGGCATCTTCGCCACGCCGTACTGCCACCAGATGGTGTCTGTCGTGCGCGGACGGATGCGCGCGGACGCCGGTATCGTCGAGTTGATCGAGGCGACATTCCCGTGCGGCTCGGTGACGGGTGCGCCCAAACTGGCGGCGATGCGCACGATCGAGGCGCTCGAATGTGGAGCGCGCAGGGCGTACACGGGGGCGCTCGTGGTTGCCACCCCCGGTCGGCTGGATTCAAGCGTGCTGATCCGTACGCTCGAGTACCGGCACGGCGTCGCCGTGTGGGGAACAGGATGCGGTATCACGATCGATTCGGACCCGGCGGCCGAGTGGCAGGAGTCGGTGCTCAAGACCCGGCCGGTTCGAGGAAGTGCGGGCTACTCGGCGACCTGACCCCCCGGTTCGAGCGGTGTCGCGAGGTGCACGGTGCGCTGGGGGTAGGGAATCCGGATGCCCTCTGCCGCGAGACGTTCGTGCAGACGCTTGATGAGTTCGCTACGCATGATCCAGCGATCTGCGTAGCTTGCAGATCTGAGCGAGACGCGCAGGTGGATGGCAGAGTCGGCGAACTCGTCGAAGCGGAGCAGCGGCTCGTAGTCGGAGACCGCACAGCTGAGCGATCCCAGGACGTCGCGTGCCACCTCGAGACAGACGCGCTCCACGTGCTCGAGGTCGCTGTCGTATGCCACCCCCAGCGGAACCCAGATGACGTGTTGTTCGTCGGCCGATGTGTAGTTCACGATCCGCGACTTCCCGATCACGGAGTTGGGCACGATGAGCAGGTCGTTCGAGAGCATCTCGATGGTGGTGTTGCGCCAGTTCATGTCCGCGACGTGGCCTTCTTCACCCGTTTCCAGACGGACGAAGTCCCCCGGTTCGATCTGCTTGCTCATGAGGACCTGGATGCCCGCGAACAGATTCTCGAGAGTAGGCTGCAGCGCGAGACCGATCGCGATACCACCAACGCCCAGCGCTGCGACCAAAGGCCCGATCGAGACGCCCAGCGCCGCGAGTAGCGTGACTCCGCCTATGACCCAGATCGCGACGCGCGCGAGGTTCACGAAGATGGTGCTCGACGGCAGCCGGGAGTCGTCCCGCTGCGTGTACGCCGCAATCATCCTGGCCGCGACGCGCGCCCCGAAGGCAGTGAGGATCGCGATCGCCACCACTTCGGCAGCCGTGCCGATGAACTCGGCGCCCCGCTCGCTGATGTCGAGGCGACGCAACCCGAGCGTCACGCCGGCGAGCAGCGCTACTGCCGTGGGGAATCCGTGCAGTCCCCGCGCCAGTGCATAGCCCGCCTTCCAGGCCCGGGACTCGGAGCGTGCCTTCACGATACGGAACAGCACCGTGTCGATGACTAATCCGACCAGCCCGAAGCCGAGCAGCACAACAAGCGCCTCTGCGAACTGTCTCGGGCTCGATCCCACAACCGGGACCCATGCAACCAGTGAATCGGTCATGGACTGCCTCCTCGGCTCAGAATCGTAGCACTACATCGTGCCGAGGAGTTCCGCATACAGCTCCAGATAGTGGCCCAGCAGCCGCGTGATCAGGAAGTTCTGCCGCACGTGTGCGTGTCCGTTGCGGGCGAACATCTCGGCCGTCTGGGTGTCTGTGAGCAGCGTGGCGATGCGGTCCGCGACCTGGTCGTAATCCATAGGATCGACGAGGAACCCGGTCTCGCCGTCGATCACTTGGAGGGGGATGCCGCCCACTGCCGAGGCCACGACCGGCGTTCGCTTCCACATAGCTTCCGAGACGGTCAGGCCGAACCCTTCACGCGTGGACTTCTGCAGCACCACGCTCGACACGCTCTGCAGTGCGTTGATCTCGATGTCTGTAGCTCCTATGAGCAAGATGACGTCTCCGGACTCGATGAGGTCCGCAGCCTGCTCTCGCACGCGCTCGAAGATCTCGAAACCCTCGGGGTCGTCCGTGGCCATGTTCCCTGCCAGCACGAGCCGGCACGGGACGGTCTCGCACACGCGACGGTAGACCTCGACGACGCCTTCCGGATCCTTCCACTTGTCGAAACGGGAGACCTGCGTGACGAGTGGTTTGTCGAGCGGGATGTTGTGCCGCTCCAGGTACTTCATCTTCACTTCCTCGGGAAGCTCGATGTTCTTCTGGCTCAGCGGGTCGATCGCCGGATTGATGATGCGCTGCTCGATCGGCAAATCGGGATTCCGGTAGTCCTCATGGCTCACGATCATCAGGTCGTAGTGCAGCATGAAGCCCTGCAAGAACTCCCACAGCTCCGGATCGGGGCTCGAGATGTCTATGTGGCACCGCCACACCCAGGGCTGACGCTTCTTGTAGAAGCGGATGATGGGCAGGGGCTGAGGGTCGTGAATCACCACGCAGTCGTGCTTTCCGATATGCGTGTACTGCGAGAACGCCTCGTTCGTGTCCATGTACACGCGCTTCTTCTGGTCGGTGAGCTCGATCTGTTCGCTCTGCAGGCCGTTGTGGAATGCCTTCGTGACGTTGAAGAAGTCGTTGTCACCTACCAGCACGCGCCAGCCGCAGTCGACGCCCGCATCGTTGTGCAGCGGGATCATGGTGTAGAGCATCTCGGCGACACCGCCGCCCTGGGCCGTGGAGTTCATGTGCACGACATGCCGGTCGTAGAGGCGTGCGGCACGGTGATGCAGGTCGGCCAGGATCTTGTCGGGTACGATTCCGCGGTAGTCCTCGAGTCTCTTCATGATGCTGCCTCCGTCTCAGGGCCATCCGTAGTACCTGCGTTCACCAGGTCGTGGAGCAGACGGAGTACGTCGCGATGCGAGCGCACCGAGTGCCGTGCGTGGGTGGGTCCACCGCCCACTTTGATCGTCCATGCGGACTCGGGCGCGGCATCGAACACGTCTTCGTCGGTGCGGTCGTCGCCGACCGACAAGATGAACTGGATGCCCTCGCGGCACATCCAGCGGTGGGCGGCGCGGCCTTTGTCCACGTTGGCGGCCTTGACCTCGACGATCTTGTTGCCGTCCATCACGGTGAGTCCGAGATCGCCGATGGCTCCGGCAAGTGCGTCCTTGAGCTCGACCACGCGTGTCTGCGCGAGTTCGGGGTCTATCCTGCGGTAATGCCAGACCAGGGAGAAACCCTTCTCCTCGACGAACGAGCCCGGTGTGCGGTCGACGTACATTTCCAGGATCGGGAGGATGCGTGGCTTCCATTCGTCGGTCATGGGCTCGATGGTGACCCATTCCCCGCTGCGTCCCTTGATCCAGACGCCGTGCTCTGCGATCAGGTCCGCCGCCAACGTGCCGAACCATCTGTCCAATGTCTCGCTGTCCCGTCCAGAGATCATGACGAGTTCGTTGCGCTCGTCGGACGCCAGGGCGGCCAGCAGCTCGCAGATCTCCGTAGTCGGCGCGGCGTCTTCGGGCCTGTTCGCGAAGGGCGCAAGCGTGCCGTCGTAGTCGAGCAAGATGAGGCGGTCCCGGGCGTTCTCGTACGCCTCGATCAGGCGGGTGCGCTGCCAGTCGTCCAGGGCGTAGGCCCCGAATCCCACCTGTGTCAGCTTGATCTGCTCCAGACTCCCCAGGTAGTCCTGGGCCCAGCGCTGCACGTCGTAGCGCTTGAGGCGGCGGGCCATGGCTGCGTTGCGCTCGCGTTGTTCGTCCTCGGGCATGGTCAGCGCCTCGAGTAACGCTTCGACCAGGGCATCGCGGTCGAAGGGGTTGACTTGTACGGCCTCTCCCAGTTCCTTGGCTGCGCCGGCCATCTCCGAGAGAACGAGCACGCCCAGGCCGCCGTCGCACGCGGCTACGTACTCCTTGGCGATAAGGTTCATCCCGTCGCGGAGTGGTGTGACGAGCGCGACGTCGCTCGCGCTGTACATCCCCGATAGCGTGTGGAAGGGTAGCGAGCGGTACAGGTAGCGGACCGGAGTCCACTCGATCGTGCTGTACCTGCCATTGATCGAGCCGACGAGCTCGTCGACCTCGGCCTTGAGCAGACGATATGTCTCGACGCCCTCGCGTGAAGGCACTGCGACGCAGACCATGGTCACCCGGTTGAGCCACTCGGGATGCGCATCAAGGAATGCGTCGAACGCGCGGAGGCGTTCGGGTATCCCCTTCGTGTAGTCAAGGCGGTCGATCGACAGGACGACCTTGCGCTGGTTCGTCCGCTCCCCGATCCGCTCGACCTCGGCGAGGGCATCGGGCATCTGGGCCCCGTCGCGATACCGGTCGTAGTCGATGCCCATGGGGAACGCGTCGACGAGCACGAGTCGATCGGCAAGCATGATCCGGCCGTACTGGTCCTCGGTTCCGAGTAATCGCCTGCAGCTACTCAGAAAGTACTGCGCGTAGTCGTAGGTGTGGAACCCGATCAGGTCACTGCCGAGAAGCCCCTCGAGCACTTCTTGGCGCCAGGGAAGTATGCGGAAGATCTCGAAACTGGGGAAGGGGATGTGCAGGAACCACCCGATCGTGGCCTCGGGCATGGCCTCGCGTAGCATTCCCGGCAGAAGCATGAGCTGGTAGTCCTGCACCCAGATCGTGTCGCCGGGGCGGGCGACACGCAGCACGGCCTCACAGTAGGTGCGGTTCACTCGCTCGTATGCGTCCCACATCTCCGAGTCGAACTCGGCATACTGCGTGAAGTGGTGGAACAGCGGCCAGATCGTGCTGTTCGAGAAGCCGTGGTAGAAGCCTTCGACATCCTCGGGGGACAGGAAGACCGGCTCGCACCCATGCTGATGGACCAGTGATTCTCTGACGCGTTCCAGGTCCTCGGCGGTCATGTGCTCGCTCGGGACGTCGGCCCAGCCGACCCACCTGCTCTCATGCGTGTCGTGGAAGGAGCTCAGTCCTGTCGCAACGCCGCCCACGCTGCGATGGAAGCTCAGCTCGCCGTCGTCAGAGAAGTCGACGGCAACGGGAAGCCTGTTGGAGACGATGATGAGTCGTTTCATGGCACTTCCTGGGGGACGCTATCGGGCTCGTCGAGCGACCGATCGTGTGTTTCCCCGATCGATCGACCCTCTCCCTTACCCTAGCATTCCCATTCAGCACCGCCCGGCACGTCGACTTGCATCGTTGGCCCGTTTGACCTTGCACGTCGAGGAAGATAGACTACCTCTGCTCTGGGGCTCGACGCCTCCGGGTGCGGGCCGTTAGCTCAGTTGGTAGAGCAGGGGACTTTTAATCCCAAGGTCATAGGTTCGATCCCTATACGGCCCACCAGAAGTGAATATGCCCCCATCGTCTAGCGGCCAAGGACTCCGCCCTTTCAAGGCGGCAACAGGGATTCGAATTCCCTTGGGGGCACCATTTGTTCGCAGGTCAGAGGCCCGGGTAGCCCGATTTCGAGTGCGAAATCGGGCTACAATTGTCTTCGTGCTGACAGTGGGTCTGGGGCAAAGCCGCAGCTCAGAGTATGTGACGGCGCACTCGTGCAGCTGAATAGCAGTCCCTGTTGCGCGGAATGCCGCGGGGGCCGTCTTCACTCGGGTCACGGCAAAGGCCCCGGCTATGGGCTGTACGTACTCGACCTGGACCGCAGCCAGCCTCTGAACACTCGGCTGACGACCGGCATCACGACCCACGTCATCAACGTCACGGATAGCGCGGTGGTGACGAGCGACCGGACTGGCAGCGGCCACCCTGCAATGAGCAGACCGACGGTGTAGGCGACGAATAGCACCGTCGGGTAGAGGCCGATCTCCGTGAGGATCGCCTGCTTCCAGACAGGAGGGGGCGTCCCGTAGGAGCACGAAGGGTCATGGAACCAGAACTCCAACCCTGTGGCCCTCTCGACGCGGGGTTCGCCCGCGATGAGTTCGCGCGAGGCATCAAGCCAGCTCGATCTCTCGGGCGAGTTCTGCCAGTTCTCGAAGTTGGCAGGCGTGTCAAAGCGATAGACGATTGTGTGTTCGCCACCCGCCTCAGCCGGTCTGATATGTCCGGCCCCCAGGTGCCCGGGGAACCTCTCGGCCGCTTCGCAGATTCCGAGCGCCCACGTCTCGAAGTCAGCCTCGCGTTCCCGACGGACGCGCCTCGACACGGCTACGGTCACAGGTCCTGCGTACTCGCTCATTCGGATCAATCCTGTCTGTCGGGGGTTCCTAGCCGTCGCCATCAGCCTCGGCGAATGCTCGCCGAAGCGTCGCCTGAAGCAGTGCCGGATCGTCCACGATCCACTCTTCGCCGAGCAGCCCTTCCGCGTGGAGCCGCTCTCGGGTGAAGTCGGTGCTCACCGCGATGCAGCGCATCCCAGCTGTCAGGGCGGCCCGGACCCCGGACGGGGAGTCTTCGATCACGATGCATTCCGCAGGGGCCACCCCAAGCTCGCAGGCGACGAGCAGGTCGATCTCGGGGTCCGGCTTGTTGTGGTTGACGTCGTCGTTGGTCGCGACGAAGTCGAATGCGTCGGCGAGCCCGATTGCGCCGAGTACGTGGCGCGCAGCCGCGCACGACGAGGCTGTCGCCAGGCCGATGCGACAACCGAGCGACCTCGCGGTGCCGATGAGCTCGACGTTATGCAGCCATCGGTTCTCGCGCAGCAGGTCGACGTCCGCCGTCATCTGCGTGTAGATGCGCAGTCGGATCTGCACGAACGCCTGCCACGCCTCATCGACGCCGAACTCTTCGCAGCGAGCGGCTGCCAGCGGCTCCACCCCGAGGGATTCCATCACGTGGATGGCGACGTCGCGGCGGGACTGGCCGACCACTTCGCCGAACGCAGTCAGGGCTGGTGCCTCGTGATCGACCGAGGGTTCGAGTTCGTCCGCTGCTCGTCCATAGGAGAGGGCCTTGAGCCGCTCGGTTCTCACGAGCGTTCCATCCAAGTCGAAGATGACCGCGCGAATCATAGGCTGTTCCCTTCATCGTCGGGTATGAGTGCGAGCACCGAGCCGTCCTTGCGGCCGACGAGGATCACGTCGGCTCGCCGGCGCGCGAAGATACCGCATGCAACGACGCCGGGAATCGCCTCGAGAGCATCCTCCACGCGCCGCGGGTCGGACAGGTCGAGCCCGTGGATATCCAAGAGAGGGTTTCCTGAGTCTGTCAGGATTCCGGCACGCAGCTCGGGCGATCCGCCAAGTGCGGCGACGGCTGCCATCACTGCTGCAAGCGTAACCGACTCCACCTCGAGCGGGACCGGCGCACGCATTCCGAGCCGGTCCACGAGCTTGCTCTCGTCGACGACGCACACCCACCTGCTAGAGGCCTGTGCTACACGCTTCTCCCGCGTGTGGGCTCCGCCTCCGCCCTTGATCGCGCGCCCGAGGAAGTCGACCTCATCGGCCCCGTCGACGTAGAGAGCAAAGGGCTTCTCGGCGTCCTCGAGTGCGATCGGCGAGATGCCGATGTGAAGCAGACGTTGCTCGGTGTCGATCGAGGTCGCCACGGCGCGCGTGACACCCGCGCCGCCCGCGCCAAGGGC
>JBGSMX010000266.1:0-6795 GCA_041739935.1 Coriobacteriia bacterium | reverse complement strand
GCCGCGCCGACGCCGGCTGCGAACACCTCGCGGGAAACGGGGGTGCCATCGATCTCGATGCGCTCGACGTACTCGTCGAGGTGCGGGCTCGTGTAGCAGCCGGCGCGAGCCTCGTGCTCGCGCAGCAGCGCCGCGATGATGCGGGTGACCGAGGACTTCCCGTTCGTCCCTGTCACCTGCACCGAAGCGAATGCGTCCTGAGGGCGGCCGAGTGCCTCGCAGATAGCCGTGATCGAGCCGAGCGACGGATGTACGCCAAAGGTCAGCGCCGACTCGAGCACAGCGACTGCCTGAGCGTATGAGATGCCCATTGCCGGCGCCGGAGGTCCGCTAGCCGTCGAGTTCGGCGAACTGCGATTCGAGGGTCGCCACGGTATCGAAGAGCTCGGCGGCCTTGGCGCGGTCCTTCTCGACGATCTCGGGTGCGGCCTTCGCCAGGAAACCCTCGTTGGAGAGTTTGCGCTCCAGTTTCGCGAGATCGCCGCGCGCGACCTCGAGCTGTCTGGCGACACGTGCCTTCTCGGCATCGAAGTCGACGAGGCCTTCGAGCGGGACAAACACCTCGAGTCCGCCGGCGACGAACGCAGCCGCGTGCGCGGGCTTGGTCTGATCCGTGCCTGCCGAGAAGCCCGAAACACCTGCAAGCCGGGACATAAGGCCGAACTCGGCCTCGAGCCAGGCATTGTCCGTCTCCGAAGCGGTCTTGAACACGGCCTGCAGACCCTGCTTGGGAGGAACGTTGTAGCGCGCCCGCACTCCCCGGATGCCCGAGACGATCTCGATGAGCCGCGAGACGGACTGCTCGGCGCCCTCGTCGCTGAACCGCGCGAGTTTGGCGGGATCGGGCCATGCGGCGATCATGAGCGACTGTGCGCGATCTGCCTGGGGCAAGGGCAGACGCTGCCAGATCTCCTCGGTGATGAACGGCATCATGGGGTGGAGCAGCCGCAGAGCCTGATCGAGCACGAAGACCAGGTTTCGCTGGACGATCTGCGCGCTCGCGCCGCCCGCGGTCAGGCGTGGTTTGGCCATCTCGATGTACCAGTCGCAGAACTCCGACCAGAAGAAGTCGTAGAGGGAGCGCGCCACATCGCCGAACTGATACGTGGTGAGCCCCTCGTCTACCGCAGCGGCCAGACCGGCCAGGCGCGAGAGAACCCAGGCATCAGCGACCGTTTCGACCACGGGCTCGCCGGGCTCGTAGTCCTCGGCGATATTCATGAGCACGAATCGGCTCGCGTTCCATATCTTGTTCGCGAAGTTCCGGCTCGACGCGAGCTTGTCCTCGGCAAAACGGATGTCCTGGCTGCCGGTGGTCTGGAGCATGAGGCCGAAGCGCATGCCGTCGGCGCCGTAGTGCTCCATGAGGTCGAGTGGATCGACGCCGGTGCCAAGGGACTTGGACATGCGCTTACCCTCGGCATTGAAGACCGTGGGGTGGATGATGACGTCTTTGTAGGGGACCTCGCCGTCCACGAAATACATGCCGCTCATGATCATGCGCGCCACCCACAGGAACAGGATGTCTCGCGCTGTCGAAAGCACCGAGGTCGGGTAGAAAAGGCCGAGCTCGGGCGTGTTCTCGGGCCAGCCCAGCGTCGCAAACGGCCACAGCTGGCTCGAGAACCAGGTGTCGAGCACGTCCTCGTCCTGGCGCACGTCTGTAGCGCCGCATTTCGGGCAGACGGTGATGTCGTCGAGCGATGCGGTGGTCTCGCCGCACGCGTCGCAATAGAAGACCGGGATCCGGTGGCCCCACCACAGCTGGCGACTGATGCACCAGTCCCGGATGTTCTCCATCCAGTGGAAGTAGACATTCTCCCAGCGCTTCGGGTGAAACGTCACGCGCCCATCACGAACGGCCTCGATCGCAGGCGCGGCAAGCGGCTTCATGTCCACGAACCACTGATCGGAGAGCCACGGCTCGATGACGGTGTGGCAGCGGTAACAGTGCCCGACCGAGTGCACGTGATCGTCGGTCTTCACCAGCAGTCCCAGCGCCTCAAGATCGGCTACCACGCGCTTGCGCGCCTCATAGCGATCGAGGCCGACATACGGGCCGCCTTCCTCGGTGATGGTGGCATCGGCCGCCATGACGTTGATCTTGGCGCAGCCGTGCCGCTCGCCGATCTCGAAGTCGTTGGGGTCGTGAGCCGGAGTCACCTTCACCGCGCCGGTACCGAATGCCGGGTCCACGAAGTCATCCGCGACGATGGGAATCTCGCGGCCTAGCAGCGGCAACACTACGGTTGCGCCCACAAGCGCGACGTAGCGCTCGTCATCGGGGTGCACCGCCACGCAGGTATCACCGAGCATCGTCTCCGGCCGGGTCGTAGCGACCACGACGTGGTCAACGCCTCCCACAGGCTCTTTGAGCGGGTAGCGCAGATGCCACAGATGGCTATCGAGGTCCTCGTGCTCTACTTCGATGTCCGAAAGCGCAGTCGAGCAGCGGGGACACCAGTTGATGATGCGCTTGCCGCGATAGATGAGCCCCTTGTCGAACCAGTCGACAAACACCGTCCGAACGGCCTTCTGGTAGCTCGGGTCCATCGTGAACCACTCGTCAGAGTAGTCGCACGAGCACCCCATGCGCTTGAGCTGCTCGATGATGATCGAGCCATGCTCACTCCTCCACGTCCAGCACAGCTCGATGAACTTCTCGCGACCTACGTCGTAGCGCGACAAGTCCTGCGAGGCGAGCATCTGCTCGACCTTGTTCTGCGTGGCGATACCGGCATGGTCGGTGCCAACGATCCAGCGGGTTGGACGACCGGTCATGCGGCTGCGGCGAATCACGACGTCCTGAATCGTGTTGTTGAGCGCGTGGCCCATGTGAAGCGATCCGGTCACGTTGGGTGGCGGAATGACGACAGCGAACGGCTCCGCGCCTTCGACCACCGGCTGCTCGAAGTACTTGCCGGTCATCCACGAAGTGAAGATCGGGCCTTCGACAGCCCCGGGATCGTATGCCTTGGGCATCTCGCTCATGTGTCGCCGCACTACCTCTCGTCTTGCCACGGTGGTTCCTAAGGATTCTAGGGCAACTGCGAGGGTATATACAGACCGCCCGCTTATCGCACGCTATCGACCGAGTATCGAAAGCTCATGCCCCCAAGGGTATCGCGAAGCTGGTTCGTTCACCCGATATCAAGCTAAACTAAGATTGTAACGGCGGACACACTTGCGTCCCCGGCGACAGGAGGCGTTTCGAATGGCATGTGCACTGACCGAGACCTGCATATTCTTCAACGACAAGATGGCGAACATGCCGAGCATGGCGAACATGTACAAGCAGCGCTATTGCCAGGAAGCCTTCGAGTCGTGTGCGCGCTACCAGGTCTTCAAGACGGTGGGTCGCGAGAACGTCCCGAAAGACCTGTATCCCAACGAGGGCGACAAGGTCGACCAGATCATCTCGGACGTCCAGAAGGGCTAGCCGAGACGCTCGTTGTGTTGCCCGCACCTCACGGCAAATGACTGACTACGAGGCCGACGCCTCGGACTGACCGCGCCGCACGATGGTGGGCACGCCCCCCGCTTCGACCGACTCCTCGGTGACGACGACTTTCTCGATGTCCTCGGCGCCGGGGAGTTCGTACATCGTGTCGAGAAGCAGCGACTCCATGATCGAGCGAAGCCCGCGCGCTCCCGTCCCCCGCTTGATGGCATGGTGAGCTATCGAACGTAGCGCCTCGTCCGTGAAGTGAAGCTCCACGCCTTCGAGCGTGAACAGCCGGTGATACTGCTTCACCAGTGCGTTCTTGGGCTCGGTGAGAATGTGCACCAGGTCGTCTTCCGAGAGCTCCTCGACGTGCGTGATAACCGGCAGGCGCCCCACGAACTCCGGAATCATCCCGAAATGGTGCAGGTCCTCGGGTAGCACTTGCCTGAACAGCTCACCGGTCTTGTGCTTGCTTGCGTCGGTCAGATCAGCCCCGAAGCCAATGCCCTTCTTGCCTATGCGGTCCGCGATCATCTTCTCGAGGCCTACAAACGCCCCGCCGAGAATGAACAGCACGTTGGTCGTGTCGATTCTGAGAAGCTCCTGCTGGGGGTGCTTGCGACCACCCTGCGGGGGAACGGCGGCCTCGGTTCCCTCGAGGATCTTGAGAAGTGCCTGCTGCACTCCCTCGCCCGAGACATCGCGGGTGATCGACAGGTTCTCGGCCTTACGAGCTACCTTGTCGATCTCGTCGATGTAGATGATGCCGATCTCGGCGCGCTTGATGTCGAAGTCCGCCGCGGTGATGAGCTTGAGCAAGATGTTCTCGACATCCTCGCCCACATAGCCTGCCTCGGTGAGTGCGGTCGCGTCGGCGATGGCAAACGGGACCTTGAGTATGCGGGCGAGCGTCTGTGCCAGAAGCGTCTTGCCACAGCCGGTAGGCCCGAGCATCAAGATGTTACTTTTGGCCAGCTCGACATCGTCGATGCCCGATTCGGGCATGACCCGAACCCGCTTGTAGTGGTTGTAGACGGCGACCGCCAGCACGCGCTTCGCCCGATCCTGGCCTATCACGTACTGGTCGAGGGCCCCGCAGATCTCCGCCGGTGTGGGAAGATCGTCTGCGAACGGAGACGGATGCTCCTCTGTGAGCTCGTCCTCGACGATGTCGTTGCACAGGTCGATGCATTCATCGCAGATGTAGACGCCCGGGCCGGCAATCAGCTTGCGGACCTGCCGCTGGCTCTTGCCGCAAAACGAGCACTTCAGGTGTTCGGGACCTTCAGTTCTAGGCATTCTCGGCGACTTCCTTGCGGTTCTTGAAGACGCGGTCCACAAGGCCGTAGGTCACTGCCTCCTGGCCAGTCATGATGTTGTCGCGCTCCGTATCCGAGTGGATCTTCTCCACGGTCTGACCGGTGTGGAAGGCCAGGATCTCGTCGAGAGCGGCGCGCATACGCAGCATCTCTTTCGCCTGGATCTCGACATCGGTCACCTGCCCCTGGGTGCCACCCCACGGCTGATGAATCAGGATGCGGCTGTTGGGCAGCGCGAAGCGCTTGCCCGGGGCGCCGGCCGTAAGCAGAACCGCACCCATCGACGCGCACTGCCCGATGCAGATCGTGGAAACATCGCAGCTTATGAACTGCATGGTGTCATAGATAGCCAGGCCAGACGTGATCGATCCGCCCGGCGTGTTGATGTAGAGACTGATGTCTTTCTCGGGGTCGTCGCTTTCCAGGTGCAGGAGCTGCGCGATGACCAGGTTCGCGATCTCGTCGCCGATCTCATGGCCGAGGAAGACGATCCGCTCGTTGAGCAGGCGCGAGTAGATGTCGAAACTGCGTTCCCCGCGCGAGGTCTGCTCGACGACGATGGGAACCAGGTTGTGGATGTCGTGTCCCATGTGCGCTTACTCCTTCGCGTCTTCCGCGGCTGCCTCGTCAGGCTCGGACGCGGCGGCGTCCTTCTTGGACTTCTTCTTAGCAGGTTTCTTGCCGGGGGCAGCCGCGTCGGCGCCGGGCTCGGACTCCTCGGTCACGACGACATTGGCGAGCAGCCACTCGACCGCCTTGCGGTGCATGACTTGCTCGAACAGGACCGCGATCACGCCGGTCTCTTCCCAGCGGGCTCGCAGCTCCTCGGCCGACTTCTCGGTGTTGTCGGCGAACATGGCGATCTCTGCATCGATATCAGCGTCGGTGACTTCCATGTCGAGGTGGCGGAAGAGCGCCTCAAGTGCGAGCTCCTCGCGCACGGCGGCCTCGGCACGCGCCTTCATGTCCTCGGCAAGCTGCTCGAGCGTCATACCCGTTGCAGCGAGGTAGTCGTCGATTGTCATCTCCTGCGACTCGAAACTGCTCATCAGATCGCGCAACATCTGCTGGCGCGTATTCTCAATCATGGGTTCGGGGACGTCGCCCTCGAGCCGCGTTGCAAGCGCCTTGCGTGACTCGTCCTCGAGCGCACGCCTGTGACCGACGTCTTTGCTGCGGTCGAGCTGCTCCTTGATCGAGTTGCGCATCTCGGCGACGCTATCGAATCCGGCGATGTTGACTGCGAAGTCATCGTCGACCTCCGGAAGCACCTTCGCCTTGATCTCGTGCACGGTGATATCAAACGTGGCGGTCTTGCCCACGAACTCCTCGTTGCTCGAGCTGTCCGGGACCTCGAAGGCCGCCTGCGTCTCGCCACCGACTTCAACGTCAATGAGAGCTGCATCGAACTCGGGCGGCATAAGGCCGTGGTTCATCTCGTAAAGGTACTTGTCGACGACGTTGCCCTCGTACTCTTCGCCATCGATCTTGCCTACGAACGAGAGCAGCACGAAGTCGTCGGCCTGTACGCCGCGATCCTCGACCGGCTCGAGCGAGGCAGAGCGTTGACGCAGCAGGTCGACCTGGGCATCGACCTCGCGGTCGCTCGCGGTCTTCGAGGGCACGTTGATCTTGAGGTCATCGATCGATGAGAGCGTGAGCTCGGGCCGCACCTGCACTTCGGCGACAAACTCGAAGTCCTTGCCGGGCTCCATCCCGTCGATCTCGCCGATATCGGGCTGCGCGATCGGGCGGAGTTTCTCGGCGTCGAGTGCCTTGCCGTAGCTCTCGTTCACGACCTCGTCCTGGGCATCACCGATCACGGCCTCGCGTCCCACGTGCGTGTCGATGACCGGCTTGGGCGCCTTGCCTGCACGAAATCCGGGGATTTTGATCTTCTTGGCGATGCGTTTGTATGCGGCGTCAATCGCCTCGTCAACCTCGTCGGCCGTAACGGTCACGGTCAGCCGGACGTTGCTGCCGTCCAGTTCCTCGACATGCGTCTTCAAAGGTCCTCCTACGATCGTTTCT
>JBGSMX010000254.1:0-7724 GCA_041739935.1 Coriobacteriia bacterium | reverse complement strand
GGGAGCCATCGGCGGCGCGTATGCCGCGGGCGCCTGCACGCCTGGCGCCTGCGTCGAGCCGGCCTTCGGCCCCTTCTTGTACACCATGAAATAGTAGAGGATCGCTACCAGCCAGCTGAAACTGAGCGCCCAGCCGACCAGCATGACGACCAACCACAGGGTCTTGCTGCTGCCCGTGGAACCGGGAAACTCCCACTCCTGCCTCTTGAACAGGTCGATGAGCAGGATGACCCACCAGATGAAGAACGCAATCAGGAACAGGAAGGCGATGCCGTAGCATACCAGCAGACCGACTCCAAAGGCAGCGTCGCCGCTGCCGTCGTAGTACTGCGCGTAGGCGGGTGACGCACTCAGGAGCGTCGCGGCTCCAGCTGCGCTTGAAGCGAGAAGTCGAATAGACCGCTTCATGATTTCACCCCCCTTCGGAGCAGTCACAAACATATGAGCGGGGCGACCTCGGAAGGCGCCCTCACTTCATCTATCCTTAGTGTGCCCAATCAAGGCAATGATTTCCACTGGAAGGGGTGCACCGTAGGTTCAGGAACCACACTCCGCGCTCGCGATCCGTTGCCGCAGCTCCAGCGCGTGGCCTCGGGTGATATCTTCGTGCTCACGGACCCGGATCTGCGGCAACGGACGGGTATTCTGGTGGCATTCACGGAGCGCACCGGGGGCGTGAGTTCTCCGCCGTACGATTCACTTAATCTTGCCACGCACGTGGGAGATAGACCCGAATGCGTGGACGAGAATCGCTCGATGCTCATGCGGGCTCTCGACATCGAGTCGCTCCGGAACCGCATCGTGACTGCAGAACAGGTGCATAGCTCCCGCGTCGTGCGTGTGGCGGGCGCTCAAGCCGGTGCAGGGGCCTTCGCCTCCGGTGCCGCGCCGCTTGCGGCCATCGATGCCCTCGTGACTGACGAGCCCGGTGTCCCACTGCTCATGCTCTACGCAGACTGCGTTCCGATCGTCTTGGTTGCAGAGGGCCCGCGCGCCGCCGTTGCAGTGGTGCATTCGGGCTGGCGCGGTACGCTTGCGCGCGTGATCGGCAACGCCGTCAAGGAGATTGCGGCTGTGTCCGGAGCATCTCCGTCTTCGATCAGTGCCTACATCGGGCCTCACATCGGGGTGTGCTGCTATCAAGTCGATGACACTTTAGTTTCGCAATTCTGTAACGGTTTTGATACCATCACCGCGGTCGACGGACATCTCGATCTTGGGGCGGCCGTGGTCGAAAGTATGGAGTGTTTGGGTGTGCGCCGCGACAGGATCGTCACCCCGGAGCTCTGCACTCGCGACCTCACCGACCGGTACTTCTCGTACAGGGCTCGCCAGGTAACCGGCAGACACGGCGCGCTCGCGGTGATTACGAAAGTCGAGTAGATGACGCTCCGGCCCCTCGGCCATCTTGCACGTCGTTCGGCCCGGTTCGTGCGCGCAGGCACAGTGCTCTGCTGCGCCATGCTGCTGCTACCCGTATCAGGCTGCTCCACCTCGGGGATCTCCGCCGAGGAGTTGATCGTCACAGGCTCTACTACGCTGCTGCCTATCGCCGAGGTGTCCGGTGAGATGTTCAGTCAACGTAACGAGGACGTGAAGGTTCTGGTGTCCGGGCTGGGTTCCTCGGCGGGTATCGAATCGGTGGCGAAGGGCTCGTCGGACATAGGCACGTCGTCTCGAGATCTGAAGGACGAGGAAGCGAGTCTGGATCTGTACGACACGCCGGTCGCCTACGACGCGATCGCTGTGATCGTGAATCCCGACAACGGCGTGGACGAACTCACGTCAGAAGAGGTCCGGCTGATTTTCAACGGCACGTACGAGAACTGGGCGGAGCTCGGCGGAGATGACATGCGGATCGGTCTGGTGAATCGCGATGAGGCCTCCGGTACCCGGGAAGCCTTCTACAAGATCGTGATGCTCGAGACGCCGTTCGATCGCAAGGCCGCGGTACTGCCGGGTACGGGGCAGGTGCGTTCGGTGGTTGCCGAGGCGCCGGGAGCAATCGGCTATATCTCACTCGGATTCGTCAACGACGAAGTCAAAATGATTGCTGTTGATGGCGTCCTGCCCTCGGAGGAGACGGTCGTAAGCGGCACGTATCCGATACAGCGGACGCTGCATTTCTTCACGGTTGGCGAACCTGCAGGCGACGCAGCGCGGTTCATCGAGTTCGTGCTTTCTGATGAAGTGCAACTGGGTCTCGTGCGCGAAGCGGGCTTCACGCCGATCACCGAGGGGACGGACTAGGTGACCGAACAGCCCACGCGCGACCCGATCGAGCAGTCGGTCACCGGTCAGCAAGCCGAGAACGCGCCGCCCGGTACGCATCACGGCGAGCTTCGCCTGATGTCTCGATCGACCTACATTCGCGAGGCCGCGCTCAAGAACCTGTTCTTGCTGTGCGCGTTCGTCGCGGTCATGGGAGTGGTCCTGATCATCGCGTTCGTGGGTTGGAGAGGATGGCCCATCTTCGCGGTTGAGGGGGTGGGCGGCTTTCTTCTGGGTCGCGAGTGGAACCCGACAGACGCCATCTTCGGCATTTTGCCGCTGATCTACGGTTCGTTTCTTGTGATGGCAGGCGCGCTCGTGATAGGCACGCCCCTGGCGGTGGGTACCGCTGTGTTCCTGTCGGAGATCGCTTCGCCTCGAGTGCGATCGATCGTTCGTCCGGCGGTGGAGCTACTTGCGGGTATCCCTTCGGTCATATACGGCTTCTTTGGACTGGTGATCTTGCGGCCGCTGGTGGCCCAGGCGACCGACGGGCTCGGGTTCGGGGCCGTGACTGCCTGGTTCATCCTGGCGATCATGATCGTCCCGACGATCGCCACGCTCTCCGAAGATGCACTGCGCTCTATTCCCAACGGGATTCGCGAGGCCAGCTATGCGATGGGCGCGACGACCTGGCAGACGATCTACAAAGTGCTGATCCCGGCAGCAGCGGTTGGGATTATCGATGCGATCATCCTGGGAATGGGTCGCGCGATCGGCGAGACAATGGCAGTGCTCATGGTGGTTGGCAACGCGCCGGTGTTCCCCGAGAGCATCTCAGACCCGATCGCCACGCTGACGACTCAGATAGTCATGGACATGCCATACGCTTCCGGCGATCATCGCACGGCCTTGTTTGGCATGGCCATAATCCTGTTCGTGGTTTCGATGGGCCTGGTGGCAACGGTGCGATTCCTCTCACGCTTCCAAACGCGATTGGATGGGCGCTGATGAACAAGCGACTTGCGAACCGGATTGCGCTCGCAACGCTGTACGCGGCCGCCGGGATCACTGTATCCGTGCTGTTCGCGGTGATCGTCTATGTATTCATCAATGGCATCGGGCAGCTGAGTCTGTCGTTCATCTTCACATGGCCGCACGGGGTGAACGCCGAGGGCGGCATCTGGCCGACAATCGTGTCGACACTCTACGTCACCGTGCTTGCGATGCTTATCGTGACCCCGATCGCGATACTTGCGGCGGTCTATCTGGCCGAGTACGCAGTCCAGGGCCGGCTGGTCAGCACCATCCGGTTTGCGGCGGACTCGCTGGCGTCAGTCCCATCTATCGTCATGGGCCTGTTCGGGCTGGCTCTTTTCGTCGAGGCGCTGCAGATCGGGTTCTCGATGCTCTCGGCTGCACTTGCATTGTCGTTTCTCATGCTTCCGATCGTGATGAGGACTACCGAGGAGGCGATTCGTGCGGTTCCGAAGTACATCAGGTGGGGCTCGTACGGGCTTGGAGCCACGAAGTGGCAAACGGTGCGCCGAACGGTATTGCCCGCAGCTATGCCTCGCATCATCACCGGGATCATCCTGGCCACCGGCCGGGCGGTAGGCGAGACCGCCGTGGTGATCTACACGATGGGGCAGGCTATCAACCTGCCGGTCACGCCTCTGGACTCCGGCAGGCCCATGACGGTGCATCTCTACCTGCTTGCCATGGACGGGATCAATCTGCCTGCTGCATACGGCACCGCCTTGCTCTTGATGATACTGATCCTCGTCTTCAATCTAGGCGCTCGCTACTTCTTGCGCCGCAGCAGTCGAAGGATGTGATCGTACGTGCCGGAGCATGATATTCACGCGAGCCCGTTCGTGTCGCCAGAGGGTCCGGACAAGATCACCGTGCGGGATCTCGACTTCTTCTATGGCGACTTCCAGGCGCTCGCGGGGATTGGTGTGAGCATCAAGCAGAAGGCGGTCACTGCTTTCATCGGTCCTTCGGGCTGCGGAAAGTCAACCTTTCTGCGCTGCTTCAACCGGATGAACGACCTGATACCGGGAACTCGCGCCACGGGTCTGGTGACCATGGATGGCCAGGACATCTACGCCCCCGGGGTCGATCCTGTCGATCTGCGCAGACGGGTTGGGATGATCTTTCAGCAGCCCAACCCCTTTCCGATGTCGATCTACGACAACGTTGCGTACGGGCCGCGGCTGCACGGCGTGAAGAAGAGAGCAGAGCTCGACGACATCGTCCGCAGCTCGCTGGAGCGTGCCAACCTGTGGAAGGAAGTCAAAGACATCCTCGACCGCAATGGTCTGGCGCTCTCCGGCGGACAACAGCAGCGTCTGTGCATTGCCCGGGTGCTCGCGGTTGAGCCCGAAGTGATGCTGATGGACGAGCCGTGCTCGGCGATCGATCCCACGTCGGTCCAGAAGATCGAGGACCTGATGGCCGAGCTGACCGACCGCATCACGATCGTCATCGTCACACACAACATGCAGCAGGCGGCGCGGGTGAGCGAGTTCACCGCGTTCTTCTTGCAGGAGATCGCCGGTGATCCTGCGGTGTTGGTCGAATACGATCGAACGGCCAACATCTTCACCAGCCCTCAGGACCGTCGCACCGAGGACTACATCACAGGACGCTTCGGTTAAAGCTGGGTAAATCGCGGCCGAGGGTTGGCGCGCAACGGTATAATGCGTCAAACGTCCGACCGGACGGACGCGTAGAGGAGTTGAACGGATAGATGCGTGAGGGATTCAGGCAGGAACTGAAGGATCTCAAGGCCGAGGTCCACAAGATAGGCACAGATGTCACCGACATGACCCGCAAGGCGGTCACCTCGCTCGTTGAAGGCGACGTGGACATCGCACAGGAAGTCATCGACTTCGATGACTCAATGGACGCGCGCTGCCTGGGTATTGAAGAACATGCTCTGGAGGTCATCGCCACACAGTCACCGGTGGCTCGTGATCTGCGGTTGCTGTACTCCCTGACTTACATGGCGCTGCACCTGGAGCGGATGGCCGACCTGGCCGTCAACATCGCGAAGGCAACCAAGCGCACTGCTGCTCGCCGCGGCCCCCAAACGCTCTACGACCTGATTCAGGCCCAGGGCAATCTCGTCTACCGCGTGCTCGACGCGACCATGGAGGCTTTCGAGAAGAGCGACCTGGAACTCGCGCGCAAGCTCGAGGATCTGGATGAGCCCATAGACCATCTCTACAAGCAGTTCTTTCGCGAGTTGGGCAGACTCCAGGACGAAGACGACATCGAGTGGGCCTCATCGATGGTTCTGGCCGCGCGCTACCTTGAGCGGATCGCGGACAACGCCGTGGACATCGGCGAACGCATCGCCTACCTTGTGACGGGTGAGTTCGAAGGTCCGTAGACCACGAGGAGTAGGCGCCCCGTCTTGAGTCAGATCGCCGAGCGCTATCATGCTGTTCGCCGTCAGGTGGCGGATGCCGCCGATTGCTCCGGGCGGTCGGCCGAGGAGATCACGATAGTAGCGGTGACCAAGCACGTCGGCGTGTCCGAGGTGCAGGCAGCGCTTGCTGCGGGAATGCGCAACTTCGGTGAGAATCGGGTGCAAGAGTTCGAAGGCAAGTTCGGGCTGTTCCCTGATGCGAACTGGCATTTCATCGGCCACCTACAGACCAACAAGGCGAAAAGCGTTGTCGGTAAGGCGCGCCTCATCCACTCGATCGACTCGCTCAAGCTGCTGAGATTTGTTGAGGACAAGGCCAGCGAGATCGGTGTTGTGCAACCGCTGCTGCTTGAAGTGAATGTCTCAGGCGAGAGCTCCAAGGGTGGCTTCGAGCCCGCTCGGGTACTCGAAGCGCTGGAGCAGTGCTCTGAGATGACGGCGGTCGAGGTTCGCGGGCTGATGACGATGGCTCCTTTCGCACGGCCCGAAGAGGTCCGCTGGGTCTTTCGCGAGCTTCGTGAACTGCGCGATTCCCTGCGCGCGATGGCGCTCGATGGGGTAGAGTTAGCAGAGCTCTCGATGGGCATGACGAATGACTTTCGTGTGGCCATCGAAGAGGGTGCGACAATCGTGCGCATCGGCACGGCGATCTTTGGCAGGTAGCGCCGGCGAGCAAGGAGAACGACGGTGGGTCTGTGGCACAACATCAAGGTTAGACTCGGCCTGGAAGACGACTGGGACGAGGACTACGACGAGTACGGCGACGAGTACCACGAGGCCGATGAGCCTGCGTCTGATGATGGCTTCTACGGCCGCTCGGTTTACGACTCTCCCCATGGAGCTGCGAAGACCGGCGTGAAGCGCGTGGAGCGAGAGCCGGACGTGGATCGCGCGCGCGATGCCCGTCTGCGCAGTGTTCCTGCCGGCTCAGAGGTCGCGCAGATGAGTCCGCAGGTCAAGATGCATATTGCGGAGCCCAAGAGCTTCACAGAGGCGCAGAACATCGCGGACAAGTTCAAGCAGGGCACGCCGGTGATCATGAACATGACGATGACCTCGCCGGAACTTGCGAAGCGATTCATCGACTTCGCCTCGGGGCTCACCTATGGACTCGATGGCGGACTCCAGAAGGTGTCGGACAAGGTGTTCATGCTGACGCCGGCCAACGTTGACGTGTCCGCAGGCGACGTGCGTCGCTTGCGCGACAAAGGCATGTTCTCGATCGACTGAACAAAGCGACTCTCATCATGACTCAGGGGCACCTCAAGATATCCGGCACGCTTGCCGTCATAGGCGGCGGCCGCATGGGTGAGGCAATTATTCAGGGCCTGCTCGATGCCGGCGCGCTCGGCGCCGGCTCGATCGTTGTTGCAGAGCCCGTCGCGGAACGTCGGGCGACGCTCACAGCGTCTCATGGCGTCCGTTGCGTCGAGTCTGCAGCCGAGGCTGCCGGGCAAGGCGATATCGTGGTTCTCGCCGTCAAGCCGCAGATTCTGGATGCCGTTGTGGACTCGGTATCCGACGTCGTTGGCTCGGCGCTCGTCGTATCCATCGCTGCGGGCATCACGTGTGCGAGGCTTGAGTCTCACTTGCCTGCGGGCACCGCTGTCGTACGCGTTATGCCGAACACACCGGCCATGGTTGGTCAGGGCATGAGCGTCATCAGCGGAGGTTCCGAGGCCAGTCGTGAACAGGTGGATATGGTTCGCGAGCTGTTCAGCCTGATCGGGGCCGCGATCGTGATCGAGGAGCGGTACCAGGACGCAGCGACTGCGATCTCGGGCTCGGGCCCTGCGTATGTCGCGATGTTCATCGATTCGCTTGCACGGGCCGGGGTTGCCCAGGGGCTTACGCGAGATCTCGCGCAGACGCTTGCCGTGAATACCGTGCGAGGCACCGCGGATCTTCTGGAACACACCGGCATGCACCCCGAGCAGCTCGTCGACGGAGTCGCGAGTCCGGGTGGCACGACAATCGCCGCAGTGGGCGAGCTCGAGCGCGGAGGATTCCGTGCGGCGATCTCCTCGGCAGTGGCTGCAGCGGTACGCCGTGCAAAGGAGCTGGGCAGCTGATG
>JBGSMX010000084.1:0-3957 GCA_041739935.1 Coriobacteriia bacterium | reverse complement strand
AGCTCTGTGAGCGCACCATCGTGATGAGCGGCGGGCGCGTTACCGCCGATGGGGCGACGCGCGACAAATTAACTGACGTGAAGCTGCTTGATGAGAGCGGACTCGAGAAGCCATTGAGCTTACAGGGTTGCCCGATCTGCGGAATGGCCTGAGAGCGCACGAAACGTCCCGCAGATCACTCGGGACGTTTCGAAAATCGTCCAAAGGGCCGCTCGGCAGCCCCGGGTATTCGCGCTGCTAGAGCAGTTCGACGGTTACGTTGTCGGTGCTGTCGCTGTCCAGCCCGTCGATAGCGGTCTCGAGCTTGGCGCGCGCCTCGCCCAGAAGTACCGTCACCTGCGCGAGAGATGTGCTCGTAGCCGGACGCTTTCCGTGATCGGCCAGGTGGTGGAGTTGTTCCATCCACTGCTGAACCATTGCGAGAGCGTCATCGGACTGGCCGATCGCGAGTTTCATCTGATCGGTGTTGATTCCATGCTCACACACTTTGGACCTCCGCTTTGCTTTCGGCTAACCGATCCACTGCGCAAGCTCTTCGAGCAAGCGCTTCTTGGGCATTGCGCCCACTAGCTTCTTGACCACTTCGCCGTTGTTGAACACGAGCAGCGTAGGGATCGAGAGGATATCGAACTTGGTCGCCGTGCCCGGGTTCTCGTCGACGTTGAGCTTGCCCACGACGACCTTATCCGCGTACTCATCGGCGATCTCTTTGAGCACCGGCTCCATCATGCGGCACGGGCCGCACCAGGGTGCCCAGAAGTCGAGAATAACGGGCTTCTCGTTGCCCAGGACGTCGCTGTCGAAAGCGGCGTCGGTAACCTGAAGCATGTCGCTCATACCCTTTCTCCCTTCACACACGCTCGATTCAGATGGAGCACACCTTGTCGTCCACGTAACGGAGCGCCTCGAAGGCCGCCGAAGCGCCCTTCGCTGCGGCCGTGATGACCTGCTTGAGTTCCGAGTCTGTCACATCGCCGGCCGCGTAGATACCCGGCCAGTCCGTGCGGCCGTCATGGTCTGTCGTGATGTAACCCGCGGTGTTCAGCGTGACGAGATCGAGCGCGAGCGAGTTGACCGGGTCGACGCCCGTGAATATGAACACTCCGTCGAGCGGCAGGAACTCGTCTGGCTCACCGTTGGTGGCTGCAAGCTCGAGACCTGCAACCTTGCCGTCGGCTCCCTTGATCTCTTTGACCACGCGGCTCCAGTGAATGGTGACCTTCTTGTTTTCGAAGCACCGCTCCTGGATGCACTTGGTGGCTCTGAGCTCATCACGCCGGTGGATCAGGTGCACCTCGCTCGCGAACTTCGTCAGGAACAACGCCTCTTCGACAGCGGCGTCGCCACCGCCCACGACGGCCACCACCTTGTCTCTGAACAGCGCGCCGTCGCAGGTGGCGCACCACGAAACACCTCGGCCGGTGAATTCGGCTTCGCCCGGAACGCCGAGCTTCTTGGGAAGCGCACCGGTGGCGATGATGACCGCTCGGGCGAGGAACTGCTCGTCATCGGCGGTCGTCAGGACGAAGTCCAGGTCCTTGGGCTCGATCTGCTTGACGCCCGTGAAGGACCGGACTTCGGCTCCGAACTCCTCGGCCTGGGCAAGCATCAGGTCGCCAAGCTCCTGGCCCGAGAGCCCCTTGGGGAAACCGGGGTAGTTCTCGACCCAGTCAGTGGTGACTATCTGGCCCCCGGGGATTCCCTGCTCGAACACGACGGTACGTGCCCGGGCACGCGCCGCATACAGTGCTGCAGTCAGGCCGGCAGGTCCGCCGCCGATGATCGCGATATCGATGCTCTCCATGCTACTGTGCACCCTCCGTCGGGGTAGTGGTTCCCCCCGTGCCTCCCGACGCCTCCTCGGCGTCTATCGTGTCTAGATTCGACTGCGCGGTCTGTCCCACCTGCTGGAGCTGCGGGTCGGTTGCGTCTCTGGTGAGTTCCACGACCCGCTCGAACTGGCGCCGCGCCGCCTCGTAGTCCTTGCGCCCCTGCCAGTACATGATGCCCAGGTTAAAGTTGGCCTGCACATGAGCCGGGTCGATTTGCAGCACCGCCGTGACCGTCTGAATCGCCTGATCGGTGCGCCCCGCATAGAAGTAGGACGCGGCCAGATCGGTCTTGGCGTTGAGGTCGTCCGGGCGCACGATCATGTATCGCTCGTAGTAGGTGGCCGCGCGCGAGTAGTTGGCGAACTCGTAGAGCAGGTTCGCAACCTGGAGCAGCGTCTCGGCATCGTTCGGGCGCTCTTCGAGATCGGTGATGAGCGAGAGCAGCTGCAGCTGCGCGGAGTTGAGGGTCTCGCGCAGCTCCGGCGGCACGTTCACGTCCGCCGTGCTCGCGTTCGGAGTCACGCGCAGCACCAGAAAGACGATGGCTGCGAACACCGCGAATGCCACCGACAAGATGGTGAGCGGGACCTTGTAGCGTTGGAACGGCCTGATGATATAGCGCCGTCCGAAGCTTCCTTCGACTCCGTCGCTATGCCGCTCGACACTCAGGCCCAGGGCCTGCGCCTTGAGCAGCATGTTGAGATCGTTGGTGATTACCGTGAGGCCGTCGCAGCCCGACGCGCACGCCTGAAGCGCGACGGCGAGAATCCGGTCATCGGCGTTTCTTGCCGAGAAGTTCTCGGGCAGTTCGCCTTCCGAGTCGAACGGCACGACCCGCAGGGTGCCGCCGTCGGGCAGGTCGACGCCGTCGACCAGGCTGCCCTGCTCGGAGAGCTCGAACAGGATTCGGCTCACCTCGCGTCCACGAAACCTCAAGTCCGGGTCCACCCGCGACGTCTTCAGCTTGTCGAGTTCACCCAGGACCGTTTCGGGCAAGATGATCTCCGCATCGGGAAACTCAAATACCACGCCGGGATCGGCGAGTAGGACATTCGTATCGAGAACGACGGTGCGCATGGTTCCCCCAGTCTATTCCGGCCGCAGCGGTATGGTCGCCATCACCGGAAGAACGCTGTGTCCTCGTCCTGCAAATAGAACGGCGCGTCGATTCCCTCGCCCGAAACCAGCCCCATTGCCGGGCTGAGCACCCACGTACCCTCGACGGGCATCTGGACCCAAACCGAGACTCCGGTGTCGTCCTGGTCGAACAGATAGACGGTCGCACCTTCCTCGGCAGCGAACTGAGCGGCTGCCCTCGCGTTCGTGTCTCGGGGCGTGTCCTTCTCGCTCACCAGGGAGTCAGCGGTTTGCAGCGCGATGGTGCTCAGGTCGTATCGCGTCTTGGCGTAGCGTCCGATGTCGTTGACGAACGTCGCCACAAGACCGACCACGAGCACGATGGTGAGTAGCTTCTTCATGGGGCGGTCCTTCTTGTGGCCTCAAATCACCTATCGGCGTCTTGAATGGTACCAGCAGTATCGGCGTTTCGTGCGCGGCGCCGTATGAACAGCAACAACCCTACCAGCACGACAGCGATGCCGCCCACGACCGCGAGGCGGTCGAGATACGATGCGCGAACCGTGACGAACGTGTCGTCGATCAGGACATCCCCGGCGTACACCTCTACATGCAGCCGTCCGGATAGCGAGGACTGCAGGTCGACAGGGACCGTGAGGAAGTTCTCCTGCGGTCGAACCGTGACGGCCGGGCCGGGCGTGGGAGGCAGTGCGATGCCGGTCGCCGACGTCACGACCCGGAGCAGCAGCGTCTTATCCGATGCGTTATCGATGGTGACAGGGACATCGCCCCGTGCCGAGGACAAAGTGATGTCCTGGGAGGCGACGGTGATGCCGTCGAAGACCGCATTCGCGGTACGGCTGGCTGTAGCGGCAAATCCGAGTCCGCGCTCGGCCAGGCTCCACGAGCCATCAGGACCCGCCCACGCCTGGCTCTGAGCGATCAGCGACGCATCGCTCGCAATCTGCGCGTCGGGATCGTTGACGCCGACGGCACCGATGAACGCGCTCGCCAGCACTCGCGCCCCGGCGACCTCGGCCCAGTAGCC
>JBGSMX010000214.1:0-3015 GCA_041739935.1 Coriobacteriia bacterium | reverse complement strand
GGCGCGTAAGGTCGGGCTGCGCACCGCCGGAGTCGTGCTCGCCGTGCTGGTTCTGCTCGCGCTTCCGGCTCCCAGGACTGTCGCGTCGATCCTGTGGCTTGCGGGCGGGTACCTTGTCTGGCTGCTCGCCGTGGAGCTTCTCGGCGCGTCGCCAACGGCGGACCCGGGAGATGAGCTCGCTGCGCAAGATCCGGGCGAGCCTGCAGAAGGGACCGCCTGACCGGCGCGGCACTGACCGCCATCACATCGAGAATCGACCGCCCTGTCTCGCAGGGTACGTTCGGCGACCCGTGTGGAGTATCTGTGAGTACTCTTGCGGGTTGATGCCAATCCGTGCCGAGAAGCGTACTATCGGCAGGACACAAAATGGACAGTGAGTGTCCACGACGAGAGTGAGCAACCATGTCTGACGCACGAACCAAGCGTCTCGCCAAGATCATCTGGGCGCTGACGTTTGCCTTCGCCCTGGCGATGATCGTCACCGGGTGCACCGGCGACAAGGAGCCGGAAGCGACCGAGACCAGCAGTACCGCGATCGGTGGTATCGAGGCGGCCCGCTCGGCGCTCTCGACGATAGCCCCCGATGCGAAGCTCCTGGTCGTTCAGACCGCCGAGGGCACCACGCCCACCGCGACGCCGGTCTGGGCCTACCTGTTCGGCTCGCCGGCGACCGACGCGACCTACCTGGTCTACGTCACCGACGGTCTGGTCATGTCAGCCGCCGAGTACGGCACCGCCGGTCTTGCCGCTGAGGAGTGGACGCTTGTCCCGGGCCTCGATGACTGGCTCATCGACAGCGACGAGGCCTACGACAGCGCCCTGGAAATCAGCGGCGCGACGGGCGACCCGACCGCCTATTATATGGGCCTGCAGACCTACCTGCCCGCGTCCATGGCGGAGACCGCGACTGCCGAGGTGTTCACCTGGTACGTGTATTTCGATCCGGGTGAGAGCGGCGCGACCACCAGCACGATCAGAGTCGACGCGAACACCGGCGAGGCGGCCCTGGTCGAAGAGTAGAGCGCAACTTGCGCGAGCCTCGCACGAGCCATACGCGAGCCATACGCGCATGAATCGCACAGGAGCCGTCCCCGATGGGGGCGGCTCCTTTTGCGTGGCGGCCTCGGACGGTTATACATACGCTATACACACGGCGTGTGTTATTCTGCTCGCATGACGCAACGCATCAACATCACCGTGTCCCCGGACTTGCTCGCGCGCATCGATGAAGCGGCGGCGGCAGAGCACCTCACCCGCTCCGGATTCCTGCGGGCTGCAGCACTGGACAGGCTGGCGCACGAACAGCCTTCGGCCGGCGCCTCACACGTCGCAGAAGAGCGAGTAGCGTACGCAGCGCGTCCGCGAGCGGCTGATCTGCTCGCGGCGTTCTTCTCGGCACGGAGCGACGTCGTCGCTGCATACCTGTTCGGAAGCGTGGCCAGCGGCGAGGCTGGCCCGGCTAGTGACATCGACGTCGCAGTTCTGCTGCCCGACGAATTGAGCGCGACTGACCGTTGGAGCACGCAAGCGGACCTGGCTGGCCGAATCGGTACGGTGTTTGGCACCAACGAGGTGGACGTGGTGATTCTCAACGATGCTCCGGTCCAGGTTGCCCACGCCGCGATGCTCGAAGGGATTCCGGTCGCGGGAGGACATCGCGCGGACCGGGCCGCTTTCGAGGCCCGAATCCGCGACCTTTACGAGGCCGACCGACCGGCGACCCGGGCCCGAAACGATGCACTTCGCGAGAGGATCGCAACGGGTGGCTTCTTCAGCGGATAGCGTGCGCGTCTTCGATCGGCTCGAGCGCATGGTCGCAATGGTGAATCGGGCCGCCCGCTTGTTCGCTGCGATCGCGGGGGAGCCGGGCGATGGGTTGGGCGAGCCGTCGGACAGCATGCTGGCCCTCGAACGAGCTTTGTATGTTGCAATCCAGGACGCCCTCGATATCTCCGCGATGCTTCTGCGCATGTCCGGATGCGCGGTCCCGCCCACGTACCGTGAGATCATCGAGGAGCTCGAAGGACAGGGGATAGTCGCGTCCGATCAAGTTCCCGGGCTCCTGGGCATGGCTGGCTTTCGCAACGTGCTCGCTCACGAGTATGCGAGCGTGGATCCGGCGCGCCTGCTTGGGTATGAAGCCCACCTGGGCGATTTCGAGGCGTTCGCCCGCTCGGTCGTGGGGTATCTGGTAGGTGAAGGAACTGACGCTCCCCCCCGAGCGTCAAATAGGTGAGGCTTGATACCGGACTCGAACTCTACCGGGAACGTGGCCGGCGCTAGCCGACCGGTGCGGGCCCGATGCGTGGATCGCACCACTGGATAGGGAGGCGCATCATGGCAATCGACAGGCAACATAACGCGCTGCAGGTGATCTTCTCGTTCTTCCTGGGCATGATGGTGGTCGCGTTCATCGGCGTGGGTGTGAACACGTTCTACCCCTCGCCCATGCAAGATGTGAACAGCGAAGTCGAAGAGCTCTACCAGCAGCAAAGTGACATAGAGATGTCGCGCGACCAGGACGGGAATCTCTCTGCGGCCGACAAGCGAAAGCTTGAGGACCTGCGTACGCAGATCGACGCCGCCGAAGAGGAGCAGCAGCTCGCCGATGAGGCGTGGTCGCGCAACACGAGCATCATCCTGATCCTGTTCGCCACGCTCGTCATGGGTGTTTCGCTCATCAGATCCGAGCAGCTGCGTATCATCAGCAACGGACTGTTGCTGGGCGGCCTGTTCACGATGATCTACGGCGTTGGATGGGTCATCGCGGGCGGCAGCTCGGTCGCGCGCTTCGCGGTGATGTCGTTCGCACTCGTGATCACGTTCGCGCTCGGGTATGCGCGGTTCGTGCGCGATCGCGAGACTCGTGCGGTGTCTCCGGTCACGGCCGGCGGAGTCGCACTTGCAGGCGACAGCGAGGCGTTCGCGACACTGCAGGGGCGCGTTGACGCGCTTGAGCGCCGTGCTGCAGCGGCAGCCAAGGCCCTGGGACGGGACGAGGACGCCGACTAACGG
>JBGSMX010000178.1:0-3708 GCA_041739935.1 Coriobacteriia bacterium | reverse complement strand
GGAGCCCGTCGGGCGTGAGCACGCGGCGCGTGGCCGACAGCGAGTGGCTGGCGACGTTGTCCAAGATCACGTCGTAGCGTGCGCCCCCTTCTGGTGAAGTCCTCTTGGCGCTCTCTCCTGGCGTGCGGTAGGTGTGACGCTAGCACACTCGATTGCTTAGCGGTGCGCTACAACGCCGCGTCTAGCACTGCTGAGGAACGGCGGTTCGTGCCTCACGCGCCTTACATTGCCGCGCCTTACAGCTTCTCAGTCAGGCCGTCAGCCCACTGCGCGATTGCATCCCAGTCGCGCAGGTCGAGCGAGCCCATCTGGCGCATCGCCGGGTTGTTGTCAGGGAAGCGTAGAAGTTCGGGAGCCAGGCGTCCGCCAAAGACGGCGACGGAGACGGGTGCGAGCCAGGCGTGTTTGGCGAGTCCCTTGTCCAGATGCTCGCGTGCGCCCGCGTACTGCTCAGGCGTGTCCTCGATCGGGCCCATCCCGAACACGGCGACCGGCAGCCCCTCGAGAGTCCGGCGATGAAGCTTCAAGAACTTGTGGGCCGATCCGCGCCATCTGAAGAAGTACAGGGCGACGCCAAGCACAACTGCCGAGAACCCGTCGAGATCCTTGACCGACTCGACCGGCTGGGCGACGGCATCAAGTCCGCGCTTGCGAAGCGCAACTGCGATCGCCTCTGCCACTTCGCCGGTTGAGCCATATTTGCTCGCATAGGCCACAAGCACCTTCGCCATCGTCTTCCGCCCTCAATCTCGAAACGCCCGACTTTGTGTGACGTTCTTGCGCTTCAGCCGCGAACGAGCGGCCGCATCCTCAGCCTAACGCGTGCGGGGGTCGGCTGGAAGCGCCAGCTGGCTATTCAGCCCGCTGTGCCATGTCTGCTGATCAATGCCCGCATCGCCGTCGCCGTTTCGGCTGCGAACCGAGCCGCCAGCTGCTGCTCTGACTCGCCGGGAAGTGGTTGCGGCGGTGAGAGAGGCTCTCCAACGATGTAGGTGAGTCTGCATGGAAGCGGAAGTGCGACGACCAGTGACATGGGAAGTGGCAGCGGCAGCAGGCCGATTGCCAGCGGGTTGCGATAGTCGGCATACCCTGCCCCGAGTCGAAACACGCCGCGAAACGTCAGTGCCCCGAGTATCCGTCCACTGGTGAGAAAGACCAGCCCGTTGTTGACGCCCACACCGACGACCGGGATGACCGGCACACCTGCACGGATGGCGACGAGCGCAAACCCGTGCCGTCCTTCCCAGTCCAGATGCTCGTAGCCGAAGCGCCCGCCGAAGATCTCGCGCACCCCGCCGGGGTAGGTGAGCACGAGTTCACCCTGTGCGAGCAGGCGAAGCGCATTCTCTCGCGTGCCGTCGACCGCACCTGCGGTCGTGAAGATCCCGGGCGTGATCGGCAGCTTGAACCACATGTGATCCGCCATGAGTCGCGCCAGCCGGCCGCGTGATTTCAGCAGCAGCCGAAGCAGGAGAAATGAATCGAAGTCGAGCCGGCCGTGGTTGCTTACGATTACTGCACCGCCGGAGGGCGGGATGTACTCGGGTTGCTCGATCGAGGCACGGTGGTACCGCAGGCGGGGGTTCAGCAGCGTGAGCGCGCGCACGGACGATCGAGTGTCGGGCTGCGACTTCCTCACGCTCCTGATACGGCTAACGAATCGTGTTACGGCTTGAGCAGACGCCGAGCTCCTGCATATTGATTCTACCTCGGCACGTTCTGCTCGATGCGCCTGCTTGGCCCGCTTCCCGTCCACGCCTGGTCAGGACAGCGGCACGCCCTTCGATGACAACAACAGAAGAACGGGCAGACTCGCGTCGATCAAGAAGTGCAAACCCATCAGGTACGGCAGAGCCGTCGGGCGACGATCGACGATGAACCCCGTCCACAGGGCGAACGGCAGGAACTTCACTGCCAACCAGAGGTCGTAGCGCCAGTCGAGCTGGAAGGCGAAGAACATATGCTGCAATGACAGTGTGGACCCGACGATGCAGATCACCAGCCATCGGCCCATCCCGAATGCGCGAAGCCGTGGTGCGACGTAACCCCAGTAGGTCGGGAGTTCCGCCAACGCTTGCGTGACCGGCATCAGGAGGAAGAGGGGATAGACCGCAAGCAGCGGCAGCGCCTGGAACAACAGCCCATTGGGATAGGTGGCATCCCCCCACAGCGCCGAGGCGAGATACGTGCCGGGCAACATCGCGAACAAGGCGGTGCCTGCCGAGAAAATGACCGCCCACAGCAGGTCGCCCTTCCAGGTGGCTCTGCTGGCGAAGAAAATGTCGCGGAGGCGTAGACCCTCGAGCCGTCCGAACCGGGCCATGAGAACGATGCAGGCGATGTTGGCCGCGGTAACGAACCACAGCCACCACGCGGCCGACGCCGCCACGGCGCCGTCGCGACCGACCAGGGCAAACGCCACGGCAAGGGCGAGCAGCAGGGAGAACGTCAGCGCAGAACGCAGTGCCAGCATGCCCCACACTCGTCGCGGCGGAATACGCCCGTCCGCCACCAAAGGCATGAGCGCCTCAGCCGAGTTCGGCGCACTGTCGCCGTCGAGCACAGAGCCTCCCTTGTTCGGCCTCACGTGTGTGGAACGAGCGTAGCTCACGCGTTGACAGGATTATACAGCTAGCGCGTCCGCTTCAGGTCATTGTCTGACGTGATCTTGCCGAGCGCTATGCCACGGCGATGATCACGTTGCCGCGTTTGTGCCCGAGATCCACGTACCTGTGCGCCTCGACGATGTCGTCCAGGGGATAGGCGCGGTCGATCACGGGCCGGATCTCGCCCTTAGCAGCCAGCTCGCCGAGCAACACCAGATCCTCACGACGAAGATCCGGTGTCCCGTCGTCTACCGAAATGCAGGTTCCGTCGGGGGCCAGCACCTGCCGGCAGTTCCGGAGGGCTGCGGCGCTCTTCCGCCTGCCCACGGCGTCAAGGATCACGTCGTAGCGCTCCGTCCCATCGGTGAAGTCCTCGACGGAGTAGTCGATTGCTCTCGCTGCACCCAGAGACGTTACAAGCTCCGCGTTCGCGGCGCTGCAGACACCCGTCACCTCAGCGCCGAGATGCCTGGCAAGTTGGACGGCGGATGTGCCCACCGCCCCGGATGCCCCGAACACGAGGATGCTTTGTCCACTGCGAACGCCGGCCTTGCGCAGGCAGCTCAGAGCCAGGAGCCCACCATAGGGGATAGCTGCCGCCTCCTCGTCGGTGAGGTTGGCCGGCCGTGAGGCTAGGAGCCCGTCCTCAGGCCAGCATGCATACTGCGCGTAGGTCCCGAAGCGATGTCGATTGAAGCCGAATACGCGGTCGCCCACCTGGAACAACTCGGCGTCCGGCCCGAGTGAGTCCACTTCCCCGGACAGCACCATGCCCAGCACCGGCTGCCTCGGCCCGTTCCAGCCGAGCGCGAGTCGCGCCATCACCCGGTACACAGGAGACAGTCTGAGGCCACGGACGTAGGTGTCGCTCGACGTCACAGCGGTCGCCCGGATGCGTATGCGCACCTCGTTCTTCCGGGGAGCGGGGGTCGCGAGCTCCTCGAGCCGCAGGACCTCGGGTGGACCGTAGCGGGTGCAGACGGCTGCCCTCATTCTGAGCCCTTGAGGGAAGCGAGCGCGGATGGGCTGAAGCCCTTGACGATCAGCCACACCGCCAGAACCATCTCCTGCAAGAAGATCGGGAGATTCAGGACGATCTGGG
>JBGSMX010000176.1:0-11172 GCA_041739935.1 Coriobacteriia bacterium | reverse complement strand
CGCGGAACTCCTCGCACAGGTCCGCGCAGGCGTGAAGTTCGTCGACGGCGTTCGTCAGGAACGGGAGATCAAAGGCAAGGAACGGAAGGGGAAGGCCGCCTGATCATGCGTGGCCGATCCACAACACTTGACAGTAGCTCGAAACCAAGCGTTCGTGTGCCCTTCGGTGTTGAGCACTGAATCGACTCCCAGCTCAATCACGTGCTGAGCCAGGACTGCCCGCTTGTAGCCGACCGTGATGTGGATCTGCACATCCTGTCGCTTAAGAGAGGCGATTCCGTGGCTGATGAGCGACCCTCCACGGAAAGGGGCCATAGGTTTCGGCACTAGATCGGTCAGAGGGTACATCCTCGTACCCCGCCCAGCGGCGAGGATCACGGCATGCCGGAAGGAGCCCATCACACCATCCCAGGAGGTTGGTTCTCGATGAGATGAAGGATCTCGTCCTCCGTCAAGGGCGGGGCGTTCTTGCTGGAGAGCTGCTGACAGAGAGGCGAGGCCACTGGCCGGTTGAATCCGATTATGAAATGCGTGACGCCGTTGTATATGCAGGTCTCCGTAAAGGGCAACTCCTGCTCGCCAACGAGGAACTCGTCCAGTCGCTCGCCGGGCCGGCCTTCGATGGTTTCATACCGAATGCCGTGGTGCTTGCGCCAGACCCTCAGGATGTCGCCGATCAGAGCTGACTTCATCTCGCGGCCCAAAACGCGACCGTGGATGGACGCCATGTTTTCAAGAGCGGTCAACACAAGCTGTACCGCCTCGTTCACGGTGAAGAAGAAGCGCCGCATATGCGGGCCGGTCGTTCCGATGACGCCCTTCTCCTTCAGCATCCGTGTCCACAGTGGCAGGACTGACCCAGTAGACCAGGCAACGTTGCCGTACCGGACGCAGGCGAATTGGGTCCCGGGATCGCGGTCGAGGTAGCAGAACACCCGCTCCATGGTAGCCTTGGAGAGCCCATACAGATTCCGGACCGGTGGGCTGGCCTTGTCCGTTGAGATCCCCAAGACCGCCTGAATGCCCCGGTCTATCGCCACGCGTGCGACATTCTGTGACCCGACTACATTGACATCGACACACTCAAGCGGCTGTCGCTCCGCAAGGTCCACAAACTTCGTGGCGGCTGCGTGGATGATCACGTCAGGACGAACGGAATTGACCGCATCTCGCACTGACTCGATGCTGTTCACGTCCAGCGGGATGGCGTCGCAACCCGAGAAACGGCTGGCCTCCAGATTCTGCTTGTTGTTCCGAGCGCCAAGAACAACTCTGTTGCCTTCGGACTTGAGCCGCTTTCCCAGATGCCGGCCGAGAAAGCCAGTTCCTCCGGTCACGAGAATAGTCGCCGGTGTCGTCATCATGGGTATCGTTCTATCAGGCCGCACGTCGCCTGTCGAGCAACTCCATGAACAGCGCAGTGAGTACAGCCGCCTGGGCGGTGCTACTCAGCCGTTCGAGGAAATATTGGTGTGCCAGTTCGGCGCGACCACGGTACGCCCCCGGGTCCGACAAGAACCGCCCGAGGCAGTCAGCCAGACGCGCAACGTCGCCCGCGGGGAATACCTCCCCGAAAGGCCCCACTAGGTCGGGCAGATGGCCGCAGTCCGAAACCACTACCGGCACCCCACAGCCCATGGCCTCGGCTACGACCCGCCCGTATTGCTCGGTGTATTTCTGGCTGGGGTAGCTCGGAGCAACTAGGCAATCGATCGAGTTGTAATAGCGTGGCATCTCCTCGTGTGCCGCGGTGAAACGGACTACTCGGTCGGCTAGCCCGAAGGCACCCGCACTCGCTGAGACCTGTTGCGCAAACACCGCACTGTCGTGCTCGCGCATCGAATCGATGAGAATCTGGAAGCGGTATCGATGTCTCAATCGACTGGCAGCCTCCAGGAGGTGCAGGATTCCCTTCTCTGGAGTCAGCCTCCCAAACTGCCCAAAGGTTGGGTCGACCAGGCCAAGTTCCTGCCGCTGGCTCTGATTGCGGTCTGGTCTGAAGACGGCCGCGTCGATCCCGAGAGGGGCGTGAACGACTGGGCCTCGGAACATCCGGCGATGCTTCACGATTTCAAGCCCGCCCAGATTCATCGACCACATGCCAATGTCACGCCACGCGTAGGCCAATCTGACGAAGACGCCCACCGCGGCTGACAGCGCCGCCCTTGCGACACGAAGCCGCCTTAGTGCGTGTCGTGCCTCGTCCAGATAGTCTCTATCGACGTTTTCGACGTTGCAGAAGACGATGGGTACCCGCTGGGACCGAGTGGCCATCTTGAGTTGCAGACCCTCGGCCGTGGCAGGATCCTGATCCGAGAGGATGATCTCGGGCTGCACCTTACGAACCAGATCGCCGAGCCCGTGCCAAGTCGCTGCGCGAGCATGGGCGCGCGTCCTGTCTAGCAGCACAAGGCGATAGGATGTCCCGGACGCTGCGGCCTCTGCGACTACGACCCCGTTTCTCACTGCGTAGGAACGCGGCACGACCAGTGTGACATCGTGACCGCAATCCGTCGCCAACGCTTGATCGAGCGCACGGTTTGCCCGAATGACGGCGGCCGGCGCGACGTGGAGAACTCTTAGAGTGCGCCCGCGTGTTGGCGGCTGCGACGCCAGGCCCCCAGAATCATTCATCTAGCACATCCCCCGCGAGCGCAGTTGACAGCCACGTGTGGCTATGTCGTCGGGGATGGCAGGCCCACCTGAGGTTGGCGTCCACCATACAGAGTTACTACGCGCCTGCCAGGCGCAGCAGCATGCCCGCCCGGTCGCCATAGGTATGGCTCCCTTGCGTGATGCGAGTGTGGCCCGCCGCAGCGATGGAGCGGCGCTCCGACTCATGCCTCAAGTAGTAGTCGACCTTCTCACGCAGTTCGTCATCGCATCCAAATGCGGCCACTTCGCGGCCTTCCTCCAAGAACTCCGCCAACTCGCTGGTGCGCTCGGCCAGCATGAAGGCTCCGCAGGCCGGCAATTCGAAAGTACGCATCGAGTGTCCGTCGCGGTTGCTGTGCCGCACGAACCCCAAAGCTATCTTGGCGCCGCTGCAAGCCAAGCGGTAGTCGCGAGCCAACACCATGCCTCGGTGGAGCGGGCGAAGACTTGGCTCGGAGTGCCAGCGGCCGCCATAGAGACGCAGTTCGACCTTCGTGCCATCGAGAAGTCGGCGAAAGGTACCAGCGCGATCCTGATCAGCTGCCCCGACAAAGACCACATCACTCGTGAAGCGGCGCACTTCTGCGGGGTCGGAGGGAAACTCCGGGAAGTGCGAGAGCGGATCGTACGCGAACGGGACGAACACGGCGTTGTCGGAGCCCGCGCGTCGGACATCGTCGATTATTGCCCGCTTCGTGCAGGCGTACAGGGAGTATTCGCGAATGGCGCCTCGCAAAGTCGGATTCCCGCTGACAGGGCTAAAGGGGTCATCCGTGGCATAGTTTACGAGAATGGCTCCCGTGCCTTCCCGGATCTGGCGGAGGGTAAGGGCAGAGAAGTGCGCACCCTTGATTACCAAGACAATTTGAGGCCGCATCCGACGTGCGGCAGCGGCCAAGTCGGCATTCAGGCGCGGGGCGGTGAGAGGACGTCCGAGTGCGTGGAATGCAAGCCGCTGCAGCCGCGACTTCGCGAGTGCTGCAAAGTACGGGCTCTCGTCGAACACCTTGCAGTCATGGCCTAGGCCGGTGAAGGCCCTCAAGAGAATGCCGCCAACATGGGTTGGCTCGCAGTTGCCGACCAAGAGGATGCGCATCTACCTAGCCTGAGTGTCGTCTCCGGAATCGTGGTGTTCTTCGCCCCCAGGGGCTTCCCTCTGGCTACGCTTGCCGTAGACCCTCCCCACCAAGCCGGACGACGCCAGGACGAGCCGTGACTGGCGAGCTAGTGCAGCAAGGTCTTCGCGCCCAGGCCGCAGAAAGCACGTAAGCGGGCGCTGATAGCGACGGCTCAGAGATAGCAGAACGCTGAGAGCGATCGTCGAGTACCCGGCCAGCGACGCTAGTGCAGCGCCAATGATGCCGTACGGCCGAAGGAGGATGCCGAGGCACACCACAGTCACAACGAGCCCTGCCAACTCCGAACGCAGCACAAGCCCGGGAAGCCCAAGGCCGCGGGCACCGTCCTCCAGGAGCATAGCGAAGGCTAGCGCGGCTCCCGCAATCGACAATATCCAGGCCGTGGATATGGCCGGGGCAAAGCGCGCCCCGAACAGCATTGGAATGGCCAGCGGAGTCGCTGCGACTTGGAGTAAGGTCACTAAGGCGATCGGTATCGTACCAACCCGCGCCACAGCAGCAATATCGGCTATCCTGGCTGCGTCGGAGACGCCTGATGCCACGCGCGGCAGGAGGACGATTCCGACACCACTCAACAACGGCGCCACTGCCCCACTCCACGCCACGGCTGCGACGTAGTAACCCAACTGCGTTGCAGGCATGAAGGTGGCCATCGCCAGTTGATCCAAGCGGAGGTTGAGAAGCTGCGGGATGCTGGTTAGCGCCAACGGGGCCCCATACGCAAGCATCCGCGAGCATAGCGCGATTCTTGGGCGGAACGGCCCGGCGACACTGCGGGCCACGATGAACACCGCCGGCGCCGCAGTCAGCGTTAAAGACAGAATGTACCCTGCCGCCAGACGTCCCGCCGACGCGTGGCCAGTGAGGCCAATCAGGAGTATGGCTGCGAGCCAGCCCGTCGAGTTGCACAGCCGAACCAGATTGAGAGAGGTGAAGTCGCCCAGCCCGCGAAGCGGGTGGAGGAGCATGCCTTGAGTGGCCTGTAGGAAGAGGAAGAGGATGAGGTACCAGCGGGCCGCCGCGAGAGTGCCAGGCGACTGAGCAGCAAGGAGTGCAGGAAGCGCATAGTAGCCGATCGCTCCAAGCGGGATGGCGGCCAACACCGCCAATCCAGTGGCCGTGGCCAGATATCGCCCAGCATGCCGCGGATCGCGACTCGAGAAGTACACGACTGCGTCAGGCAGGCCGAGTGCGCCAGCCAAGGCGAAAAGGGCCGCCCAGGTTTGGATGGCGGCCAACTCCCCGCGTCCCCCCGGCCCCAAGAGCCTGGCAGCCAAGCTGCCGGACATCAACGCGATGACCGCCAAAGCCAAATTCGCGCCAGTCGTGAGTGCGACGTTGGCGGCAAAGGTACGAGAGCGTGGCATACAAGTACGGGCGGAGTCTACCAGACCGCCCGACAGTGCCGGCTCAGCGGGACGATACCCGCTGGAGGGGTCGGCCGGCCTGTCTGGGCTGCGCAGGCCTGTCTCAGGTATGCTCCCTCTTGTGAAGAGGCAAGGGCGACTTCAAGCGCTTTGCAGGCGCACCCGAGGTTGCACGTTCGGCAGGGAACATCGGTGCGGGATGAGGGCGTCGAAGACGCCCGTGAAGTTGTGCCTTCGGCGCTACGCAGAAATGACCCGGGTCTGCTCGTCAGAAGTGACCCGCCGCTGTGGCGCACGCCAAGGCCCCAGGAACGACGATCGGCACGACGGCGCTCTTGAAACGCCGGCCTTCGGCCGCAAAGCTGACGGCGCTCTTCTGGGGGCCTCCAGGGCCGATCCCCAGCCTCTGCCGCAGACCCGTGCGGGCACGGTTCTTGGGCGGTCCACTCTTGGAGAGCACAAGTGAGTCATTTCTGACGAGCGGCGAAGTGTCCGTCACTCTGAGCGAGATGGGCATTCCATGCGGAGGTATTGGACGCATCCCCGCGGCCAGTTCATGGTTGTCGAGGCGACGGAGGAGCTGGGGGCTCCTTCAGGAGAGCCGTGAGATGGCCGCCTTCGGGGGCGATGACATGGTGTTCTATAGGGTAGATGAGCTCCTCGCCACTCCGCGCGCGGCCTTCAACTGCAGTGATCCACGGGGGCACCTCTGTCTATCTCAGCTGTTGCACCAGGTGAGGACGTAGGTGTTGGCCGCGAGGATCAGGCTTCAAGGAGAGACGCCTGAGCCGGCGAGGCGTCTGATGTTGGTGAGCGGCAGCCTCCTCGTGGTTGCCGCAACAGTGACGGCGCTTCTGTGGAGTCTGGTGCCGCCGGAGGGGCTTGACGACCGATCAAGTCGCATGATCGCAGGAGTAGCCCTCGCGGCCTTGGCGGGGTGTTCGATTGCGTGTGCAAGGGCCGTCCCCCGAGTGGAGGGGGTGCGCTCGTTATGGCTCCACCCGCCGGTGCTCTTGGCGCTGTGGCTCAACATCGCGCTCGTCGTCCCTGCAGCGATCAGCTTTGCCGACGGCGATATCTTGCATGGCAGAGACGCCATCGCCGGCCTGGAGCTGGGCTATTCAGCGTTTGGCGTGCTGGCGGTTCTGCTGATGGCTACTGCACTCTGGTTCGGATACGCGGTCGGCCTTCGGGTTGGGCCAGCGGGTACCCGGCTGAGGGCTCTTGGGCGGAAGCGAGGCTCTCCAGCGTGGGCACTTTGCGTGTACGCAGCAGTTGTGGCCGCGTCTGTGGCTCGTATTCAGACCGGCGGTATCGCCTATGGAGCCCTTCCTGGAGAGTTGGGGGAGTTCGGAGTCTTCCAACAGTGGGTCATCTACTTCCAGGATATCGGCATCCTAGTCCTCTGTTTGGCGGCCGCCCGAGCCTTCAGGCGTCAATGGCCTCTCTACCCCTTGGCCGTTCTGGCCTGTGGTCAGATTCTGTTGGGCCTCGGCTCAGGCTTCATGAAGCCTGTCTTCTGGGCTAGTGTGACGGTGTTACTCGCCGCGCTAGACGCCGGCCTCCGTCCGGCGCGACTCATCCCAGCTGCCGTTCTGTTTGGTCTCGTCGGGGTGGTTGCGGTTTCGATGGCTGAGACGATCCGCCTACATGTAGACAGCGGAGCGTACGACACACGAAACCTCGGCGCTGTAGTTACTACGACTCAAAGCGCAGCTGCGGATTCATGGGCGGCGGGCGCGAAGGCGAACTGGGACGCCACAGTCGACCGTTTCTTGTTCCGGCAAGGCATGATCGCGCACACACCTGGCGCGATCATCATGAAGACCCCGAACGTGTTTCCCTTTCTGGGGCTTCGGGAGTTCCTTGCCATCCCAGCGTACGTGGTCCCGAGGGCCATATGGGTCGGAAAGCCCGTTGCTTCTGCAGGGAATCGGTTCGCAATCGACTACCTCAATGCGGCACCCCAGACGTCAAGCTCAGCGGCGGTGACGCTCTTTGGCGAAGGCTACATGATCTTCGGCTGGACAGGTGTGGCCATGGTGGGGCTCCTTCACGGCATGATCCTAGGTGCCCTGCTTCGCAAGCTGGGGTCTGCGGGACTCGGGTTCCTGCTCTTGGCGCTACTACCCACATTCGTCGACTTTGAATCGCCCTTCACGAGTATGACGGTCGCACTGGTGCAGCGTCTTGTTGTGTTCCTGCTCGCTAGCACTGTATTACTCACACCGGCCCTTGGCGACGGCCGAGTCCGTCGGCAATATGAAGAGAGTCAACAGGGCCGCGGCACGGCTGGCGGATGATGGCCCGCAGAGCGCTGATGCTCGTGAACGGCCTTGGCGCCCCAGTTGGCGGCATAGCAACCGTGGCCCAGATGACAGCCCAAGCGCTAACGGACCTCGGCCTCGAACTAGACGTCTTGGCTCTCGCAACACCGCATCAGGCCACGGAAGGCAACGGGGTACAGGGCCTACAGATGCTCAGGGGCTTCTCTGGCAGCAAGCTGCGATTCGTGGTTGCGGCCTGGGTCGCTCTCCTCCGCTCGCGATACGACGAGGTGATCGTCGACCACGTGAACATCGCGGCGAGTATCGCTCCGTTGGCGTGGCTCGGGCTGGCGAGATACACGGTCTGGCTCTACGGACTTGAGGTGTTTCACCCCTTGCCCAGCCTGCGCGGGAAGCTGGGCCTTCTTGGGGCGTCGAGGAGGCTCGCAATCTCTCCGTACACCCGAGACTCCGTCCTCGCGCGCTACCCGCGGCTCGCAGTCCGCCTCTGTGAACTCGCCTTGCCACCCGGAAGCGAACCTCGCGACCCAGGAAAGCGGGCTACAGCTGAGCGCAGGCCCCTTCCATCCATAACTGGGCGCGCACGCGAGCTGGGCGCCCAAGTGATCCTCCATGTTGGCCGGATGGTGCTTGGGGCGAGGGACAAGGGCCAAGCTGTGCTGCTGCGCGCCCTGCCGTCTGTGCGGCGAAGGCTCCCGGGAGCCCAATTGGTGCTCGCGGGGGCTGGCGAGGACTTCGGCCGTGTGATGGCGCTGGCCTCCTCGCTCGAGCCCGCGGACGCAGAAGCTGTCTTCATGCCCGGCCTTGTGAGCCACGAGCTCCTGGATGAACTCTATGAGACGTGTGCGGTGTTCGCCATGCCCAGCGTGGGTGAGGGCTTTGGCCTCACCTACCTTGAAGCGATGAGTCGCGGCAAGGCTTGCCTCGGAGCGAACTCGCACGCGACACCCGGCATAGTCCGTGATGGGGTCAGCGGCTTGTTGGTCAATGACGCTGGATCAGCCGACGAGGTGGCTGACAGGCTCGTCGAACTACTGGGTGATCCAGACCGGGCAGAAACGTTGGGGAGAACGGGCAGCGCGCTGGTGCGATCGATGTACCTTTTCCCGCACTTTCGTCAGCGCCTTGCCGCTGCGCTGGGCGTGAGCTGACTGCCGGATGCGCCTGCTATTCGTAACATGCTATTACAAACCGGCCTATGTCTATGGTGGACCTAGCCGAAGCATCCCAGTCCTCTGCGAGGCCCTGGTTCGCCAGGGGTGCGACGTAGCTGTGCTGACTACCGACGCGAACGGTCGTGGGAGTCTCGATGTTCCGGTCGACGTGCCTCAGGTGATCGATGGTGTGACCGTAAAGTACCTACGGAGGCGAAAGGGTTTCCCGGGCCGGTACTTCTACGCGCCCGCGCTCGGCCGTGAATGCGCGAGGGAGGTGCAACGGGCAGATGGGGTCTACATCTGCGCGACTTGGACATACCCGCTAATCCCGGCGACGCGCGCTGCGCAGCGCGCGGGAGTGCCTTATGTCGTATCCCCGCGAGGCAGCTTCATGCGGGTCGCAATGGGGCACTCGGCCCTCCGAAAACGCGTTTACCTCCGGCTGGTTGAGCGCGACCGCCTGCGTAGGGCTGCGGCTGTGCACTGCACAAGTGAAAGGGAGGTGCGCGAAACCGCTCCATGGAATCTTGGCCCACAGCTGGTCTGCATACCGAATGGCATCGACAACACGACCTATCAGCGGCTTCCGGCGCGAGGTGCGCTTCGAAGCCGACTGGGGATTCCGGATGCCGCTCCCGTCTCAGCGTTTGTCGGTCGTCTGCATCGGGAAAAGCGGATTCCCGAGATGGTGACGGCATTCTCGCGCCTACGAGGGACGGTCCCCGACGCGCACCTGGTCGTGGTGGGTCGCGAAGAGGACGATGCGGGGGACTCAGCACGGCAGCTTGTTCGTGGGCTCGGATTGAGTGGCTGCGTGCACTTCACTGGGCAGTTGGAGGGCAAGGATCTATTGGAGGCGTATTCGGACTTCGATCTGCTCGCCGTCCTGTCCCTTCGTGAGAGCTTCAGCATGGCGGCGGCCGAGGCGATGGCCGCCGGGATCCCGGTGCTCCTCTCCGCAGAAGTCGGCATCCAAGAAGATGTGGCGCGGGCAGGCGCAGGTCTCGTGGTGCGCGACATGGAAAGTGACCTCGACGCGGCGTGGACTCGGCTCCTTTCCTCGCCCGGGCTCCGGCAGGAGATGGGGGAGCGGGCCAAGCGCCTCGTGAATGAGAAGTACTCGTCGGACGCGGTCGCGAGTGAGGTCGTGAGGCTCTTCCGATCCGCAGCGGCGAAACAGGGTGCGCGACCGTGAGGGAGATCCGGACAGCCGCCAGTCGAGAGTGGGGCGTGCTCCGTTGAGAGTCCTGATCACCACACAGGTGTTCCCCCCGGAGATTCATCCCTCTGCCGTAATGGTTCATCAATTGTCCGAGCATCTTGCTGCCACTGGGCACCGGGTCGTCGTCGCCTGCGGGTACCCGCATCACCCCCAAGGACGGGTGATGGACGGCTACTCCCGGCGGCCTGTTGTCAGGGAGAGTATGGGGTCCGTGGCAGTCGTGCGCGGATGGCACTTGGTCTCTTCGAGCCCGCGTGTGTGGAGGCGGGCCCTCGTTATGGCGTCGCAGTCCGCCGCCATCGGGGTGGCCGCAGCTCTCAGCGGCAGCGCCGACGTAGTCATTAACTACGGTCCACCACTCGCCGGGCCATTGCTCTCCTGGTCCTGCACGCGCGGCGCCAATCGGAGACTCGTGTCTGTGGTCTATGACATCTATCCGGACACTGCGATCAGGAACGGGAGTCTCCGGAATCCACTCCTCGTCCGCTTGGCGCGCATCGCCGAGCGAGCGACTTACCGCGTCTCCCGACGCGTCTTAGTGCTGTCTGAGGGCTTCAGGACGCAACTTGAGCGCAAAGGAGTGCCATCCGGGAAGATTGCAGTCGTTCCGGTGTGGCTCGCCCGGGACGAGATCCGACCGATGGCGCATGTCAACTCCTGGCGCCGGGAGCAGGGCATCGACGACGGGACGCAGGTGGTGCTCTACGCTGGGACAATCGGGGTCGTGTCAGGGGCGGAGATGATGGCCGACGTGGCGGCGTCAGTCGTGAATAGGCCTAAGGTCCTGTTCCTCTTTGTCGGGGATGGGCAGCGAAGGGCTGGGTTGGAAGCCGCGGCGAGAGCCAGGGGACTCGCCAACGTGCGGCTTCTGCCGTTTCAGCCACGGGAGCGGCTATGTGAGGTCCAGGCGGCTTCGGATGTGTCGGTGGTGACGCTCTCGAAGGGCAACGGGTATTCCAGCGTCCCCAGCAAAGTCATCGCCTACATGGCGGCCGGCCGGCCTGTCGTGGCAAGCGTTGACGGAGACTGTGATACAGCAGAGACCATCCGCGCGGCCGGCTGCGGGATCGTAGTGCCGCCGGGGGACTCGGCAGCCATGGCGGCCGCCATCACCACCCTGCTCGATCGGCCCTTGGAGCGGGAGAGGGCGGGGGTTGCCGCGCGCCGGGCCTTTGAGCAGGAGTTCGCCGCGGAAGCTGTCTTGCCTCGCTATGCCGAGTTGCTCGAGGCCGTGGCTCGCGAGGGACGGCGTTGAAGACGCTGCTCGTGGTCGGAGCAGGCTCCCTCCAGATGCCGGCCATCGAGGTTGGCCATCGACTGGGGCTCCGAGTGGTGGCCGTCGAT
>JBGSMX010000158.1:0-5520 GCA_041739935.1 Coriobacteriia bacterium | reverse complement strand
GGTCATCGCCGACGCGCTCGTTGTCGCGCTTCGCACCGGCGCGACGGGTCTGCCGGCCAAGGCGCTCCAGCGCGTCTGGGGAGCAGATCGCTACGGCACCAACATGGCCGCGCTGCGTGCATTCTGGCCTTCGGAAACAGTGAGGCCGTACGTCGCCACCGCGTTGAGCTTCCCCGATGCGCTCTCGGCAGGCACCCTTGCAGCCCGCCGAGGAGAGCCGATCGTCTTGCTGGGCGGGCGTTTCATGAGCCCTTACACGCGCGAGTGGCTCGTGAACAACGAAGCGCGAGCTGCGGACTTCACGATCGTTGGTGGCACGGTGGCACTGCCCTACCTCATGGACTGGGAGATCGAGAAGGGGCTCGCGCGCTAGACGTTGAAGCGAAAGTGCACGACGTCGCCATCGCGCACCACGTACTCCTTGCCCTCGATGCGCAGCTTGCCCGCAGTCCGCGCACCTGACTCACCCTCGTGCTCGACGTAGTCGTCGTAGGCGACGACCTCGGCCTTGATGAACCCGCGCTCGAAATCGGTGTGGATCACGCCGGCTGCCTGCGGGGCCTTCGCGCCCACCGGCACGGTCCAGGCGCGGACTTCCTTCTCGCCGGCGGTGAAGTAGCTCTGTAAGCCGAGGAGCTCGTACGCCTGACGTATCAGTGCGTTGAGGCCCGGCTCGTCGAGCCCTTCCATCTCCAGATACTCGGCAAGCTCGGCGGCATCCAACTCGGCCATCTCGGCCTCGATCTGAGCGCAGATGGGCACGGGCGCCTGTCCGTCGATGGGCGCCAGGTCCGCCCCGATACCGCTCTCGTCGATGTTCGCGACATACAGCATGGGCTTCATGGTGAGCAGCTGCAGGTCGCGCACGAGCGCGCGTTCCTCGGGCGACATCTCCATGGTGCGGGCACGGTGGCCCTGGTTCATCCACTCCTGGAGCCGCCGCGCCACCTCGATCTTGGCCGCAGCGTCTTTGTCGCGCTTCGCATCCTTCTCGAGCTTGGGAACCGCGCGCTCGAGCGTACCCAGGTCCGCGAGGATCAGCTCGGTCTTGATGGTCTCGACATCTCCGGCGGGGTCGACCCGTCCCTCGACGTGGATAACGTTGTCGTCGGCAAAGTAGCGTACGACCTCGGCGATCGCGTCGGTCTCGCGGATGTTGGCCAGAAACTGGTTGCCCAGCCCCTCACCTTCGCTGGCCCCTTTCACCAGGCCGGCGATGTCAACGAACTCGACGACTGCGGGGACGACCTGCTCGGGGCTCACGATACGCGCAAGCCGGTCCAGGCGCGCGTCGGGCACCGGCACGACGCCCACGTTGGGCTCTATGGTGGCAAACGGGTAGTTCGCCGCGAGCGCGGACTTGCGCGTCAGCGCGGTGAACAGCGTGGACTTGCCTACGTTGGGAAGTCCCACGATTCCGATCGAGAGCGACACGGGTATCTCCTTGAGTGGAAGCATGACGGGCACGTGACGAAACCGCACGCCACGACCCGGGCTTTTGGTACTGTACTCGATGGCCCGCTACGCCGCCACTTGAGCACGCGGCGCCTCGACCGCCCCTTCAAGGAGGAGCCCGTGCGCATCGGCATGTTCGCCGACATGTACAAGCCGCACCTGAGCGGCGTGACCAACTACATCTCGCTCTACAAGGAGCGCTTCGAGGAGCTGGGTCACGAGGTCTTCGTGCTCACCTTCGGCGAGACCGACTATCTCGACGATGAGCCCAACATCGTGCGCTCACCCGCCCTGGCCTGGGGAGATACGGGCTGGCAGGCCGGAATCGCGCTTTCCGAGGAAGCTCGCCGCCTCGTCCCCACGCTCGACATCGCCCACGCACACCACCCCTTCCTGGCCGGCCGCCTCGCGGTGAAGCACTGCAAACCACTCGGAATCCCGGTCGTCTTCACCAACCACACGCGCTACGACATCTACTCGGATGCGTACGCGTCGTTCGTGCCGCGCCGCGTGCGCATGTGGGGACTGCGCCGCTACCTTCGCGGCTTCATGCATGACGTGGACTGCGTCATCGCGCCTTCCCCCGGCATCAAGCAGTGGCTTGCTGACTTCGGCCTGACGCGCGATGCGGTGCTGCTGTCAAACGCCGTGGACACGCATCCATTCATGCACCCGCTCGAACCGATCGATCGCGCGGAGTTCGGTTTTCCCGCAGACGGCATCGTCTTTTGCTACCTGGGTAGGGTCGGTCCCGAAAAGAACCTGGACGTGCTCATCGATGCTTTCATTCAGGTCGCCGAGGCAGAACCGCTCGCATGCCTGCTCGTCCTCGGGGACGGACCCGGCCGCCAGGAAGCGCAGGACAGGATTTCCGAGCACGACCTGTGCGACCGGGCGCACTTCGCCGGAAAGACCCCTTATGCGATCGTGCCCGACTACCTCGCAGCCGCCGACATCTTCTTCACTGCCTCGGTCTCCGAAGTGCATCCGCTCGTCATCATGGAGGGCATGGCCGCCGGCCTGCCCGCGATCGGCATCCAATCCCCCGGTGTGGGCGACATCATCCGCGACGGCGTGACAGGCATCCTCACCGGAGGCTCGGTCGACGAGTTCGCTGCCGCCATGCTCCAGCTCGCCCAGAATGCCGAGGAACGCGAGCGCATGGCCGCTGCAGCCATCGAAGAGGCGGAGCACTACGACATCCGTATCATGGCCGACAAGATGCTCGGGCTCTACACAAAACTGCTGGACCGCCACGGCGTTCTGCGATAATCATCGGCATGTCACAAGCAGACCTCACCGCTGCACTCTCGCTCGGAATGATGGCCTTCGTCGTCGGGCTTTCCGGCGCGATGTCCCCTGGCCCCTACCTCACCGTGACCATCACCCGTACGCTGCGCGACGGCAGGCTCTCTGCGGCCCTCATGCTGGTCGGGCACGCCCTGCTCGAAGGCGCGCTGCTCGTGGGCTTCGCGTTCGGACTGCAGGAGTTCTTGAAGCGACCCCAGGTTGCCACCGCTCTCGCGCTGGTCGGTGGCGCAGTGCTGCTGTGGATGGGCTTCGACCTTATGAGAGGCGCCGTGCGCGGCACCATCACGGCTGATCTCGAGGTGGCGGAAGACCCGTCGCGAGTAGGCCCGGTCCTGCACGGCGTACTCGTCTCGCTATCGAACCCTTACTGGACGTTGTGGTGGGCGACGATCGGCGTGACGTTGGCCGCCAAGGGACTTGCGATCGGAGCGGTCGGCGTGCTGGCCTTCTTCATAGGCCACCAACTCGCGGACTGGGTCTGGTACGGGTTCGTGATCCTCGCGGTCTCGTCTGGCCGGCACCTGCTATCCGACCGGGTCTACCGCACGATCATCGGTGGCCTCGCGGCATTCCTGCTCTTCCTGGGCGCCAGCTTCGTCTGGGAAGGGCTGCCCTTCTAGGCCCGGGCCGCCTACTGGCGCGCCCGCCTCGGCCTCGCTGTCCGCGACCACTCGAGCGGCGCGAGCATCGTCCACGCGCTGCGCGAACTCCTGCAGATCGGGATCGCGCGACAGACGGTTGCGAATGGCGAAGTACGCCGCGACGACGGCCGCGACGATTGCGAGCGTCCCCGCAACCATCATGACCGCGTAATCAATGCGAAGCACGAGGGCGAACCTAGAAGCCGTCGATCATGGGGTCGAACGCCTGGACGTTCCAGTCGATCCCCAGCGCTGTGAGCTTCTCGTAGTACTCCTGCTCCGAGAACTCCTTGTTGAGAATGTGGAATCTCGCGCCGTTCAGACCCACGCAGAACACGCAATCGCGACAGTCGACGCACTGCACGCACTCGATCAGCGAGTCACAGTTGTGACAGCCGATGCAGGCCCGCGAATTGTAGATGTAGTTGCTGTTGCGGCATGCCTCGACGTTGAAGCAGCCGTAGTTGTTGGCGCCATCACGATCATGTGTGTGCTCGGTCTTGATACGCGCCCATTCGCGGGTGAACTCGGCGTCCATGCGACTGCTCCCAGTCTGTAGTCTCGTGCTGCGAGTGTAGCGCGCGCCACCGACACGCGCATCCACGGGACTACCGAACGTCCCTCATAGGCATGGCGATAAGCTCGCCGGTAGTCGCATCCACCGCGTAGACCGACGGCGCCACGCCCACCAGCAGCTCTCCTTGAGTCGGCTTGCGTTCCGGCAGCTCGTAGGTCATACGCCAATGCAGCACATTGTCCCAGACCACGAGTTCGAAGTCGGTCAACCGGGCGTCCTCGGCAAGCTCGTATGCGCTCTCGCGAACGACGCGGTCAGCCCGCACGGGGGTGACTTTGGGCTCGATGGTGAATGTCACGTCGTCACTGACCTGCATGCCCACGAAATCGGTGCCTCCAGAGAGCGCGTAGACCGTGACCGAGATGGCTTTGGGCATTCGAATCCCATTCAGGTACTTCTGGTACATCACGTCATAGGAGACGATCGGTTCGGCTTCCGGACCCATCACGCGCCGGTCCCACGAGCGGAACATCTTGGCCCATGCGGTCAGATCATTCGCCGGGAAGTACTCGCGCGCCAGCGCGTCGGCGCGGTTCAGGCTCTCCTCGCGCGATGCTTCGCCCGGGTACACCCGCCCCGGAGTCTGGTCCGTGCTTTCCGGCAATCGTCCCACCCACGTCCCCAGCGGCTGGTTGTAGATCCAGACGTGGTCTCGCTCGTCGCGGTAGAGCTCGATCGGCGCGTTGGGGTGGACCGACATCCCGACCCACTCGTTCACGCCCTCCAGCTCGAGCCTCTCGCCGAGGAGGGTCTCGAGCTGCGCCTTCTTGGACTGGGCGGTCAGGCGGCGAAACACGTAGGGTTGCGGCGCGCTGGTGTACCGGCCGGGGCCATCAGGCGGCCGGAGTATCAACGGGTCGAGCGAGGCCGAAGTGACCGTCAGGGTGCCCTCCTCCGCGCGGCACCGCACGTAGCACTCTTGCACCCAGTACGCGGATTCGCTGATACGCGCCTCGGGCTCGCACAAGACGGTCACCCGGGTGGTGTCCGACGACGCGGACGCCAGCACATCGAAGCGCAGACCCTCATCGTCTCGAGTCACGGACTCGGGGTCGAAGTAGCCACCGAGCGTGAACGAGCCCCCTGGCGGGCGCTCGAGCGCGACATACGCTTCGACGGAATAGCCGTTCGGCTGCCTTGCTTGGACACCAAACAGAAAGAGCGCCGTAAGCACCGCGACGAGCAGCCCGACAAGCACCAGACGCCACAGCGTGACTGTGCGCACCGCTTCCACCCCCGTATGTGGGCTCCCGCACGTGCGCGGGAAGCTTGCCTGAACGCATCAAGCATAGCACCCGCGCCAGATGCAGCAAGGCCCCGAGACATCGGTCCCGGGGCCTTGCATGAAAAGCGGGCTATCCAGCGGAATTCCGGGCTTACATCATCCCGCCCATACCGCCCATGGCTGCCGCAGCGGCCATGGGATCGTCCTTCTCGGGTGCATCCGTCACGGCGGTCTCGGTGATCAGGATCAGTGCCGAGATCGATGCGGCGTTCTGCAGTGCGGAGCGGGTGACCTTGACCGGGTCGATGACG
>JBGSMX010000144.1:0-43134 GCA_041739935.1 Coriobacteriia bacterium | reverse complement strand
CGGTGATGCGCGAGCACTCCGCCGCCGCACCGCACCTCCACGTGCCGCTGCAGTCGGGCTCCGATCGGATCCTCGCCGCCATGGGACGCGGATACGTGATGTCAGAGTTCGAGCGTAGATTGGCCTTAGCGCGCGAGGCGCTGCCCGGACTGGCGATAACAACGGACGTGATGGTGGGGTTCCCGGGTGAGTCCGAAGATGATGCCAGGCTCACCCGTCAGGCGTGCGAAAGGGCGGGCTTCTCCAGGCTGCACGTGTTCAGGTATTCGAGGCGACCGGGAACGGTGGCCGCGGACTTGCCGGATCAGGTGGCCGCACCAGAGAGCGCCGCTCGTGCGGTTGCACTGCGCGGGCTCGGTCACACGCTGGCAGCTCGATATGCGGCCTCACGGCAAGGTGGGAACGCACGTGTGCTGGTGGAGCGTGTCTCGGCAGGGATGGCTCACGGCACGACCGAGGACTACCTCAAGGTGAGTATGCCGTCGGTGGGGGTAGAAACCGGGGAGATAGTTGCTGTGCGACTCCTCGGCCCAATGGACGGTCGCGTGCGTGCAGAGCGGCGCTGAACGGCGTTTGGTCAGTCACGCGTGGTAGAATCGGTGCAGAAAATCGCGGACGAATGCTCCGCCCGGAAGGGCGAACCGTACACAAGCCGGCTGCGGTCGGCGCGATGAAAGGAACTTGTTCGTTTGGTGGAACCGACTCAGATCCGTCTCGTCGTCCCGCCCGAACTGAACATGACCGACCTGCTGGGTCAGGGCGATGATTTGCTCCGGCTCATCGAGGACCAGTTCGAGTCAAACATCTCCGTCAGAGGCAACCAGATCACGATCGTGGGTCAGCCGGGCGAGAGCCAGGCCGTGTCCTCGCTGTTCACGGAGATGATTTCGCTGATCGAACAGGGCGAGCGCCTGACGCGTGACAACGTCGAGCGTTCGATCGACATGCTCAGGGAAGGCGAGTGCAGTCCCTCGGCGCTGCACTCCGACCTGATACTCAGCCATAAAGGCAAGGCAATCCGGCCTAAAACCGCAGGCCAGAAGCGCTATGTCGACGCGATACGCGAGAATACGGTGACCTTCGGGATCGGACCCGCCGGCACCGGCAAGACCTATTTGGCCATGGCAATGGCGGTTGACGCGCTCAAGAAGCGCGAGATCGGGCGGATGATCTTGACGCGCCCGGCGGTCGAAGCAGGCGAGTCCCTTGGCTACTTGCCGGGAACGCTCTTTGAGAAGGTCGACCCCTACTTGCGGCCGCTCTACGACGCGCTGTTCGACATGATGGACATGGAGCGCTCGCAGCAGCTGATGGACCGCGGCGTGATAGAGGTCGCCCCGCTTGCATTCATGCGCGGTCGTACGCTCAACGACAGTTTCATCATTCTGGACGAGGCGCAAAACACCAGCCCCGAGCAGATGAAGATGTTCCTGACGCGCCTGGGTTTCGGCTCCAAAGTCGTTATCACGGGCGATGTCACCCAGATCGACCTGCCCAAAGGGGCCTCCGGCCTCAACCAGGTACGCGACATCCTCGCGGGAGTGAAGGGAATCGAGTTCATCGACCTGGGCTCACGCGATGTGGTGCGGCACAAATTGGTGCAGCGGATCGTTACCGCCTACGGAGAATACGAGGAGGCTAAGGCTCAGAAAGCCGATGCCTAGCCTCGTCGACAACTTCAAGCGTCTCGTTCCCCGAAGTGGGCCACTGGCTGACCCTCTGGTTCAGCGCATCCTTCTGGGCGTATTCGTCGTGATCCTGACGGCGGTGCCCCTCGTGTTGCAGGCGCCGCCGATCGGACTGACTCAGGGCTCACCCTCGCCCCGGACCTTCCGTGCGAACCGTACCGTGCAGTTCGTGGACGAGATGGCGACAGAGCTCGCGCGCGAAGATGCGGCCAATGCGGTGGTGCCGGTCTACGTGTTTGACGCAGAGGCACTTGCAGCTTCCCGCGACGACGTGACGGCGTACTTCGATGAGGCCATCTCCGCCGCAGCCGAGCACTCCGACGACGCCACAGCCGTTGCGGAGGTGCTGGGTCGCGAGTTCCCCGATCTCGACGAGGAACTCGTGGAGATCACGTCTGTGGTCGGTGAGGCCGAGCTTCGAGAGGTGCGCGGATCTGCCGAGCAGTTGATCACCACAGTGCTGAACAGCCGTTTCACCGCCGAGGAGCTCCCGGACGCAGTCGTTCAGATGCGCGAAAGCGCAGCAAGCCTGCCGTTCTCGGGCGAAGTGCGCGACGTTATCGCCGCCGTTATCGAGACTGCCATGCGACCGACGCTTGTTCTGGATCCCACCGCCACAGAGGCCGCGCGTGAGGCCGCCTCAGAAGCGGTCGTGCCGGTTGTCATCGCCAAGCAGGCCGGAGAGAACATCGTCCAGCGCGGCGAGATCGTGACAGCGGAGCATCTCGAGATCATCAAGCAGCTGGGACTGCTCGATCAGGGCTCGTCGGTTCTGTCTTTGATGGCTTTGCTCACCCTGGCCGCGATGATGATCACTGCGGGCGGAGCGTACGTGTGGCGCTATGACCGTGCGGTGTGGGATAGCTTCCGCGATCTGTTGATCATATCGTCGCTGTTCGTCGGGATGGTGTGGGTGACCCGCGGCATACTGTGGCTCTTGCCTGAGGTGTCGCTCTACTTCTTGCCGGTCCCGCTTGCTGCGATGCTGGCCACGCTACTGATCAGCGCGCGCGAGGGAATGCTCGTTGCTATCCTCACTTCGCTCGCGGCAGTGCTACTCGGCTTCTCGGGTGGCGCTCAGGTGGTCGCGATGCTTGTCTGGTCCATGTTCTCGGTCGTCGCTATTTCGTTCATGACCGAGCGTCGACAGCTGTTCTACGTGGGCGGGTTCCTGATCATGACGGGTTCCGCGGTCGGCTTCACCGCAGCGTATGCGTCCGGTCTGCCTCTGGACGAGGCCCTGAGTGCCGGTGTTGCCGGTGCGGTGGGCGGCATGCTGTCAGCCGTGCTCGGCTACGGGTTGTTGCCCTTCTTCGAGCATATCTTCGGCGTGACGACCGACATTCGTCTTCTCGAGCTATCCAATCCCGCCAATCCGCTGCTCAGAGAGCTTATGGTGAAGGCGCCGGGGACGTACAGTCACTCGATCGTGACGGCGAATCTCGCCGAGGCGTCCGCTGACGCCATCGGAGCCAACCCCTTGCTGGCCAGGGTGGGCGCGTACTACCACGACATCGGCAAGACGCGCCGTCCGGGATTCTTCGTCGAGAACCAGGCCGGATCACTCAATCCGCATGACACGACCGCGCCGTCGCTGTCGGCGATCATCATCACCGCACACGTACGCGAGGGCATCGACATGGCGCGCAAGCACAGATTGCCCGACGAAATCGTCGATATCATTCGGCAACATCACGGTACGTCCCTCGTGAGCTACTTCTACAACAAGGCTACGAACGAATCCGCCCAGGTCTACGAGGGTGATTTTCGCTACGACGGAGAGCGCCCACAGTCGCGGGAGGCGGCGCTGGTCATGCTCGCCGACTCAGCCGAGGCCTCCGTGCGCGCAATCAAACAGCCGACGCCTCCGCGGATCGAGGCCACCGTACGCAAGGTCGTTGCCGGCAAGATGGCGGACGGTCAGCTCGATGATGCAGATCTGACGCTTGCAGATATCGAGAAGACGATCAAGGTCTGCTCCTCGATGCTCGCGAGCATGTATCATCCTCGAATCGAGTACCCCGACACAGAACCCGGGAGGTCCGAGAGTGCACATCAGCATCACGAGCCATCGCGATCCTGAGCCTTTGGATCTGGGAGCATTCGAGCGTCTCGCGGCTTTCGTGCTGGACCGCGAGGACGCCCCTGACTCATCGGAACTCTCGCTCGCAATCGTTGATATCGAGGAGATGACGGAACTCAACTCCCGTTTTCGCGGCAAGGACGGTCCGACCGACGTGTTGTCGTTTGGCTGTGATGACCCCTGCCCGGTCGAGAGCGACGAGCCGATCACTCTGGGCGACGTAGTCATCGCACCAGAAATCGCCGAGGAACAAGCCACGGAACTGGGTCACACGGTCGAGGAGGAGCTGAACCTGCTGCTCGTCCACGGCATCTTGCACTTGCTGGGCTACGATCACGACACTGATGAAGACGCATCGGTGATGCAACAGCGCGAGCAGGCACTTCTGGGGGCGTATGCCGACACCATGTGATCGCACGGTGGGGGGAGAGTCGTGAGGAGCCGCTCGCTCCTGTGGAGTTTCAACTACGCGATCGACGGAATCGTGTACGCGCTTCGCACACAGCGCAACATGCGGCTCCACGTACTCGCTGCCGCTGTCGTTCTGAGCCTCGGGGTCGTCTTGAGGGTGTCTCGGCTCGAGCTCATCGCGCTGATTTTCGCGATCGCGCTTGTCATCACCGCAGAGCTGATCAATACGGCCGTCGAGGCCACGGTGGACCTGGCTATCGACGGGTTCGATCCCATGGCCAAGGTCGCTAAGGACGTCGCGGCCGGTGGGGTGCTCATCGCATCCCTGAGTGCAGTGGGCGTCGGCTACGTGGTGTTCTTCGAGCGACTCACGCGCCTAGCGGACCGCGGATTCACGATCGTCAAGCAGGCGCCCGTGCATCTGACCGTGCTCGCACTCGCGCTCACGGCGCTCGCCGTGCTCGTTTTCAAGGCGCTTGCCGGCGAGGGCACGTGGCTTCACGGCGGATGGCCGTCAGGGCACACCGCACTCGCTACAGCTGCCGCGGGCGCCATCGGGTATGCGACTCAGAGCCCATCGGCGCTGGTACTGGGGCTGTTCATCGCAGGTCTCGTTGCCCAAAGCCGCGTAGAGAGCGAGACTCACACCATCCCGCAGGTGTTCTTCGGCGCAGTGCTGGGGCTGCTCATCAGCACCGTCGTATTTCAGGTATTCTTGGGCTGAGATGACCGGATACGGAGACTACTCATGATCGAGTGGCTGATTGCCGTGGCAGTCGTGCTTGCAGTGACCGCGCTTGCCGCGGTCATGTCCGCAGGCGTAGCGGCTTCGACGCTCGTGTCGGCTGGACGGGTCTTGCGCCTCGTCGAAGCCGAGCGACCCGGTGCCGAGGCGCTGGATCAGGTCATGGATATGCCCCACCGGTTTCGCGCCGCCGGCGCGTTCACTTCGGCGCTGGCATACGTGACCGCAGCGGTTGTCGCAGCGTCGATGCTCTATCTGGACACCGACCTGGGCGGGGCATTCTCGGCGATACTGGGCGCGGCGGCAGGACTGGTCGTGGTGTTCACGTTCGGCCAGGCACTTCCTCGCACGATCGCGGTCCAGAATCCCGAAGGCGTGGCGCTCGCGTTCGCGCCCATCACGTCGAGACTGAGCCGGGTGCTCTACATGCCTGCCCGGCTGCTCTCGGCGCCCTGGACGTGGCTGATGCGCCTCACGGTCGGAGAGTATGCAGCCGGCAGCCCGTGGATGAGTGTGGACGAGTATCGTTCATCGACGCCCGACGATGAGGAGAGCGTGCGCGAGGAGGCCGAGGAGGCCTTGCTCGAGGCCGTCTCCGACTTCGCCGAGAAGGTGGTACGCGAAGTGATGGTGCCTCGCACGGACATGACGTCGATCCCGGACACCGCGACGGCACTCGAAGCAATCGGAGTCATCGAAGGGGCGGGCTACTCGCGGCTTCCTGTCTACCACGACACGGTCGACGATGTTCGGGGTGTTCTGTACGCGAAGGACCTGCTTGCCGCTATCGCGCGGGACAGAGACGTCAGGCCAGGAGACATCGCGCGCAAGCCCTTCTTCGTGCCGGAGACCAAGCCGGTGCAGGAGCTCCTGATAGAGATGCGCGAGCGGACTCACATCGCGATCGTGGCCGATGAGTACGGCGGTACGGCGGGTCTGGTGACTATCGAGGACCTCATCGAGGAGATCGTCGGCGAGATATTCGACGAGTACGACCTGCAGGTGCCGCTCGTGACCGATCTGGGCGCCGGCCGCTTCCTGGTTGACGCTCGACTGCCGGTCGATGATTTCAACGAGAAGTTCGATACCGCGATAGACTCAGAGTCAGACACGATCGGCGGAGTGGTTATCGAAGTAGCGGGCCGCATCCCGGAAAAGGGCGACGCGGTGGAAATTGAAGGCCTGCGCGTGGTCGTGGAGGACTTGCAGGGAACGCGCCTCAAGCAGCTCATTGTTGAGCGTGCGGCGCCCAACAACAATAAGGAGGGGCACGATGCGTAATCTCACCCAGCCTGATCTGGCGCTTCTCGCGTTTGCCCGCGAGGCCCAGGACAAGGCCTACGCACCGTACTCGGAGTTTCGGGTGGGTGCGGCGGTCTATGCCGAGGGGGACATCTATCAGGGCGTGAACGTCGAAAACGCCGCGTACGGCTCGACTTTGTGTGCGGAGCGGGGCGCGGTCATGGCGGCCATAGCGGCCGGCGCCCGCAGTATCGACGCTCTCGCGGTTGTGGGCGACAGTGAGGCTCCCACGGTCCCGTGCGGCGCGTGCCGACAGGTGCTGGCGGAGTTCAACCCGACGATGCGCGTAGTCATGGGCGGTCGCACCGACGAGGTCATGGTGATGACGCTCGACGAACTGCTGCCCGAGGCGTTCGTGCGAGGGTATCTGGATCAGGACGATAACGGGTGACCGCAGACGACGTTGCAGCCGGTTCCGGGCTCGTTGCAAGCGGGTTCGCCGCCCTTGTCGGCCGGCCGAACACCGGCAAGTCGACCCTGGTCAACGCAGTCGTAGGGACCAAGGTAGCGATCACATCGGATACCGCGCAGACCACGCGCCATCGGTTGCGCGCGGTCATCGACCGCGAAGACTCGCAGATCGTGCTCGTGGACACCCCCGGTCTGCACAAGCCCCACGATGCCCTGGGCGAGGAACTCAACCGTTCCGCGCTCATGGCGCTGGCAGATGTCGACGTCGCCTGCCTGGTGGTGGATGCATCGCAGCCTGTTGGACGCGGCGACGAGTGGGTGGCGCAGCATGTCGCAAAGTCCTCGGCGAAAAAGCTGCTCGTGATCACGAAGGCGGACCTGGTCGAGCAATCGACCGCCGAGCGGCAGATCGAGCGCGTTGGTCGCTTCGCAACCTTCGATGCGACCGTGGTCGTCTCGGCGCTGCAGGACTTCAACGTCGAGGGCTTCGTTCAGACGGTGACAGAGCTGCTCCCCCAAGGCCCCCGGTACTTCCCGCGGGACATGGACACCGATCAGCCACTCGAAGTGATGATTGCGGAGTTCATCCGGGAGAAGGTCCTGCGTGCCACACACGACGAGGTTCCACATGCCGTGGGCGTTGCGATCGAGGACCTCACCTACAACAAGAAGCATGAGACGACGACCATCTACGCGGCCATCTTCGTGGAGCGCGAGTCGCAGAAGGGCATAATCGTGGGGAAGGGCGGTGCCATGATCAAGCAGATCGGCACCGAGGCTCGCGTGGATCTGGAGCGACTCCTGGGCACGAAGGTGTTTCTGGATCTGGTCGTGAAGGTGAAGCGCGACTGGCGCCGTGATTCTGCTCAGATCAGACGTTTCGGGTACGGAGAGGGGTTGTAGATTCTGTGGAAGCCGCCGAACTTGCCTCGAAGATAGACCAGACGCTGCTCAAGCCTACGGTGGGTTTCTCGGCGGCGGCTGAGTGGATAGAACGCAACCGTTCGCACGGATTCGCGACGCTGTGTGTCTCACCGTTTCTGGTGCCGCTCACGGCTCAGCGGCTGGCGGGCACCACCACCAGAGTGTGCACCGTGTGCGCATTCCCGCTCGGATACGCGAACACCGAGACCAAGGCCGATGAGGCCGCACTTCTCGTGGGTCTGGGCGCGGTCGAGATCGACATGGTGGTCAACGTCGCCGCAGTGCTCGAGGGCGAAGACGACTTCGTCACTGATGACGTCGCGGCGGTCGTTGCGGCGGTGCGGCATGCTTCGAACGGTGAGGCCATCGTCAAGGTGATTCTCGAGACCGGGTATCTCGACGATGAGCAAATCGCTCGCGCGGCCCACCTGAGCGCGGCTGCCGGAGCGCACTTCGTCAAGACCTCGACCGGCTTCGGACCGCGAGGCGCTTCGGTTCGCGATGTCGAGATCATGCGCGAGGCAGTCGGCCCCGACGTGGGCGTGAAGGCAGCCGGGAGTATCCGCGATCTCGAGACCGCCCTGGCCATGATTGCGGCGGGCGCCACTCGCATCGGTACGTCGTCGGGTGCGGAGATTCTCGACGCACTGGCGCAGCGGCGCTAGGGCTCGCCTTCGATGCCCCCGTATCGCGTCCGTGCACTCGTGCTGCGCAAGACCAAGCTGGGCGAGACGGACGTGATACTGACGCTTCTTGCCCGCGATGGCTCTCAGCTGCGGGCGGTCGCCAAAGGAATGCGCAAACCGGGGTCGCGTTTCGGAGGCCGCCTCGAACCCTTCAGCGTCGTCGATCTGCTCGTGCACACGGGTCGCTCGCTCGAGGTCGTTACCGAGGCCGACTCATTCGCCACGCATGCGGGTCTGCGCGAGGACTTCGACCGCACCGCTGCAGCCTCGGTGCTGGCCGATCTGCTCGACAAACTATCGTGTCAGGGCCAGGCCGAGGAGCGCCTCTTCGGCCTCGCGTGTGCCACCCTCGACGCGATGGACACCGCGCCCCCCGACAGACTGCTCGGGCTGGTCACAGGGTTCCTGGTCAAGGCGATGGCGATGCACGGACTGCGCCCGGAGCTCGACTCGTGCGCGGCGTGCGCCTCCCAGTGCGAGGGGGGACGTCGGTTCTCGCTCGAGGCGGGTGGCGTTCTGTGCCCCGATTGCGGCGAGCTTGATGGCGCCTCGCTGGTGTTTGGCGAGGACGGACGCGCGCTGCTCGTGCGTTACCTGGGCATGACTATGTCGCAGATCGCCGAGGCGGACGACGACCCGCAGATCGTGGCGGAGTGCTTCGCGCTCATTCGGGCATTCGTTGGCTATCACGTGCCCGCGCGGCTCAAGGCGCTCGACTTTTTCGCCGGTGCGGTTCAATGAGCGACTCCACGCCTTCGATCCGCGTGACCTCGGCTCTGACGCCCGAGGGGTACCGGGCGGTCCTGTTGCACCTCTCGGCGCTCAGATTGCGGTTCGTCGTCGCTCTGATGTCGTTCTTCGGATTCGCGTCTCTGGGCGCGGGATTCAACACTCAGGCATTCATGTTCCTTGGTTCGCTCGTCGCGGTGATTCTGACCGTGTGGGGCTATATCGTGTGGAACGTGTCCTCACCGTCTCGGATCGAACTCTACGAGCCGGTGGCCTACGAATTCGGGGCCGACGGCATCGTGTACGCCGGATCATCGGGTGCCGGATCCATCGAGTGGAGCCGTGTGTCGCGATGGCGCTACGCGGCCGGCCACTACCTCCTGTACGTGGCGGGCGCGTCGTATCTGCTGGTGCCCGAGACCGACGTTGCTGCGGAGAATGCCGAGGCGTTTGAAGAGATGCTGCGCGATCGCGTACGAAAGGGACCGCGCAGACGTCGTTAGCGCAGGGTAGTGCGACGCCGAGCGCGTGTCCGCATCGTGTAAGATTACGGGACGATTTTTCGAACCGCGTGCGGGCCGCCGTGAGGCCGCCCGAGACGGAAGGGGCGAGACAGACCCATGCAAGGCCAGACCTTCCAAGACATCATCTTGTCGCTCTCACGGTACTGGGCCGACCAGGGCTGCGTGGTGCTGCAACCCTACGATACCGAGGTCGGCGCCGGGACGTTTCACCCCGCGACGACACTGCGAACGCTCAGCCCAAAGCCCTGGCGTACCGCCTACGTGCAGCCCTCGCGCCGCCCGACTGACGGGCGCTACGGCGAGAATCCCAATCGCCTGCAGCATTACTACCAGTACCAGGTGATCTTGCAGCCTAGTCCCGACGACGTCCTCGACCTGTACTTCGATTCGCTGCGCGTGATCGGGATCGAGCCCGCCGAGCACGACGTGAGGCTGGTCGAGGATGACTGGGAGTCGCCAACGCTTGGGGCGTGGGGGCTGGGCTGGGAAGTCTGGCTCAACGGCATGGAGGTCACCCAGTTCACCTACTTCCAGCAGGTCGGTGGTTTCGATTGCCGCCCGGTGCCGGCTGAGATCACGTACGGCCTGGAGCGACTCGCCATGTACATCCAGGGAGTGGACAGCGTCTACGACCTGATCTGGTCGATCGGCCCCGACGGCATGCAGTTCACCTACGGTGATGTCTTCCTTGAGAACGAGAGGCAGTACTCGAAGCACAACTTCGAGCTCGCCGACACGGAGATGCTGTACCGCCTGTTCGACACCTACGAGGCCGAATGCGTGCGTCTGCTCGCCGGCGGCGTCGTGCTGCCGGCCTACGATTACGTGCTCAAGTGCTCGCATGCGTTCAACCTGCTCGACGCGCGCGGCGCGATCGCCGTGACCGAGCGCGTGAACTTCATCCTGCGGGTTCGCGGAATCGCGAAAGCGTGCTGTGAGGCATACGTGGCCGCCGAAAGCGGAGTCGCCGGGGAGTCCTCGGCAGAACCCGTGGCTGTTGCGGAAGGCGGTGATGCGCTGTGAGCCGCGATCTGCTGTTCGAGATCGGGGTCGAGGAGATTCCGAGTGCACCGCTCTACGAGGCGATCACCGCGCTCAAGGTATCTGCCGAGAAGGCGCTGGGTGAGGCCCGTCTGGGATACGAGACGCTCGAGACCTTCGGCGCACCGCGAAGGCTGGTGCTGCGAGTCGGCGGGCTTTCGGAGCGCCAGAACGATCAGACGCTGCGGATCAAGGGTCCTGCGGTCAAGGCCGCCTACGACGCAGATGGTGTTCCCACGAAGGCTGCCGAGGGATTCGCGCGCGGTAAAGGCGTGGATGTGGCCTCGCTCGTCCGGGAAAGCGATGATGCCGGCGGCGACTACGTGTACGCAGTCATCGAGCAGATCGGCCAGTCTACCGCTGAAGTGCTGCCTGACCTGCTCGCAGGGCTCATATCGGGCCTGGCATGGCCCAAGTCGCAGCGCTGGGGTTCGGGCAGTGCGCGCTTCATCCGACCGGTGCGCTGGCTGCTTGCACTGTATGGCGACGACGTCGTTGCAGTCGAGTTCGCCGGGCTTACCGCCGGACGCACCACGCAAGGGCACCGCTTCCTCGCCACAGATCGCACGATTCCCGTCGCGAGTGCCTCGGACTACGACTCGAGCGCGCGGCGTGGGTTGTTCGTCTACGACCAGGAGCAGCGCGCCCGGATCGTTCGCGAGGGACTCGAGGCTGTCGAGGCAACCCGTGGCGTGCACGTGGTCGTTCCCGGCAAGACCTTTGCCGAGGTGGTCAATCTCGTCGAATGGCCTACGATCGGTGTCGGTCACTTCGATCCCGAGTTCCTCGACGTCCCTCGTGAGGTCATCGAGACGGCTATGACCAAGCACCAGCGCTATTTCCCGGTCGAAGGTGCGGACGGTGCTCTCACGAACCTTTTCGTCGTCGTCCACAACGGGGATCCGGCGCGCACTGACGCGATCGTCGCCGGCCACGAACGTGTCATCCGCGCCCGGCTTGCCGATGCGAGCTTCTTCTACCGCGAGGATCTCGCGGTCAACATGGAGCAGTGGGTGTCGAGCCTGGACTCGATCACCTTTCAGGAGAAGCTGGGAACTTCGGGCGCGAAAGTCGCCCGCAACGAAGCGCTCACTCACAAGATAGCCGTGCTTCACGATGCCGATGCGGGTCAGACGGCCGAGGCACTGCGGGCCGCACATCTGGCCAAGGCTGATCTCGTGAGCCACGTGGTGGTCGAGTTCCCTGCGCTTCAGGGTGTTATGGGTCGCTACTACGCCCTGGCAGCGGGCGAGAGCCAGGCGGTCGCTGACGCAATCCTCGAGCACTATCAGCCCCGATTCGCCGGCGATGCTCCTCCGCCCTCGCTTCCCGGCAAGCTCGTCTCGGCAGCCGATAAGCTCGACACGATCGTCGGGCTCTTCGGCGTGGGCATGCCTCCGACCGGTTCGGCCGACCCGTACGCGCTTCGCCGAGGAGCGCTCGGCATCCTCAACATCATGATCGCCGGCCTCGACGTTACCCTCGACGAACTTATCGCAGCTGCTCTCGAGGGGTATCGCGACTCACACGGCTTCGATGTGGATGAGGTCGGAGCGGCCGTGAAGGCGTTTTTTGTGGGCAGGCTCGAAGGGTTGCTCAAGGACGCGGGTCACGCATACGACACCATTGACGCCGTACTGGCGGTCGCTGCTGACGATCCGGCCGATGCGCTGCGTCGGTGCGAGGCACTTACCGAACTGCGTGCTGCCTCTGACGACATGCAGGACCTGTCGGTTGCGTTCACGCGTGCCAAGAACCTGAGCCGCCCCGAACTCGGGACGCAGGCCAACGCGGATCTGATGGGTGCCGAGGAGGCCGAGCTCGCAGACGCGCTGGTGGCTGCGGAGCAAGCCGCGGAGTCCTCGTTCGCCGTGCGGGACTACCCGGCCGTCTTGGTCGGTCTCACGCAGCTTCGCGGACCCATCGACGCGTTTTTCGACAACGTGCTCGTCATGGCCGAGGAGACCGACATGCGCGAGAACCGGCTCAAGCTGCTTAACCGCTTCGTCGGGCTGTTCTCCCGGTTTGCGGACTTCTCGAGACTTTCGGAGTAGCGGTGCCAACGACGCCGATCTCGATTCACGTCATCTCGGACTCGCTCGGCGAGACCGGCGAGATGGTGGCGCGGGCGGCAGAGGCGCAGTTCGCTCCGGACTCGTTCAGGATCGAACGGCTTGCAAAGGTCACGACGCCGGAGTCGCTGCGCGAAGCCGTGCGCTCGCACTGCGGACACCACTGCATCTTCTTCTACACGCTCGTCGACACCTCGCTGAAGCTCGAGATGGAGGCCTTGTGCGAGCAAGGGGTCAACGGGGTCGATCTGCTGGGCCCCGCTGTAGGCGTGCTCTCAAGCATCACGGGTCTGCAGTCAACCGGTGAGGCCGGAGCAGTCAGGCGCACCGACCAGGGCTACTTCGACCGCATCGAGGCCATGGAGTTCGCCGTAAAGCACGATGACGGCCGCAACCCGGAAGGCCTGCTCGACGCCGACATCGTCTTGCTCGGCGTCTCCCGCACGAGCAAGACGCCTCTCGCGATGTACCTCGCGTTCAAGGGCTGGAGCGTGGCCAACGTCCCGCTCGCACGCGGTATAGAGCCGCCGCATCAAATCTTCGAGGTCGACCCCAGACGCGTTTTCGGCCTCGTGACCAGCGCTGATGTGCTCATGTCCATTCGTAACGAGCGCATGAAGGAGCTGGGCACCTACGTGCCGGGCTACGCCGAGCGCGAGGCCATCGAGGCCGAGCTGGAGGAAGCGCGGGCTCTCATGCGAAAGGTAGGGTGTCTGGTCGTGCGCACGGAGAACCGCGCGGTGGAAGAAGCGGCGCAGGAGATCGTGCGTCACCTGCAAGGCGGGCACAACATCAAGGACTGAGCCGATCTCGTGCGTGCGCGCGCGAGGCGGTGCGGTATCATGCAGCTACGTTTACAGCCCCGAAACAGAGAGGGAGACGGAGTTGTCCAACGTGAAGCGCGTGTACGCATTTGGTGGGGGTCGCACCGAAGGCAACAAGGGGATGAAGTTCATCCTGGGCGGCAAAGGCGCGAATCTCGCAGAGATGGCCAACATGGGACTTCCGGTCCCTCCCGGTTTTACGATCACCTGCCAGGCATGCATGGAGTACTACCATTCAGAGCCGCCGGCTTTCCCCGACGGACTTGCCGAGGAGATCGCCAGCTACATCGATGAGCTGGAAGGCAAGATGGGCAAGAAGCTCGGCGACACCGCCGATCCCCTGCTCGTCTCCGTTCGCTCCGGCTCGGCGTTCTCGATGCCCGGGATGATGGACACGATTCTCAACCTGGGTCTCAACGACGCATCGGTTCAGGGAGTCATCGCGCAGACCGGCAACGAGCGGTTTGCGTGGGACAGTTATCGCCGGTTCATCCAGATGTTCAGCAAGGTAGTGCTCGATATCGAGGGCGATGCCTTCGAGAACGCGATCAACAAGATGAAGATGGATCGCGGAGCCGCAACAGATACCGATCTGAGCGCCGATGACCTGCGTGAACTGGTCGACATATTCAAGACGCTCGTGGTCGAGCACACGAATGCGGCGGAGTTCCCCCAGCTCGTGACCGACGGCGCGATTGCGTTTCCGCAAGACGTCGAACTCCAGCTCCACCTGTCGATCGAGGCGGTGTTCAAGAGCTGGAACAACCGGCGCGCCCGGGACTACCGCAAGATGGAGAAGATCGCTGACGATCTGGGAACTGCGGTAAACGTTCAGTCCATGGTCTTCGGCAATAAGGGCGATAGCTCCGCCACCGGCGTCGCGTTCACGCGCAACCCCGCCGACGGCACCAACGAGATCTACGGGGACTTCCTCACCAATGCTCAGGGCGAAGACGTTGTCGCCGGCATCCGCGTGACCGAGCCTCTTGCCGATCTGCGCAACGTCCTGCCGGAAGCTGCCGCCGAACTGTGGACGGTGTTCCAGACGCTCGAGACCGCGTATCGCGACATGTGCGACATCGAGTTCACGATCGAGCAGGGCAAGCTGTGGATGCTCCAGACCCGCGTTGGCAAGCGCACCGCGCGCGCCGCGCTCAAGATCGCGGTCGACATGGTCGAGTCGGGCATGATCTCGCGCGAAGAGGCCGTCACCCGCATCGACCCGCACCAACTCGATCAACTCCTGCACCCGCAGTTCGGCGATTCCGCCGGGTACGAGGTGGTCGCCAAGGGACTCAATGCGTCTCCGGGTGCCGCAGTGGGCGAGGTCGTCTTCTCGGCAGATAGCGCCGAGGCGGCGGCCGCTGAAGGGCGCAAGGTCATCCTCGTGCGCTGGGAGACGACTCCCGACGACCTGCACGGCATGATCGCGGCGCAGGGCATCCTGACCTCGCACGGTGGCAAGACGAGTCACGCTGCGGTGGTCGCGCGCGGCATGGGCAAGCCCTGCGTGTGCGGTGCCGAGAAGCTCAAGATCGACGCGACGAACAAGGTGGCCAAGATTGACGGTACCGACATCGTGCTCGGCGAAGGCGATGTCATCTCGATCGACGGGACCACCGGCGTTGTCGTGCTGGGTTCGGTCGCTCTCGTCGAGCCGGAAGTCTCCGGCGATTTCGACACGATTCTGTCGTGGGCCGATGAATTCCGCACCATGGGCGTGCGCGCGAATGCGGACACACCCGACGATGCTGCGCTGGGCCGTAAGTTCGGTGCCGCGGGCATAGGCCTGTGCCGTACCGAGCACATGTTCCTGGGTGAGCGCAAAGACATCATCCAGGACTTCATCCTCGCCGAAAGCGATGCCGGCCGCAGTGCGGCGCTGGGGCAGCTTCTTGAGGCGCAGGTGGGGGACTATCTGGGCATCTTCGAGGCGATGGACGGTCTGCCCGTGACGGTGCGCCTTCTGGACCCACCGTTGCACGAGTTCCTCGACTCGCCGCGCGAACTCGAGGTCCAGATCGTGAAGGACGAGTGCGCCGGCGTGGACCCGACCGCACTTGCGGGCAAGCGCAAGTTGCTCGCGCTCATCGATTCGATGGCGGAGATGAACCCCATGCTTGGCCTCCGCGGGTGCCGGCTGGGCATCATGTTTCCCGAGCTGTACGCCATGCAGGTCCAGGCGATCACGAAGGCCGCGTGCGATCTGAAGAAGGCAGGCAAAGACCCGCGGCCCGAGATCATGATCCCGCTCGTGTCGCTCAAGGCCGAACTCGAGATACTGCGCTCCGAGACACTCGAAGTCATGGCCCGGGTCAAGGCTGAATGCGGCGTCGAGATCGATATTCCTGTGGGCACGATGATCGAGCTGCCTCGCGCCGCGATCATGTCCGAGGAAATCGGTTCGGTCGCGGACTTCTTCTCCTTTGGCACGAACGATCTCACCCAGACCGCGTTCGGCTTCTCGCGCGACGATATCGAGTCGAAGTTCCTGCCGAGGTATCTGGAGCGCAAAGTCATGCCCAGAAACCCGTTTGAGACCATCGATGAGGGTGTTGCGAAGTTCGTGGAACTGGGCTGCGCCGGTGGTCGTGCAGCGAATCCGGGCATCAAGCTGGGTGTATGCGGGGAGCACGGAGGAGATCCCGATTCGGTGAAGATCTTCCACTCGATCGGTTTGAACTACGTGTCGTGTTCGCCCTACCGGATTCCCCTCGCGAGATTGGCGGCGGCTCAGGCCGCGCTGACCGCATCAGCGGAGGTATCCGACAACAGGTAGAACGATGGCCCACCGCCGAAACGGTGGGCCATCGCGTTTGTGCGCGTGGGGGAGGCGCATGTCCCGCAGCACGAAGCTCTTCCAAAGACCGGGCTCGCCGCTCATCCAGGGGCACTCCAAGGCGGAGCGCACCTTCTGGGGAGAGTGGTCGCTTGGGTTTGTGGTGTGCTGTGTGGTCGCCTTCGGCATCTTCGTGTATCGGGGCCTGGATCCTCAGTCCGCGTTCGGGGCGAGCGATCTGGTCAGCGCCGCCCGCTCGACCGTGCTACTCTTCGCGCCGGGCGCTGCCGTGGGCGCTGCGATAGGCGTGCCGGTTGCGCGCGGTTTCGGGTGGCGTCGCCAGTGGCAGTCGGTGGCCGTCTTCGGCCTGGCCCTGGGCGCGGTGTCGGCCTGGCTTCTGGGCATGGCGGGTCTGTAGGGCGAAGGCGCCACCGTTTTCAGCGATCGAGGATTGGGTCTGGCGCATGACCATCATCACCAGAGAGCAGTACGAGGCCGAGGAGCAGAGTCGCCTGCAATCGCGCGCGGCGCACTCGGCTGACTCGCGCGGTCGCAAGATCGAACTGGCGCCCGATCCGTACCGCACTGCGTATCAGCGCGATCGGGACCGCATCATTCACTGCAAAGCGTTTAGGCGTCTGTCCCACAAGACGCAGGTCTTCCTGGCGCCCGAGGGCGATCACTACCGGACGCGGCTCACGCACACCCTCGAGGTGGCGCAGATCGGCCGTTCGATCGCGCGAGCGCTGCGACTGAACGAGGATCTCACCGAGGCGATCGCGCTCGGGCACGACCTTGGCCACACGCCGTTCGGACACATCGGAGAAGATGCGCTCAACGCTGCTCTCACCGAGATAGCGGACGAATACCCGCACGTTCCTGTGCCGTTTCACCACAATCTTCAGTCGCTGCGAATCGTCGAGCACCTGGAATATGCAGGCAAAGGGCTCAACCTCACCTATGAGGTGCGCGATGGAATCCGGAATCATACGGGCGACGGGCTGCCCGCGACGCTCGAGGGCCAGATCGTGCGCATTGCCGACCGCATCGCGTACATCAACCACGATATCGACGACTCGATTCGCGGCGGTGTCTTGAGTGAGAGCGACCTGCCGTCTGGTCCCACCGACGTCCTGGGTCACCATCACGGAGCGCGGATCACCACAATGGTGACCGACATGGTCGAGTCGAGCCACGAGTCGGACCGCATCCGCATGTCGGAGCCGGTGTGGGACGCGATGATGGAGCTGCGGGCATGGCTGTTCGACCACGTGTATCTCTCCGATCGCGCAAAGGCCGAGGAACCCAAGGCGTTCGGTGTGGTTCACGAGTTGTTCCGATACTACATCGAGCACCCTGATGCGCTGCCGGCGGAGCACCGTCCTGACGAATCCGCCGGACTGCCGCAGGCTGTCACCGACTACGTTTCCGGCATGACCGACCGTTTCGCGCTGCGTCAGTACGAGCACCACTTCATGCCGAGGAACTGGATGTTCTAGAGGGTTTCGCAGGTCGGAGCGGTGCGACGCATCGTGGCGATGCCAATCGTTTCCGTTCTGTTGCCGAGGTATGCACCCTTCGGTATCATCAGCCGAGCGTTACCCGCCCCGCTCGACGGACGGGTTAGGGGAGGGTTCCTGGAATGGATCGAAGGGAGAGGGTGTATGAATGAGGCAGTAGCGTGGCTAGCGCCTGCCGCCGCGGTGGTGGGTCTCGCCGTCGCCGCGTTCCTCGGCTCGTGGGTTCTCAAGCAGGATCCCGGCACCAAGAAGATGCAAGAGATCTCGCAAGCCATCCAGGAAGGCGCGATGGCGTTCCTGAAGGCGGAGTGGCGCGTATTGATCATCTTCGCCGCAGTTGTATTCGTCGCGCTTGGTCTGACGGGCACGAGTCTGCGTGAAGGCCTGCTCACAGGCGCATCGTTCATTACCGGTGGTTTGCTGTCCGCTACGGCGGGATTCGTGGGCATGTACGTGGCCACGCGTGCGAACACGCGTACTGCGCAGGCCGCCACCACAGGCATTGCCAAAGCGCTCAACGTCGCGTTCCGCTCGGGCCTCACGATGGGCCTTACCGTGGCCTCGTTCGGCGTGTTGGGCCTGTCAGTGTGGACTATCGTGTTCATAGTCACGGGCTCGAATCCGATCGCGGACCAGGCGATCGTCAACGGCTTCGCTCTGGGAGCCAGCTCGATCGCACTGTTCGCCCGTGTCGGCGGCGGTATCTACACCAAGGCTGCTGACGTGGGAGCCGACCTCGTGGGTAAGGTCGAAGCCGGAATTCCGGAAGACGATCCTCGCAACCCCGCCGTCATCGCCGACAACGTGGGCGACAACGTAGGTGACGTTGCAGGCATGGGTGCCGACCTGTTCGAGAGCTTCGTTGGCTCGATGCTCGCCCCGATCGTGCTTGCTCTGTCTCTGTGGGCGACGGGCACCGTTGACTTCGCGTTCGGCGTCACTATGCCCCTGCTCATCGCCGGGGCCGGCATCATCATGTCGATCATCGGCCTGTTCGCGGTCCGCGCCAAAGAGGGCGGCAACCTGCACATGGCGTTGAACATAGGTACCTACGTCGCCGCGATCCTCGAAGTCGCCGCGATGGCTGGCCTCTTCTATTGGTGGGCAGTCACCGTCGGTGACATGGCCCGCTTCTGGTTCTTCGGCTCGGTGGTAATTGGCCTGGCTGCGGGTATCGCGATCGGCCAGATCACCGAGTACTACTGCTCTGATCACTTCAAGCCGGTGAAGGGCATAGCCGAGGCGAGCAAGACCGGCGCCGCGACTAACATCATCGCCGGTCTGGGCGTTGGCATGATCTCGACCGTCGGGCCGATCCTGGTCGTCGCGGTGGGCATCTACGGTGCCTACTACATGGGCAACCTCGCGGTTCCCGACAACCCTGTCTCCGGCATCTACGGTATCGCCCTGGCTGCCCTGGGTATGCTGTCGATCACCGCGATCACGGTGGGCGTTGATGCTTACGGTCCCGTCGCCGACAACGCCGGCGGTATCGCCGAGATGGCGCACATGGAGCCGGGCATCCGCAAGATCACCGACTCGCTCGACTCGGTCGGCAACACCACGGCCGCGATCGCCAAGGGCTTCGCGATCGGCTCTGCCGGTCTCACCGCTCTGGCGTTGTTCACCGCATTCCGGACCACCATCGCCGCCGGCGGCATCACGCTCGACCTGTCGCTGGAGAATCCGCTCGTTGTCGTTGGCCTCTTCGTGGGTGCGATGCTGCCATTCCTCTTCGGCGCTCTCACCATGAACGCGGTTGGCCGTGCGGCGTTTGCGATGATCGGTGAGGTGCGTCGCCAGTTCAAGGAGATTCCCGGCCTGCTCGAAGGCCGCGAGGATGCCCGCGCTGACTACGCGTCGTGCGTCGCCATCGCAACAAAGGGTGCGCTCAAAGAGATGGTCGTCCCTGGTGTTCTCGCCGTGGTCATCCCGATCACCCTGGGTCTGCTCAACCTGGAAATACTCGGTGGATTCCTCGCCGGCGCGGTTGTGTCCGGCTTCCTGCTCGCCATCATGATGGCGAACGCAGGTGGCGCGTGGGACAACGCGAAGAAGTACATCGAGGGCGGTGTTCACGGAGGCAAGGGATCCGAGGCTCACAAGGCCGCGGTCGTTGGCGATACCGTTGGCGATCCGTTCAAGGACACCTCCGGTCCGGCCATGAACATCCTCATCAAGCTCATGACCGTTGTATCTCTCGTGTTCGTGCCGCTGTTCCTCAAGGTACACGGCGGCTAGCAGTTCGGCGGGCTCGTCCCGCATGGTCTTGCGTGTGAACATGAGTGCTCCCGGGGGTGGGAATCCGCCCCCGGGAGCATCGTTGTCTCAGTCGGTCCGTCCGCGCGCCGCTCGTTGCGTGTCGGTATGGGGTAGGAGTCATCAAGGGCGTTAGTGCCTGGCATCGCGGGAGGAGGACACGTGGGTCGCATTCCGGACGAGGACATTCAGCGCGTTCGAGATGCGACCGATGTCGTCCAGGTCGTCTCCGAGAAGGTCGTTCTCAAGAAGAAAGGCCGCCTGTACTGGGGCCTGTGCCCGTTCCACGGCGAGAAGACGCCGTCTTTCAAGGTCGACCCGGCCACGCAGTTGTGGCACTGCTTCGGCTGCGGCGAGGGCGGCGACGCGTTCGGCTTCCTCATGAAGACGGAGCACGTGGAGTTTCGCGACGCCGTGCGCAATCTGGCCGACCGCGCGCACATCGAGATCAGTGATGTCGGAGAGTCCGCGCCCCGAGGACTCAGAGAGCGCCTCTCTGAGGCATGCGACGAAGCCGCGCGCTTCTATCACAAGACCTTGGTGTCCTCGGCGGATAGTCCCGCTGCTGCGGCGAGGGACTACCTGAAGAGCCGGGGATTCGGCATCGAGACGGCGAAGCGCTTCGAGATCGGCTATGCACCCGGCAGGGGAGTGCTGACCGCCCACCTGCGCTCGAAGGGCTTTTCCGCCGAGGAGATCGTCGGGGCGAATCTGGGTCTGCGTTCGGATGACGGGCGGGTCCGCGATCGCTTCTACGAACGGGTGATGTTCCCGATACGGGACGTGGCCGGCAAGGCCGTCGGGTTCGGGGGTCGCGTGTTGGGCTCGGGCGAGCCGAAGTACCTGAACACTCAGGAGACGCCGATCTTTCACAAATCGCGCAATCTGTACGCCATCGACCGGTCGCGCAATCCAATCGTCACCAGCCGCGCCGCCGTCGTTGTGGAAGGCTACACGGACGTGATCGCGCTGCACGAAGCTGGACTGGAGAATGCGGTGGCGACCCTTGGCACCGCGCTCACGCGCGAGCACGTCACGATGCTCGGCAGGTTCGCTTCCAGGATCGTGTACCTGTTCGATGCCGATGAGGCCGGCATGCGCGCTGCGGATCGGGCGATCGAGTTCATTGACGTGGCAATCGCTTCCGGCGGTGCGCAGGCGATCGAGCTTGCCGTTGCGGTCGTGCCCGAAGGCAAAGACCCTGCGGACTACGTCTCCGCACAGGGCGCCGATGCAATGCGGGCGGTGATAGATGCTGCCCGTCCGCTCATGGAATTCGTGCTCGACCGGCGCATGTCCAACCACGACCTGAAGTCTCCCGAAGGGCGTGCACGGGCGCTCGGAGAAGCCGCCTCGGTACTCGCCGTGGTGAAGGGCTCGCTCCTTGCCCAGGACTACGCGAACTACGTTGCCGATCGATTGCTCACCGACTACTCGACGGTCGTCTCGGCAATGGAACGAGCCCGTCCGGCCGTGGCTGCGACAATGGCTCGCGACGAAGCAGCAGCTGCGCCGGGGGAGCCAAAGCTGCGGGCGAACGTCCCGATCGGGCCCGCCGAGCGCGCCGAGCGCAGTCTGGTCGGAATGGTCGCCGCGAACCCGATATTGCGAGACCGGGCACGCGGATTGCTTGATTCCGACCTCCTGACAGACAGGATGTCGCGCACTTTGCTCGAAGTTGTCCTGGCATCGAGTGTTATCGCACCCGAGACGATCGTGACCGGCTTGCAGGAACGAGATCCTGAGGCGGCAGACGTCTTGAGCGGGTTGCTCGTGGACGCTGACGGGAACGAAGATGTGGAATCTGTCGCTCTCGAGCTGTTAAGCAAACTCAAGGATTTTGCTCTCGAGCGTCAAATCAGAGAGAAGAAGGCACGCATGAATACGCTCGATCCGGTCAAGGACCGGTCGGCGTATGACGACCTATACAGGGAGATCGGTGAATTGCAGGTGCGGCGCGACCGGATGCGCCGCGAACCTATCGCCGAAGATGACATGGAAGCGTGGGGATAGCGTGGCCAGCGAGACGACGACGACACCAGCGACCGCCGCTGCTAAGAAGGCAGGGACCAAAGCCGAGCAGGCTGCCCAAGAAGAGCTCCAACTTGCCGAGGTGAAGACGCTCACCAAGATCGGCAAGAAGAAGGGCAATCTGACCGAGGAAGAGATTCAGGGCGCCATAGGCGATCTGGATCTTTCCGACGACCAGGTCGACACGATCTACTCGGCATTCCGAGACTCGGGCATCGCGATTCTCGACGAGCCCGAAGAGGTGGCTGTCGTCGAGGCGGTCGTTGAGGATCTTGACGATTCGGACGACGACGAAGAGTCGCCGGAAAAAGAGCAGATCAGCATTCCGCTGCCCAAGCCTGCCAAGGCGGGCAAGAAGAAGACCAAGCGCCGCGGTGCTGACGCCAACCTGGCGCCGCTGACGGGCGATCCGGTCCGCATGTATCTGAAAGAGATCGGCAAGGTGCCGCTGCTTACCGCCGCGCAGGAGATCGACCTAGCCATGAAGATCGAGGCGGGTCTTGAAGCCACAGAGCGCGTAGAAGAAGCCGAAGCACGGGGACTGGTACTCGACCGTGCTGAGCGCAGGCGTATCCGCAGGATCGAACAGGTGGGACTCGATGCGAAGCAGCAGCTCGTTGAGGCGAACCTGCGCCTCGTCGTGTCGATCGCCAAACGCTATGTGGGACGCGGCATGCTGTTCCTGGACCTGATCCAGGAAGGGAACCTGGGATTGATTCGTGCGGTCGAGAAATTCGACTACACCAAGGGATTCAAGTTCTCGACGTACGCCACCTGGTGGATCCGCCAGGCCATCACGCGTGCGATTGCTGACCAGGCACGTACGATCCGTATTCCCGTGCACATGGTCGAGACGATCAACAAGCTCATTCGCGTGCAGCGTCAGTTGCTCCAGGAGCTCGGTCGTGAACCTACGCCCGAGGAAATCGGCGACCAGATGGATATGACGGCCGATCGAGTTCGCGAGATTCTCAAGATCAGCCAGGAGCCCGTTTCGCTCGAGACTCCCATTGGCGAGGAAGAGGACAGCCAACTCGGGGACTTCATCGAGGACGGCGAAGCGATCGTACCGCCCGAGGCGGCCTCGTTTTCGATGCTGCAGGAACAGCTCTCAAAGGTTCTCGACGGCCTGTCCGAGCGCGAACGCAAGGTCATCGAGCTGAGGTTCGGCCTCACCGACGGTCACCCTCGAACACTCGAGGAAGTGGGGCGCGAGTTCGGCGTCACCCGGGAGCGCATCAGGCAGATCGAGTCAAAGACGCTGTGCAAGCTGCGCCATCCCTCGCGTTCGAGCAAGCTGAAAGACTACCTGGAGTAGTCGCGCGTCAGATCGTTCCCGGAACCGAAACCTCCGGTAGTTGGTATCCGCGCTCGCGGAACAGGCGTATGCACGCGTGAGCTGCAGGCTCGTCGTAGAGCGTTGAAGTATGCGACTCGAGCTCTTCGAGCGCGGCATCGATGCCCGATGCGACTTTGTAGGGCCGGTGCGAGGACATCGCCTCAAGAACGTCGGCGACGGCGAGTATCTTGGAGCCGGGCAGAATCTCGCCGTCTGACAGGCCCGCGGGATAGCCGCTGCCGTTGAGGCGCTCGTGGTGCTGGATGACGTAGTCAGCAATCGGCCAGGGAAAATCGATCGAGGCCAGCACGTCGTAGGCGACCTGCGGGTGCATCTTCACGAGTCCGAACTCGACTTCTGTGAGCAGCCGGGGTTTCGTGAGTATCTCCGCCGGTACATAGATCTTGCCGATGTCGTGGATCAATCCCGCGATCCGAACGCCGTCCACGAAGTCCTGGTCGTATCCCATCTCTGCCGCAATGGCCGCCGAAAGCGCCGCGACGCGCTCCTGATGCCCCGACGTGTAGGGATCGCGCGCCTCGATGATCTTCGCGATCGCCGTGATAGTCCCGTCAACCATGTGCGATAGCTTCTCGATCGACTCGGCAAGATCGCGCTTAGTTGCCTGCTGGTCGGTGATGTCGGTAAACAGCGCGATGATCCCCGTGGAGTCTCCCTGCTCAGCAAGTCGGTCGGCGGACACCGAGACTTCGATTGAATCGCCGACGCGTGTCGTCACCGCAGTCTCGTGACCGGTCAGGCTGCCGTCCGTTCGTGAGAGCACGTCGAGGCAGTTGCTCCCCTCGATCGACCGGAGCGGGCACGGCTGGCCGACTATTTCACTCGTCTTCCACCCGAACATGCGCTCTGCAGCAGCGTTCCACATGACGACTCTGCCGTCGGCATCGAGTGTGATGATTGCCACGGGCGATGCGCTGAAGACGCTAGAAAGGGCTTGCTGCGTGGTGGTGAGCTCGAGAGCTGTTCGGAGAAGCTCGTCGTTGGTTCGCTTCGCCTCACCCAGTTGGCGTTCGAGTTTGTTGACCAGCCGCGCGTTGTACTCCTTGAGGATTTCCGACTCGTCCGCTTCGGGAATCTGAGGGGTGTAGTCCCCGCGCTCACTGACGTCGAGCAACTCCTCGAGCGTTGAGAGGAGCGCACCGGGCTCCATGGGCTTGATGAGGAACTTGTCCGCACCGAGGTTCTGGGCAAATCGGGCATCGTCGGACTCGGCGTAGTTGGCGGTGTAGAAGACGAACGGAATATCGGCCAGCGATTCCGTTGCACGCCATTCGCGACACAGCCTGTACCCGTCCATGCGGGGCATGAGGATATCGCTCACGATGAGGTCAGGAGGCGTTTCAAGCGCGGACTCAAGGGCGGCCTGGCCGTCCTCGGCGGTCGTGACGGTATGCCCGGAGGCGCTAAGCATGGACGAAAGCAAGTAGCGGCTCGCCTCGTCATCGTCTGCTACCAGCACGTGCATAGTCCCTCTATTCGCGGGGAGTCGCCGTCGCCCTCGAACCAGAGCGTACCCTGCTTGTCCTGCGGAGAAACGAGAAGGCCGCCCCGTGAGGGACGGCCTGCTGAGTGTCAGTGGCTCCTCAGGTAGGACTCGAACCTACAACCCTCCGGTTAACAGCCGGATGCTCTGCCAATTGAGCTACTGAGGAATGTTGCTTCCCCGATGAGGTGTCGTGGCGCGATTGAGGATTATACGGAACGCAACGCAACCAGGCAAGGAGGCCAGGTTGCGCTAAACTGTTCCTTTGTGCACCGTACCCGATCCGGTCGGGCCCGTAGCTCAATGGCGGAGCAGGGGACTCATAATCCCTTGGTTGCAGGTTCGAATCCTGCCGGGCCCACCATACGGATAGTCATGACGCGAAGCAGGATCGCACGCAGAGACAACGGGCGTGGCCGCCGGGTTAAGCTGGCGGTCGCGGGCATAGGCGTTGCGACGATTCTTGCGGGGACGGCGTTTGCGGTCTTTGCAGCAACCGGCCAGGACGAGAACGTGGATGTCCCGGCCTCTGTCGCACAAGAGGCGCCGTTGGCGGCCGATCTTACCGAGAGCACGGCCTCAGCGGGCTTCTCGGCCGAGAGCAGCAGCACGATCGAGGTGCCTGACGTGGTCGGGCGCACGGTCAAAGAGGCGCAGCTGATTCTGTCGGCAGCCGGCCTGATGCTCGAGATTCAGGCCGACGGCACATCGGTGGCCCCGGGTGCCGAGCAGGTGGTGCGATCGCAGGATCCCGCAGCAGGCGAGTTGGTGATGACGGGCTCGGTCGTGACGGGACTGGTGCCTGCCGCATCGCAGGCGACACCGGCGACCCAGGCCCGGGGCATCGTCATCTGCATAGATCCGGGGCATCAGTCCAGTTCGAATCTGTCCCCCGAGCCGATCGGCCCGGGTGCGTCCCAGACCAAGGAGAAGGTCAGGGGTGGAACGACGGGCGTGGCTACGGGCATTCCCGAGTACGAGGTCGTCCTGCAGATATCCATGAACCTCAAGCAGCGGCTCGAAGCCGAGGGCATCACTGTCGTGATGACCCGCACGACCAACGACGTGGATATCTCGAATGCCGAGCGGGCGCAGATCGCAAATGGCGCCGGGGCCGAACTGTTCATTCGCGTGCATGCGGACGGCAGCACCGATTCGAGTGTAGCCGGGATCAGCACGCTGTACCCGGGTGCGAATCAGTGGACGGGTCCGATCGCCGAGGAGAGCATGGCCGCGGCGGGGATCGTCCACGATTCTGTGATTGCTTCGACAGGTGCCGTGTCGCGCGGCACGGTAGCCCGCACGGACCTTTCCGGTTTCAACTGGGCCGAAGTGCCCAGCATCCTGGTTGAGTGCGGCTTCATGTCGAACCCGGTCGAGGATCGCTTGCTGGCAAGCCCGCACTATCAGGACAAAGTCGCGCAGGGTATCGCCGATGGCGTGCTTGCGTATGTCGGGAGGCAGTAGATGGCCGGCTCTGGCGGTTTCGGGAAGTCGCTGGCGGTGGGCGCACTTCTAGGGCTTCTGGTCATTTCGGTTGCCGTGATAGCGGTGCTTGCGGGTTCTGGTGAGATCGACTGGTTCGCGCCGACTGAGCCGCCGGGTGAGGTGCTCGTCGTGGCCGTCACTGACGATGCTGACGGGGCCGCCGTGGGTGGCGTCTTGCTGCTTTTCTCGGACACGGGCTCGATCGAGGTCGTCGACCCGTTCACCGAGGTCACGATTCCGGGGACGAGTTACACGCTGCTCCGCGACGCCTATGCGTTCGGCGGCGGGCAGGCTGTCGTGGATGCATACGCCGAGGCAAGAGGCCTGCAAAACGGCCCGGCTTGGGTCGTGGTGCCTCGCGGGGACTGGCAGGCACTCGTCGATGACGCCGGGGGTGCCGTGACAGTCGTTCCTGCAGGAGCGAACGTGTTTCTCGGCGATAAGCTGTACGCCATCGAGGAGGGCCAGCAGACGCTTTCTGGGGCGGAGCTCGGTGCCCTGGTAGCCACTCAGGCCACTGCCACGCCGGGTGACGCAGACCGCACCAATGAGGCCGTTGGCGAGGCGCTCGGGACGGTGCTGGCATCCTCGTGGGCCGAGGTGAGCGCCCTGGTTGAAGCGGGGGATGCGAGTAGTTCTGTCGACGGCGAGCTGCTGAACGAGTTCGGCGCGGGGTTCTGATCGCAGCGACCCGCACCGCGGTCCATGCTCGTCGCGTGCGCAACGTGGTAAGGCCAGGCCAGAACCCGTATACTCTTGCGTGAGTGGCGCGCTCGCGTCCGGTAGACGCGTGCGGAACCCATACGGGGGATTGGCAGAGGTAGCAGTATGTCTGAGCAGCAGGACAATCCCAAGCGGTCGGTCGCCGTCCCGGTGCTGATCGCACTCCTCGCGGTAGCGGCGTTCGGCTATGCATTCTATGCGCTGGACGGCGTGGCCCTGGTGAGTGACCTTCTTGGTTTGACGACATCGAGTCAGGCCACCGAGCGCGATCCGGGTGAGGTATCGACCGAACCCGCCCAGCTGCAGCTTCCCGACGGTATGTCCGAGGAGTTCGCTCTGCGCATCTGGCAGGAGCAGGTCGACTCGCAGGTCAACATCAAGCGGTTGGTCGAGGGCGAAGTCGAGCGCATCGTGGTTAACGATGTGGCGCAAGCCGGCGACGAGGCGACGCTGGAGATCACCGCCGAGTTCTCGGACGGTTCGTCGCTTCCCGGTCGGTTGGGAATGCGCGAATTCGGCGACGTGTGGTACTTCTCGTACGTAAGCGGCATGCGCGCTGAATCCGAAGATCCGACTGAAGCCGCGCCGCCAGCGACGGAGTTGCCGGCGATTGAAGACGTCGATGTCGCGTTGCTGAATACGATCCTGGAGCAGCAGGCCGCAAGTTCGGCGGTGCTGGGGGAGTATGCGTCGGGAGCGATCACAGACGTGCGGATAGACCAGATAGTGCCCGGGACCGGCAACACGACGCTCAAGATCGTGATGAACGAGGACCATGAGGTCGGCAACGGCGAGGTGGTCGTCATATCCAAGAAGATCGACGGCGAGGACATGTGGTTCATCGCCAGGTTCACGAAGGTGGCGGCTCAGTGACGCCGCAGTCCGCTGCAAGTAGCATCGAATCGTAGCAGAGCGGAGAGGCAATGGAGCTTCGTGACTATCTGAACGTCATTCGGGTCCGCAAGTGGACCATCATTCAGGCCATTGTGATCGTTACGCTGACGGCAGTCGTAGTGAGCCTGGTGCAGCCCAAAGTGTACGAGGGCGAATCGAAGGTGCTGATTTCCCAGCAGGACACAGGCGCGGCGCTCCTGGGTACTTCGATCTCCGAGTTCTCGAGCCAGCCCGAACGAGGGCTCCAGACCCAGGTCCAGCTGATGCAGCTCCGTCCACTCGCTCAGGAGACGGTGCGCCAGCTAGGACTGAAGATGACTCCCGATGCACTGCTCGACGACATCGAGGTGTCCGCACTAGGCCAGACCAACGTGGTGTACATCCGCGCCCGTTCAGGAGATGCCAATCGGGCCGCCGATATTGCGAACACCATGGCGGACGAGTTCGTCGCGTGGTCCCAGCAGAGCAAGCGGGAAAGCATCGCTGCCGCTGGCGATGAGGTCGAATCCCGCCTTGCAGACGCGGAGGAACAGATTCTGGCCCTGGCGCGTCGCATTGAGAGCGAGGGGAAGACCGACGAGCTGACCGCTGAGCTGCAGATACTGACCGGTTCCTACACCACGCTCGCGGAGAAGCTCGAACAGCTGCGGATCAACGAGCAGCTTGAGACGGGAGCAGGGCGCGTGGTGAGCCCGGCGATCGCTGAGAGCGAACCTGTCGCTCCGTCGCCGCTACGCAACGCGGTGCTGGGAGTCGCGGTGGGGCTCGTCCTCGGACTGGCCATGGCCTTCCTGTACGAGTATCTCGACGACTCGTTGAAGTCGACCGAGGAGGTCGAGCGGGTCTTCGGCGCTCCGGTGCTGGGAACCATCCCGCTCGAGAAGTTCGAGAAGGGCGAAACCCGGCGATTGACCGTGCTGCAAGCGCCCACGTCTTCGGCCGCCGAGGCATACCGGGTTCTTCGCAACTCCCTCGAGTTCGTGAACTTCGAACACGAGCTGAAGACGATTGTCTTGACTTCTGCTGCGCCGGCCGAAGGCAAGTCTACCGTCGCGGCGAATCTGGCAGCATCTTTGTCCCAGGCGGGCAAGAAGGTAGTCGTCCTCTCGTGTGACTTCCGAAGGCCTACTACCGAGGAGTTCTTCGGCGTGAACAACCTCATAGGACTTTCAGATGTCCTGCTCGGGACGCATACATTGAAGTCGGCCCTACAGAGGCCCGGCGATGACTCACTATTGGTGTTGACGTCGGGCAAGATGCCTCCGAATCCCGCGGAGCTGCTCGGATCGACCAAGATGCAAGCACTACTTGCTGAACTTGAGGAGTGGGCGGACTGGGTCATCGTGGACACCCCGCCATTGTTGGCCGTCGCGGATCCGGCGTCAGTCGCGCGCTGGGCCGATGGGGTACTGATGGTCACCCAGGCGGGAAGGTCGACGAGGGATTCCGCAAAGAAGGCAGTCGAACTGCTGGACAAGGTCGGCGCGAGAGTGATGGGCGTTGTGGTCTGGGGTCTTGAGCAAGGCAAGAGCGGTCAAGGCTATGGCTATTACGCGGGGGGCTATGGCTACTACGCGAGTTATTACGGCGTGACGACGGGCAAGCGGACACCATCAGACTCGGCGCAGCCTACCGCGATGCTGACCCAGTCGGAGTGGGCCTCAGAGCCGACTGCAGGACGGCGAGCGGCAGCCATTCTGGGCAGAGTGCTCGCTGGCGTGCTCGGGTTCTTGATTGTTGCGGCGATCCTGACGGTGCTTGCGCATTTTGTCGGTGAGTATCTTGGGGTCGACGTCCTAGGTCCTCTGATGTCGGCGCTGCAGTAGCCAGGACCAAAATGACGCACAGTGCCGGGGAGCCCGCGTGATCGAGATGCTCGACAGGCGAGTCCCATCACGCATCGTGTGGGTGTCGACGGTGGTCTTGTCGGCGGCCTTTGGGTTGTCGCTATATGTGGGTCGGGGGAGCGTGTTCCTGGCGCTTGGCCTGGGCGCCCTTCTCGTGCTGACGGTCGCGCGGCGACCAGCGATAGGCATGTACGCTGCGGTGATACTCATGCCGCTTGAGGCCTTCGGCCGCGTGAGCCCGGGTGTCTCGGCCATGACGTGGGCCAAGCTAACGCTAGTGCTGACGGTGTTCGCGTGGCTTGTCTCGACGATGGCATCACGGGCCGGGCTTCTTCTGCCGAAGCGCTCGTGGATGCTCTTCGGCGTGTTCGGAGTCGCGCTTGTAGCCACGGCACTCTACGGAGCCACTGCCGCGAGTGTGTGGGGCCTCGTTGCCCTGCTTGGCCAGATGGCGTTCGTCGTGCTGGCCGTGAACCTAATTCGGAGCGATCGTGAGTTTCGGACACTCCTTGTTGCCATCGTGGCCGGTAGCGTCCCTGTCGTGATCGTGGGATTGCTCGACATCATCACCGGGACGAGCGTTCTGGGAACCGTCGCGAACCAGGCTTACGCGTCGACCCACCTCGAGGTGTTCCGGATCACGTCCACGTTCTACGATCCGAACGCGTTGGGGCGCTATCTCGCGTTCGCGTTCTCCATCACGTTCGGGATGGCGGTCATGCCGCGCTACCGGCCCTGGTTGCCCGTGGCCGTCCTCCTCTTGCTCGCTCAAGGCATTTGTCTAATCTACACCTTCTCCCGGGGAGCTCTTCTGGCCCTCGCCGTGGGTTTGCTTGTGTACGCGGTCTGGACACGAAGCATCCACACCTCTGTCCTGCGGGTCGTGGCGCTCTTTGGCGCTCTCGCCGCCGCGGTCTCGCTGAACGTCGCTGCCGTCGCCGTGCTCCTCGAACGGGTCACGGGCGGAACCGCCGCTATCACGGTCGATTTCAGTCGGTTGAGGATCTGGGCTGCGGCACTCGAAGCTGTTGCTGCGCACCCATTCATCGGTGTCGGTCCTGACAGCGTGACAGTTGTCTTGGGCAGCATTGTCGGCGCACCCGTCTCGCCGCACAACCTCTATATCGAGGTCCTTCTCGGCGTCGGAATCGTCGGGTTCGTGCTTATGGCTGGATTTCTGGTGCCGGCGCTCAGGTCCGCAGCGTCTCATGTGAACGGCTCGCTAGTTCCGGAGTCGAGACTCGTGGTGGTCGCGACAGTCGTCGTTCTCGCGACGGGACTCTCGCTTCATGGATTGAAGGCGAACGAGCTGTGGGTATCGCTTGCGATGCTCGCTTCTCTCGAGGCGCTGGACGTCGATCCGGCTGCCGGGGAGTCATGATGCGGGTCCTCGTCGTCAGTCATCTTTATCCTTCCGAGTCGTCGCCGTCACGGGGCATTTTTGTCGCAGAGCAAGTGGGCGCGCTGCTGCGCCAGGGCATCACGGTCGATGTGCTGTCCGCTCGGTACGACGACGCGCCACCAATGCCCAACGCTGATGCGTCTGGTCTTCGAGTGCGGTTTATCCAGCTACCATGGCGGGGGCTGGTCCCTTCAGTACTGAATGTCGTGTCTGCTGCCACGAGGTTGCGAGGAGCGATTCGCAATCAGCTTGGTGCGTCTCGTTACGACGTTGTGCATGCCCACTACGCAATGCCTGATGGGGTCGCCGCGATTCGGGCGACACGCGGACTTGGGCTCCCTGTCGTGATCACTCTTCACGGGAGTGACGTAAACGTGCAACTGCGCCGCCCTGTCGTCGGTGCATTTCTGGCGCGTGCCTTGTCGGCTGCGGAGCGCATGGTGTGCGTGAGCCCTGCGATGCTCGATGGAGTGGGTCGACTGAAGGAGGGGTGCACGTTCATTCCGAACGGCTACAATGCCCGGGACATCTCGTACGAGGAGAGTGCTGAGAGGGACGCGATCCTATTCGTCGGCGGATTGAACCCAGTGAAGAACCCTGATGTCCTCATCAGAGCCTATGCTGCCGAACATGCCCGTCTAGGATGCGACCTCCTTGTCGCCGGCGACGGCCCCATGATGCCGACACTGCGCGTGCTTGCCGAGAAGCTCGGCGTGTCCGGGCGGGTGCATCTGCTCGGCAACGTCGAGCATTCGTCGCTTCGCGGCCTGTATGCGCGTGCCACGATCGCCGTTCTACCCAGCTCGAGCGAGGGTATGCCTGTGAGCGCGCTCGAAGCGCTTGCGTCTGGCGTGCCGTTGGTGTGCACGCGGGTGGGAGCCTTGCCAGCACTTGTCAAGGAGCGCGAGAACGGGCTGCTGATTCCGACGAGGGACGTTGACGCACTCGCCGATGCGCTGCTACGTGCCGTCGGTACGAGCTGGGACAGGGGACGCATCGCGCGAGACCCCGCCTTGCTCACGTGGGACGGTGTCGCCGAGAAGCTCATTGCGCTCTACGAGGATGTCGCTGGCGTGAGACGATGAACCGTCGGCTGACATATCTATGCCTCCAGGCAACGCGCCAAGGACAGGCTAGCTACGCACATGTCCATCAGATCGTGGCAGGCTTAGAGGCGCTCAAATGGGAGTGCCGGTTGTTTGAACCGCGTTACGCGGACTCCGCTGAACCGGTCAGCCTGACGAGCAAGCTTCTGGAGTACGCACGTGTGCAGCTCGGTTGCATCGGGTCGCTTCAACAGGCGTCGGTTCTGTATGTTCGCGATCATCCGGCGGCGTTTCCGTCCATCCTGGCGGCTCGGATCGCACGTGTTCCTGTCGTACTCGAGGTGAACGGACCTCCTGACGAGCTTGGGCTGTCCTTGCCCAGGCTGAAGCGTTGGAGCCGTGCTCTCGTTTGGCAGTTCTTGATCCGCTGTCGATCCGCCAGCGCGATCATCGCCGTCACCCTGGAGCTGGGAGACTGGATGATCGATCGCGGGGTGGACGCCACCAAGATCTCGGTCATCGGTAATGGCGCCGACCCGGATCACTTCATCCCGGAAAGGGACGGCGGGACGGAGCGTTATGCGGTCTTCTTCGGGGCACTGGCGGTCTGGCAAGGAGTGGACACGATGCTGCGGGCCGCGGAGTCTCCAACCTGGCCCGAGGACGTCGAGCTCTGGGTCGCGGGTGACGGAGTCGAGCGTCCGCAGGTGGCTTCCGCTTCCGAAACCCTCGACACGATCCGATATCTGGGGACAGTTCCCTACGACCGTATGCCAGGTATCGTTAATAGAGCCCTCGTCTCACTCATCGTGAAGAACGACCTCGGTGACAGGTCCGCTACGGGGCTCTCTCCGCTCAAGCTCTACGAATCGATGGCGGCAGGGATTCCGGTTATCGTTAGCGATCTTCCGGGCCTACGCGAGGTCGTTCACCGGTGCGGGTGCGGTCTCATCGTGCCGGTTGATGACCCCGAGGCCCTCGCATTGGCGGTGGCTGAGATTGCCCGAAACCCCGAAACCGCACGACTGATGGGCGAGCGAGCCCGAGAAGCCGCTGTCAGCACCTACTCGTGGAAGTCGGCCGCTTGCCGGACCCACGAAGTCGTGTTGCGTTGTCTCGAAGGGAGATCTGCCGATGCCGACTGAGGCCAGATGGTACACCGGGCTGGAAGCTGTCCAGTTGCTCGGGAACTCCGCCTATGGAGGCGCAGTGCCCGTCGTCTTCGGCATCATGGATGTCACAGCGGAGATGGGTATGCGTCCGGTGCTTCTTGCGACGCATCCGGATGTGGTCACGGCCGCGCATGCAGCGGGCTACAATGTGTGGGAGTTTCCTGGGATTCTCAGAGAGCCCAAGCCGCTGCGCGATTTCGTGACCGCCGTTCGTCTGGCGGTGGCGCTCCGGCGCCGCGGGGTTCGGATTCTCCACACGCATACCTCAAAGGGCGGGATGGTCGGCAGGCTCGCAGGTCGACTCGCGGGGTGTGAGCTAGTTGTGCATCACACCCATGGCTTCTACCATTCCGGGCTCGTTCGGGGCATCAGGTATCACGCAATGTGGATCCTCGAGTGGGCTTTCGCTCGCATGGACGACTTCCAGATCTTCGTGAACACCTCCGAGGCGCGCGAGGCGTCGGAGTCGGGACTTGTCCCCGCGACGAAAGTCCGCGTCGTGTTCAATGGAATCGGTGACCCGCTGGCTTCAGGGCGGTGCGATTCAGCCGCTCTGAAAGAAGAATGGGGGATTCCAGCCGGCGCGCCACTGATTGGATGCGTCACTCGTCTTGCAATCGAGCAGAAGGGGCTGGACGTAGGGCTCGAAGCGTTCGCCCGGCTCCTGGAGGCCGTGCCTGATGCCTGGCTGGTGATCGCCGGAACCGGGGCGGATCGTGCTCAGCTTGAGCAGATGGTGGGGGACCTTGGCATCGGACCGAGGGTCGCATTCATCGGCCATGTTGACGGTGCAGGGTCCCTTCACGAGTGCTTTGATATCTCATTCGCCCCGAGCCGCCGTGAAGGCCAGTCAATCAGCGTCATCGAGGCCATGGCGTGCGGGCGACCAGTCGTCACCACGGCCATCGCCGGTACTCTGGATCTCGTGGAAGACGGCGTGACAGGAGTGATGTGCGCACTCGACGACGTGCATGGGATGGCCGATGCGTTGGTGACGCTGCTGAACGATCCGACGACCCGCCAGAGCATGGGCGCCGCGGCGCGGCGACGCTACGAGCTGCTATTCACGCGCGAGGCATTCCTCGAGCGGATCCGATCGCTATATCGAGAAGCGCTCCTCGGAGGCGGAGAATGATACCCGAGCTGACTCCGCAGGTGCGCGCGATGACACCCGAGGACGTTGTCGGCGTCGTAGTTGTCCACGTGAGCTCGTTTCCGAGCTACTTTCTATCGAGCCTCGGGCCGCGGTTTCTCAGGCGTTACTACCGGTCGGCCCTCGATGACGCCTCCTCAATCGCCTTTGTTGTGGTCAGCGCCGATGTCGTGCAGGGTGTGATCGTTGGGAGCATCGATCCTGGTGGCTTCTACTCCCGACTGCTGAAGCGGCACGCGCTCGGATTCGCCTTCGACGCGTTGCCTGCAATGCTTCGGCGTCCTTCGACTGCGCTTCGGCTGATGCGGGCTTTGAGCAAGCCCAGGGAGTCCGGGCGACCGGCGGGGACGGCGGGGGTGTTCTCGATTGCCGTCAGCCCCGACCTGCAGCGAACCGGCATCGGCAAGTTGTTGTTGAACGCATTCGTGCACGAGGCGAGGGAAAGGCGAGCCTTGTCTGTCGGCCTCGAGACTGACGCGGACGGCAATGACCAAGCGATCGCCTTCTACGGCGCTCTCGGGTTCAAGACGTCACGGAAGTACGAGACCCGTGAGGGACGCCGTATGCTGGAGCTCAGCAAGCCCATCGATGGCGTGAATGAGGTGGAAGCGAGTGAGTGACGAGTTCATTCCGTTCTCCCGTCCTAGCTTGACGGAGTGCGAGATCGCCGCGGTGAACGAGGTTCTGCGGTCGGGCTGGTGGACGACTGGGAAGCGTGTCGCTGAATTCGAGGAGGCCTTCGCCGGATATGTGGGGGCGGAACACGCTGTGGCGCTGAACTCGTGCACGGCCGGCCTGCACGTGGCACTGGCGGCCGTGGGCGTCGGCGCCGGAGACGGGGTCGTGACCTCAACGTACACCTTCGTCGCGACCACCGAGGTCGCGCTGTATCTGGGGTCCCATCCGCTGCTTGTCGATATAGACGCGGAGACTCTCTGCATCGATCCACGGCAGGCAGACACGCTAATCTCAGCCCTCTCCACCCAGGACTGGCGGGCTGCACTTTCCGAAGCTGTCGGTGTTGGTGACCTTCCGCGAGGGTGCGGTCGGTACCTAGCGCTGGAGACAGCGCCGACGCCCAGGGCATTGGTGCCGGTGCACTTCGCCGGTCGTGCTGCCGCTATGGGCTCGCTGATGAAATCCGCCCGAGCGCACGATATCGCGGTCGTTGAGGATGCGGCGCACGCGGTCGAGACGCGGTCGGAGGGCCAGAAGGTGGGGGCCATCGGCGACGCGACGGCGTTCTCCTTCTACGCGACCAAGAACCTCAGTACCGGCGAGGGCGGGATGGTCACCACGGACGATCGCGTGCTCGCGGAGCATATGAGGCGCCTCGCCCTGCACGGCATCAGCAAGGATGCCTGGACTCGGTACGACTCCAAAGGGTCGTGGTACTACGATGTTCTCGAGCAAGGCTACAAGTACAACATGACTGACATCGCAGCCGCACTCGGGATGTGTCAGCTCGGCCGCATCGAGGACATGGCGGTGAGACGCGCTGCTATCGCGGAGGCGTACATCCGTCGCCTTGGCTCCGTCGAGGCGGTCACCGCACCTGCGTTCGACGAGCACGACGGCAGGGCGTGGCATCTCTTCGTCATCCAACTGGACCCGGATCGGCTCACCATCGACCGTGGAGGGTTCATCGATCGACTGAAGGATAAGGGGATCGGAGCGAGCGTCCACTTCATCCCGGTACACACGCATCCGTTCTACCGAGCTAGGTATGGCTTCGAGACGGGGGACTACCCGGTGGCCGAAGCGGTCTTTGCGAACTGTGTGACGCTGCCGCTCTATCCCGATATGACCGACGCTCAGGTCGACCGGGTCTGCGGTGCCGTCGAGTCTATCTGTGAGGAGAACACACGCTGATCCGGCGAGCGATGGACATCATTCTGTCCGTAATTGGTTTCGCCCTCTTCGGCGTACCGATGCTGCTGGTTGCCGCGTGGATACGCCTGGATTCGCCCGGTCCTGCGTTGTTTCGTCAGGTCAGGGTGGGCAGAGGCGGTCGGTTCTTCGAGATACTCAAGTTCAGGACGATGTCGCTTCGAAACGGTGGCATCGCCCTGACGGTACGAGGGGATAGCAGGGTCACTCGGGTGGGGATGTTCTTGCGCGCCTCGAAGATCGACGAGTTGCCACAGCTAATCAACGTGCTGAAGGGGGACATGTCTCTCGTGGGGCCGCGCCCTGAGGTGCCCGAGTACGCCTTCCGCTACCCGGAACAGAAGCTGGTCTGGTCGGTGCGGCCGGGAATCACCGATCCGACGGCGATCCGCTTCAGGGATGAGTCGGCGCTGCTCGCGCGCATGGATGACCCGGAACGCTACTACGTTGAGACGGTCTTGCCTCAGAAGATCGAGGGTTACCTTGAGTATCTGGAGCGTCGGAGTCTCCTGTACGATGTTGCCGTGATACTAAATACCGTCCGGGCGTTGGTTCTCGACCGGCTCGGAGGCGAGGATGCTGACGATGACCGCTGAGCAGGCCCGCAACAAGAACATACCGACTCGGATCGCGCAGCGGTGGCGGGTATCCCGGGCTGCTCAGGTGGCGACCTTCGCATTCGCGGACGTGATCATCATTCTCGCGTCGACCGTTCTGGCCTTCTTCGCTCGTTTCGAGGGCGCGATTCCGATCGATTTCATCAGAATCATCGCTCCGACGGCGTTGTCTGCGAGCCTGTTGTTTCCGCTGTTGTTTCTGGTATTCGGGCTGTACGGCTACATCTGGCGCTACGTCGGCGTTCCGGCACTCGTGCGCCTCGGATGGGTGACCGCAACCGGCGTGCTCGTCATGCTCGTCATGGATCTGCTTCTCACGGCGCCGCCGCTCGGCCGGCCGATTCCTCTCGGGACGCTACTGATCTTCGGGGTAATGGCCTTCACAGGTTTCCTCGGCGTAAGGGTGTTCGGACGGCTCATCGCCTACGTCCAGTCGGCGCAGCCAATCGGTGATCCGAGGCGGGTGCTCGTCGTCGGAGCCGGCAGTGCGGGCTCGCTGCTCATTAGGGACATCGAGTCGAACAGAGAGCTTGGGCTGAAGATCGTTGGGCTAGTGGACGACGATCCAGCAAAGATGCGGCTCTCGCTGGGTCGGAGCCGTGTTCTCGGGAATGTCGAGGATCTTGCTCGGCTTGTACTTGAGAACGACGTCGATGCGCTCTTCGTGGCTATGCCGGGAGCAACTCCGTCGGCACTTCGGCGGGTCCTGGCGGCCTGTGGTCGCACCGGTCTTCCGGTCAAGCTCGTGCCTTTCCTCGCGAGCGGCCGCTCCAGCGTCGGCATCTGGGACCTCCAGGACGTACGGCTTGAGGACCTCGTGGAGCGCGATCCCGTGGAGGTGGACACCGAGGCGGTCAAGAGGCGGATCCACGGGTCGCGGGTTCTCGTCACGGGTGCTGCGGGGTCGATCGGCTCGGAGTTGTGCCGCCAGATAGCAGCCTTGGAGCCGACCCGGCTCACGATGGTCGAGATGGACGAGAGCCGCCTGTACGAGACGTTTCTCGAGGTACGCGAGATCTGTGGTACCGCAGCATGGATGTCGCTGACAGACATCCGAAGCAAGCAGAAGCTGCTCAGTGTGTTTCGGCGCGAGCGCCCGGAGATCGTTATCCATGCCGCTGCGTACAAGCACGTCCCGCTCATGGAGTACGAGCCGGCCGAGGCGATCAAAGCGAACGTGCTAGGTACCATGAACGTAATCCAGGCGTGCGAGGAATCCGGCGTAGAGGACTTGACGCTGATCTCGACTGACAAGGCGGTGACGCCCAGTACCGTCATGGGAGCAACGAAGCGCCTCGCGGAGAGACTGAGCATCGAAGCTGCGTCCCGTGGCATGTCTACCACGATCGTGCGCTTCGGCAACGTATTAGGAAGTCGGGGGAGCGTGGTGCCGCTCTTCGAGCAGGCGATGCGCCGCGGAGACAGCATTCGGATCACTCATCCCGATGTGACGCGATACTTCATGTCGATTTCCGAGGCGGTCCAGCTGGTGCTGGAGGCCGGGACACTGACGCGTGGGGTGGACGTCTTTGTGCTGGAGATGGGCGAACCCGTCCGAATACTCGACATTGCGCAAACCATGATTCAGATGGCGGGAGGCGGCGCGGACGTTGAGTTTAGCGGGCTGCGGCCGGCTGAGAAGATGCACGAGGTACTCGTCTCCGCCGAAGAGCAGCTTATCCCGACCGAAAGCGAGCGAGTTCTGCGCTTGAGCGCACTGCCCCGGCAAGGTCCGGGCTTCCGTGACGTGGAGCCGTTGGTGCGCCTCGCGCTTGCTGATTCGGATGGGGACTCGATCAGGCAAGAGCTGAAGCGCGTCCTTCCCGAGTACTCTGGCGAGACGGGCGGGAATGTCTGAGCAGCTTGAGGGTCAGGCGTCGTCCACCGGCCTCTCTGCTCTGGCCGCCGGTGGCGCGGTCTGGTCTGTAGGCGGGCTACTCGTCGCAGAGCCCATCAGAATCGCGTTCACGGCGCTGCTTGCACGGATTCTTGACCCTTCTGACTTCGGCCTACTCGGCATAGCGACCATCTTTGTCGGCTTGATGACCATTGGCAACGAGCTGGGTCTCCAGGCATCGATTATCCAGCGCCCGTTTCTTGATGACGACGAACTCAACTCGTTGTTCTGGTTTAACCTGGGCGTCGGGTTGCTCTTCGCGATCACAACCGCTTCGATCTCGTCAGTCGTTGCGTTCGCTTTCGGAGAGCCGACTGCCGGCCCCCTGATTGCGGCGCTAGGTGTCGGGTTCGTGGTGGTGTCGCTTGTGCAGGTGCAGAACGCCCTCGTCCGGAGGGCCTTCGATTTTCGGGTGCCTGCGCTGGCGAATATTGGGGCAGTAGTGGTCGGAGGGCTTGCCGCACTCTGGTGCGCGAATGCGGGCTTCGGCGTGTGGAGCCTCGTTGTCAACTCTCTGGTCGCTTCGACGACCTCCGCAGTCATCGTGCAGTCGCGAGTGCGGTACCGACCGCGTTTCCACTTCGAATGGTCCGAAGTCAGAGGGTTTGTGCATTTGGGATCGCGGCTGATGGCCTCGGACTTGATGCAGTACGGTGCGGGCACCGTTGACAACGCGGTAGTCGGGTACATGCTCGGTCCGGCTGCCCTCGGCCCGTACGGGCTGGCGTACAACCTCATCACGTATCCCGCACGGAGGATTTCCGCCGTGCTCGCGGCCTCCGTGTTTCCCGCGTTTGCGAGAGTCCAGGACGACCGCTCACGTCTCCGCTCAGGTCTGGAGCGCTCTGTGGCGGTCAGTTCAGTCGTTGTCTTGCCGCTGACCGCGGCAGCTGCCGTTGCCGGGAGGAGCCTGATCATCGGGCTGTATGGAGGACAGTGGAATGACGCGGTGCTGCCATTCCAGGCACTGTGTCTTGCGGCGGCGGGACGCTCCGTTGCTGTTCATGCTGAGAATGTGTTCAAGGCACTCGGTCGTGGCAGCGCGGTCGCGCTGTGGAGCCTGTTTGGGCTGCTCGGGATAGGGTCGGCCGCAATCGTTGGGCTCCAATGGGGGCTCATCGGCGTAGCTGTGGCGGTTGCGGTGTCCACAGCGGCCGTGAGCCTCGCGCAGCTCATCCATGCGTCGCATCTTGCTGGAGTTCCAGGGTTGAGTGCATTGCGGCTGCTCGTTGCACCGTTGCTTCTGAGCGCTGGGTCCGCGCTTGTCTCGCTTGGCGTTTCGCGGTGGCTGGCCTGGGCTCCCGACCTGGTGACGGCGTTGTCGTCTGTGCTTGCAGGATCCTGTGTTGCGCTTCTGCTCGGCTGGCGTACCCGCGCGGTGCGCGACCTCGCTTCACTCGTGAAGGGGATCGTGCGTCGCCATCGCGCTATCGAGAATCGCGACACTGCTGGCGGCAAGAGGGCGCGTGAGTGATGCGGGCGAATCGAGCTCGAGACTGGCGACTGGATTTCCTTCGAGGAATCGCGATGTCGGCGGTGGTGATCAACCATTCGATTCTTGCGGCCTCCGCCTCTGTGCGGCCCTCGCCCGGGTTCGTCTCTTGGAACCTTGTAGCGCTCGGGCTGGGCCAGATAGGAGTCTGGGTCGATCCGGGCGCTTACCAGATTCCGCTTCTGAACATCGTCTACGCGTTCCATGTTGCGTTGTTTGCCTTCGTGGGCGGCACGGTCACTCGGGCCGACGCTCCACTCGTGAAGTTCGCGATGCATCGGGCGGAGCGTCTGCTCGTGCCGTACGTCGCGTGGCTCGCTGTCTCGCTTGCAGTGAGCGCTCCCGAAAGCGTGGCCGGCTGGCTAAATGGCGTCGCGCACGGTCTCATCAATCCCCACGCATCCGGCGCACTCTGGTTCCTCCCGGTCTACTTCGTGTGTGTGGTACTGGTCCGCGCAATACTTGGGGCCCGTTGGGGGAGGGTGCTTCTGGCGGTCTCTGCCTGTGGGGCACCCATCCTAGCGTGCTTCCCGACGGCGCCCTTCTTGCGATATCTGGGTGATGTTCTGTGGCTGTATCCATTCGTCGCTGTCGGCGCCCTTGCTGGCAGCACAGACCTGTGGGCTGCTGTCGGCAAGAGATCTCGGACGATGGTCATCAGTGCTGTGACGCTTGTATCCCTGGGCTTCGCGTTGACCTGGCCTCCGATACTCGGTAGCTCATCTGAATGGCTCTCGATTGAGGCACCGGTTCTCGCGAGAATGGTGTTCGTGCTCGGGCGCTACTCGGCTGCGATTGGAATCATCATGGCGCTACTGGTTGTGGCTTCTCGGCTGCGCAGTCGCGTGGCCATACTGGATCTGGTAGGGCGCAATTCGATCGGTGTGTATGCGTCACACAGCCTACTGATCGGTCCCCTCGTGGGTCGTGACCTGCACTGGTCGGTCGTGGCTTCATTCGCTCTTGCATCTAGTCTGGTTCTGACGTCATTTTTGAAACGCGTTCCTTATGTGCGAGGCGCGCTGCTCGGAGTGGGGCGCATGAAACACGGAGCCGGGGGATGAACGGTGCGACCGGTCTGCCGGTGATCGCAGTCCTCTGCCTCCTGTTGACCTGTTCTGGTTGCACGTCGTCCGATCGTATGACTCAGGAACTGGCAGGCGAGCGCCTGGTTGCGGTCGCCTATGGCGACAGCAACACCCAGGCCTGGGCTCCCTCTGGGACTGGGCCGTTCCCGACAGGATGGGGCGTGGGTCGCGAGGAACAGTACCTGGCGATCCTGCTTAGACGCGCAGACGCAGCAGAGGATGTTCGCTTCGAGGATCTCGAGCCGTGGCCGGTTGAAGACCCGCGCAGTGTGCGCGACGATCGTGTGCTTGTTGGCGATGACCTCGCGTTGGTGAATGCCGGCGTCGCATCCGCGACGCTGAGGGACGTGCTCGCACTCGAGAGAGCGACCCCGTTCATGAGCAGGGCGCGAGTACTGATCGTCTTCTGTGGGACCAACGACATCTTGCAGGCCCGCACTGTCGCAGCGTCTATGGGCGACTTGCGGGAGATTCTTGATGATGCCGCGGGTGTTGGCGCCGTGCCTATAGTGTGCAGTGTCCCACCGTACAACGGCAGCCCGGAGTTCGTTGCCGCCGCAGGAGCGCTGAACAATGCAATACGTTCTGAATGTCGACGCCGCGGAGTCGCCTTTGTTAACCTGGGTCGAGTTCTCGATAAGAATCGGGATGAGGTAAACGACTTCCCGCTCGACGGCACGGATATGCTCCACTTCAGCGCGGAAGGGCATGAGGCCATCGCCTCCGCGATACCGCTGGAAGAGGCCATCGCAGCGTCCACTCGTGGGCCGGAGCAGTAGAAACAAAGGGCCCCAGCATTACTTCTCGGGGCCCGTTGATTTCGCACGATCACGGCCGTCTCAGGGCGCTTGGAGGGGGATTCCCTCGATTTCGCAGGCGTCGAAGGACACACGTGTGGAACTCGATGCAGCGTTCTTGCGGCCAGTGACTCTGATGACGGCTGTGTGCTGGCTGTTCGTCAGTCCTGACACTGATGCTGCGGCGTATTGGTACTGATAGCTTGCCGCGTACAGGTCGACATCGGTCGCCGGGCCCTCGTCGATGGAGATCGATGCGATGCCGTACTGAGGACCGCAGAGGGCGAGCCAGCTGAACGAGGTGCCGCTGAACTTGATGGTCATGAGCGACTCGGTCGTATCGGCGTATACGAACTGGCCGGCAGAGGAGGAGCCGCTGGATGCGATCGTCCACGTGCCCGAGCGCGCGAACCTCGAGTCGCTCTCCTCGAAACGCTGAGCGCCAGACGCCGGGGTCAGTACGCCGACGAGGTCGACCGCGTCGATGCCGATCTGTGTGCCCGTCGAGGAGGCGTTCTTCGTGCCCGTGTACTCGATGCGCACCGTATGGGCGCCGTCGGTCAGGCCGGAGGCGGACCAGACGACCTTCTTGAACTCGTAGGTAGGCGAGTACAGGTCGACAGCGACAGGCGCGTTGCCGTCGAGGGTGACATTCGCGATTCCGTAGTTGGGACCCGTCAGCGTGACCAGGTCTATCCTGGTGCCGCTGAAGGCCAGGTTCATGGCGGCACCTGGCGTCGCGGACCACTTCATGCT
>JBGSMX010000120.1:0-5531 GCA_041739935.1 Coriobacteriia bacterium | reverse complement strand
GACCCTCTCGCTGCGCCAGTCCGGCAACGTCTGCCTTCACGATGCTGCAGTCGATGCTCGCAGCGTCGCATGCCTCTTGCACGAACAGCGCGTCACCGGCCGAGTCCGCTGCGCGCAGCTGGTGGTCGACGTGAAGCACGTGCAGATCGAGATCGGGACCGAGTTGACCGCTCGCGAAAAGATGCAGCAGCGCCACCGAGTCGCCCCCGCCCGAGACCATGAGCAGCACCGGGGCGCCAGCCGGCAGCATGTGGTGGCGCGCAATCGTCTCGCGCGCCTGACGGACAACGGTTTCGAACGTGGTCTCCATCCACTGAGGGTAGTACGACGCTCTGACACCTACCAGGGGCGCGGGAGCGATCGCCCGCATTGCCGCTCCTCGGCACCTCGTCTATCGTTGTAGCGTCGATGGCCCGCCTGCGAACGGGTGCGCCGTCGCCCAGTCCCGATGCCGGAGACGGAACGAGCCGGTTGGCCATGCAGCGAACCGACAGCGCGAAGAACGCTCGTCGTGACAAGATCACAGCACTCGTAGCCCTGGCGATCCTCGCCGTCCTTGCGTCCTACCACCTGTGGGACATCCGCGGGGCATTCGAGGACTTCGACGGGTGGTGGGTCTACTTCGAGCCCGTCTTTCCCGGAGATGACTACGCCCGCGTGACCGAGTTCGCCGAGCGGCGGGCAAACTGGCACGACCGCTACCGGGCGATCACGCTGGGAGTGGCGATCCGCCGCGCGACCCCGGATGTCGAGGTCGTGTACGCGCCTGATGGCCTGTGGCACCTGTGGGGCGCGCGACCGTACTCGCCGACTTCCTGGGACGCTCCCGGCATCAAGGGTGACTACTTCGCGACCACCATCGCACGAGCCGAGCGCACGACAGCCGAGTACGACCCGGCGCTCGCGCAGTCGACGATCGACACCTGGGAAAGCGCCGGAGCGATCGAGCGCCTGAACTGGAACGTCGCCTACGTGACCGGGGCCGAGGACGACCGCGCGGTCGTGCTGCACCGGGACGCCGACTTCTCGGTCGTCTATGTTGTACCGCTGTCCCTCTCGCCTGCCCGGGAGGAGATCGAGTGATCACCCAGATCAGCTTCTCGCTGGTGACAGTCCTAATAGGCTGGGCTTCGTTGTGGCCGTTGCGCTCGAGGCTCGGCTCGGTTGCCTACCACCTGGCGGCGTTTCCCACGGGACTGATGGGCTGGGGGTTTGTGGCCAGCGTCTCGATCGCACTCCACACAGGCTACTCGTGGGTACTCGCGTGTGCCTCCCTACTCGCGTTCTGCGGTGCGCTGTTCGCTGCCGGAACCTGGATCTCGCGCTCCGAGCGACCCGCCGAGAAGCCCGTCGCACTGTGGAGCTTTGCGGTGTGGGCGCTCGTCATCGGCGGCTTCACGGCAGTGATGGCTGCATGGGGGATCTCGGCCTACTCCCACGATGGCTGGGCCCAGTACGAGCTGTACAGCTGGCCCCTATTCGACAACGGTACTGCCGCAATCAAGCTTCTCGGTGAGCGCATGCTGATCCCGAGCGCCTTCCACGCCGCTTACCATCTGTTCGGCGGTGAGTTCGCGGGCTTCGTCTACCCCGTTCTTTCGCTCCACATCGCCGCGCTGGTCGGGTTCGGTACTGCCAGAGCTGCACGCCCTGCGGGCCGGGCCGCCGCCCTGGTCGTCCCACTCGTGGTCGTAACCGTCATGGTGGGACACGTCACGTACCTGTTCATGTCTATCTACGTGCACAGTCACACGATATCTGCGCTGTATCTGCTCATGGCAGGCCTGGGCATCAAGTACGCCTTCGAGCGTGCCAACGCATCCGGGAGCCAGCCGGTACTCTCACCTTCATGGCTGCTGTTCGCGGGCATCGGGCTTGCCGGCATCTTCCTGGCGCGCCCCGACGGACCTGCGTATGCGATGGCCGCAGTCCTGCTGGCAGCTTTCGCTCTCGTACGCTCCCGCGCCGGGCGCGAGGAGACAGGCTGGTTCTTCGCGCCGACCGTCATCCTCGCCGGCGCCTACACTGCAGCGACGATCCTCAACCAGGGCATGTGGACCACTGAGAAGATCAGCGCGACCACGCTCATTGGATTCACCGCACTCTACGCGGCGATCTGGGCCGGGCTTCGATTCGTGCCGCTTGCACGCTCCGATTGGCTCGCCAGCGGAAACAACACTCTGGCGCTCCTGGTCGCCCTCGAGTCCGTCGGCCTGGTCTGGCTGTTCCGGATTCTGGGCGAACAGGCGAACGCAACGATCTTCGCGATGACCACGAACCTGCTCGAACAGGGTGGCTGGCGCTCGTTCTGGCCGCTCATCACGGCGATGGTCGTCGTCAGCATGGTTCTGCGGCCCAACCTGCGACGTGAATCGTTCACGACCGCGCTCCTGTTCTACGCCGCGCAGTTCTTCGTGATAGCCTTCGCGGTACACGGAGTCACGCACCCCGGGCGTCTGGGCTGGGGCGACAGCTTCAACAGGGTCGCGTTTCACTCCGTACCGTTGATCTACCTATATCTCGGAGTCTACGTTGCCGGTCTGACATGCACCCTGTGGGCCCCAAGGACGAGGACCGAATCATGAAACTGATAATCCAGATTCCGTGTCTGAACGAGGCAGAGACGCTGCACATCGCACTGGCGGCGCTGCCCCGCAAGGTGGAGGGTTTCGACTCGGTCGAATGGTTGATCGTTGATGACGGCAGCACTGATTCGACCGTCGAGGTCGCCCGGGCCCAGGGCGTCGACCACGTCGTCAGTCACACACACAATCGGGGCCTGGCGGTCGCGTTCATGACCGGCATAGACGCCTGCCTGCGTCTGGGTGCTGACGTCATCGTGAATACAGATGCCGACAACCAGTACTGCGCCGACGACATCCCCTCGCTGGTTGCGCCGATCGTGGCGGGACGGGCCGACTACGTGATCGGCGCCCGACCTATAGCCGACATCAAGCACTTCTCGCCGGTAAAGAAGATGCTTCAGAAGCTCGGCTCGTGGGCGGTACGTGTGGCCAGCCGGACGGAAGTCCCCGACGCACCGAGTGGTTTTCGGGCTATGAGCCGCGATGTCGCGATGAGACTGAATGTCTTTTCGAGCTACACCTACACCATCGAGACGATCATTCAGGCCGGCCAGAAGGGCATGGCGATCGAAACTGTGCCGGTACGGGTCAACGAGGACCTGCGGCCATCGCGACTGGTGAAAAGCGTTGGCAGCTACGTGCGCCGCTCGCTGCTCACGATCGTGCGCGTCTTCATGACCTACAAGCCCATGCGGTTCTTCATGCTGCCGGCATTCGCCTTCACCGGTTTCGGCTTCTTGCTTGGCGTGCGCTACATCTACCTCATCGCGGTCGGCAGGGGCGGCGGCAACATCCAGTCTCTGATCCTGGCTGCGATTCTCCTCATCATCGGCGTGCAGATGGCGCTCTTCGGCTTCCTCGCCGAACTCCTGGGCAACAACCGCAAGCTCCTCGAGGAGATTCAGTGGCGCGCACGCAGGGCCGACTACGACGGCATCGGCGCGCACATGGGCGAGGGCGACCGGATTTCCTGATGCGACGCGGTGGACTGTCTGTCTGGGTCCGGGTCGCGGTCTCTGTAGCCCTTCTCGGCGCGCTCGTGTGGTGGATCGGGCTCGACGAGCTCGGCGAGGTACTTCGCAACATCGAGTGGGGATGGTTCTTCCTGGCGGTGTTGGTCGACGTGCTGTCGCTGGCGGTAGGCGCCCTCAACCTGTTCGTGCTCACGCGCGCCCTGAAGCCCGACGCATCGACTCCGCGCATCATGATTGCCTACCTGCGCTCGTGGGCCGTGGGCATGATCGCCCCGGGTAAGCTCGGCGACCTGTCGTACGCACATTTCCTCGCGCTCGAAGAGCACCGCGCCGAGACCCCTTCCAGCCTCGCCCCGGGGCTCGCGGTCGCGGTCGTCGACAAGATCATCACGTTCGCAGTGACCGCCGCGATCGCAGTCGCCGGCCTTGCCGTGTATGCCCGTGGCTCCGATGCAGCGCTGGGCGGCGCGTTCGCCGTCCTCGCGATTCTCGGCTCGCTGCTGGCGCTTTCGAACGCTCGCATCCGCTCGTTCGTACGCGAGCGGCTGCTCGGCAGGTACGCGCGGCGTTTCGAGGGCTTCTCGGCGAATCTGAGCACGCTTCTTCGCGACCGGCCAGGCCCTCTCGCCCTGAATCTGGCGATCACGATCGCACGCACGCTGGTTCAGGGGACGGCGATGCTGCTCTACTTCGCCGCCGTAGGGCAGACGGTCGGGCTGCTCGACATCGTCGTGGTGCACGCGATAACGCTGATCGTCGCACTCGTGCCGATCACGTTTGCGGGCCTGGGCGTCAAGCAGGGTGCATCGGTCGTGCTGTACGGACGCATCGCGGGAATCGGCGCGGCGCCGGTGCTCGCGCACGGGCTGATCACGACGCTCATGAACTACCTGTACGTCGCCCTCGTATTCGCGACACTGGGAAGCGGGAAGCGACGCGAGAACTGAGAGCCGCGGCGACCAACCGCGCGCGACGGTTTCCTTTGTTCGTGACACTATCTAAAGTGTAAGGGTTGCTTCCGACGTTGAGGGGAATCCGCGATGCGCGACCGGATCACGGTCTTTGGTGCCGGTTATGTAGGTCTCGTCTCGGGCGTGTGCCTGGCAAGCGCCGGGCACCCGGTAACCGTGCTCGACGTCGACGAGGCCAAGCTGGTCTCGCTTCGCAGCGGGAAATGCCCGTTTTTCGAGCCCGGACTCGAAGAGCTCATGACACAGGCGGTCGCCGAGGACACGCTGCGCTTCGAACTCGTGGACTCGGTCGGGCGCATCGACGGCATCGCGATGATCGCCGTGGGCACGCCGGCCACCAGCACGGGCTCGGCCGACATGAGCTACGTGCGCTCCGTGCTCGACCTGCTCGAGCAGCGTGCCGAACCGGGGGCCGTCGTGGTCATGAAGAGCACGGTGCCTCCGGGTACCGGCGTCAAGTTCTCGGAGCGCCTGGCCGCGCGCGGCCTGGCATACGTCTCGAATCCCGAGTTCCTGCGCGAAGGCAGCGCGGTAGCCGATTGGTTCCACACCGACCGCGTCGTGCTGGGCGGCGATAGCGAGGCGGTCGAGCGCGTCCGGGCGATCTACTCTGAGATCGACGCGCCGTTTCTGACCTGCGATGTCACCAGCGCCGAGATGATCAAGTACGCGAGCAATGCGTTTCTCGCGACGAAGATATCCTTCATCAACGAGATCGCGGTCCTGTGCGATCTGGTCGGCGCAAGCGTTGACGAGGTCGCGCGAGGCATCGGTATGGACGAGCGGATCGGCCCGGCATTCCTGCGCGCGGGCATCGGGTACGGCGGCTCGTGCTTCCCCAAGGACACGCGCGCGCTCGACTTCCTCGCCACGATCAACGGCTACGACTTCCACCTGCTGCGCTCGGTGATCGAGGTCAACGCACGCGCACGGCTGCTGCCGGTGCGGACCCTCAAGGCACGCCTGGGCTCGCTCGAAGGCCGGCGCATCGCGGTGCTGGG
>JBGSMX010000112.1:0-12440 GCA_041739935.1 Coriobacteriia bacterium | reverse complement strand
CGGCACGAACTGGCCCGACGCGCTGACGGCCAGCGTACTTGCGGCCCGCAGCTCCGGCCCGCTTCTCCTCACACGTCGCGACAGACTGCCGGTCGATTCGCGTGACGAGCTGATGCGCCTCAGCCCCGGGACGGTGTATGTGGTTGGCGGGACGGCCGCCGTGGGCGCCTCGGTCGAAAGTGACCTGCGCGCGCTGATGCCCCTCGATACCGAGATCGTCAGACTCGCGGGGACGGATCGCTACGACACCGCGAGGCTCGTGGCACGAGCTGTCGCGCAGACGCCCGGCTCCACGGGCGCGACGGTCATGGTCGCCTCCGGCGAGAACTACCCGGACGCGATGTGCGCAACGCCTGTGGCCGGCTCGGCCGGCTGGCCGATTCTGCTCGCCCGGACCGCCACATTGCCCCAGGCCACGCGCGAGGCGGTCGACGAGCTCGGTTCCGATCACGCGATCGTCATTGGTGGTGAAGCGGCCGTCTCTGCGGCCGTTGCTTCGCAGCTTCCGACTGCCGAGCGGTGGGCCGGCACCAACCGCTACGACACATCACTTAAGGTGGCGGATGAAGCGCATGCGCGTGGCCTGTTGAGCTCCTCGGCACTGGGCTTCGCGACCGGGCGAGCCTTCCCGGACGCGCTGAGTGCAGGGCCATACGCCTCGCGAGCTGGCCAGCCGGTGTTACTGGTAGACGGCCTTACCGATTCCCTGGCGCAGTGGCTCGACAGCCGGAGTGATTCGACGGCCTCGATAACGCTCTACGGTGGGCGCATCGCGCTCCCGTATGACATGGAGTTCGACCTGCTGGTAGGGCTTCGGCAGCCCTAGGCCCGAAGTGCGGTCACGGCCGGCTCGTGGGGAGTCGAATCTCGAACGTCGATCCGTGGTTCTTTCGGCTTCGCACCGTGATCTCGCCCCCGTGCGCGGCCACAAACTGGTAGGCCACAAACAGCCCCATGCCGATCCCGCCAAACGATCTGGTGCTCGACATGTCCTGCTGGCTGAAGGCCTGAAACAGCCGGGGTAGCTCTTCGTCGCTCATGCCCACGCCTTCATCGGCGACGGAGATCACCAGGCTATCCCCGAGGTCGTGCACCGCCACGGTGATCGCGCCGCCTTCCGGCGAGTACTTCACTGCGTTTTCGATGATATTGCTAAGCGCGTGGGAGATTCGCCTCGCATCGATCTCGATGATGGGCAGATCATCGGGAACGTCCAGCTGCAGCCTGTGCCGATCGGTGCGCGAGACGCTCTGGGCGATTTCGGTCACAAGGTGGCCGATGTCGAAGGGCGCCGTCTGCACTTCGACCCCCTCGGCCTGTATCTGGGTGACCTCCAGGAGCTGCTCGACTATCGCCTTCATCCGCTGCCCACCGGCCCTGATGCTCTCGGTCGCCGAGGAGACGCGCGCAGCATCGAGGGTTCCACCACCCGCACTGAGTAGGTCGGCATAGCCGATGATGGTGGTGAGAGGCGTGCGAAGTTCGTGCGACACCATTGCGACAAAGTCGGACTTCAGCCGCTCCAGCCTCACCCGGTCGCTCACGTCTTGCTTCACGATCACCGCGTGACTCGGGGCGCCGGACGCATCCTTGACCGGCGCAATCGTCACATCTTCCGTGTACTCAGTGCCTTCGCGCGTACGATTCGTGACCTCACCGCGCCACACCTCGCCGCGCTCGAGCCGACTCCAGGCTTCGCGGTACCTCGGCTCGCGATACCCGGCCCCTTCTCCCAACAACTCCTGCCCCACGACCTGATCGAGCGTGTAGCCGGTCATTGCCGCGAACGCGTTGTTCACCCAGGTAACCCGACCGGAAAGATCGGTGATCACGATGGCGTTGGCCGCAGACTCAAGCGCCGCCGACTGCAGCGCCAGCTGCTCCCGGGCATGGGAGTACAGTATCGCCACGCCAAGACGGTCTGCGAGGGACTCGAGGGCCTGCAGGTAACCACCGTCGAGCCCGTGTGCGGAATGCGCGACCACCCCCATGATCCCGATGACTTGTCCGTGCACCCGAATCGGAACCACTGCCGCCGACTGCACTTCATGCTCGAGCGCGAATGCGGCCCACGGAGCGGGAATGCCCTCGTGCGACATGGTGAATCGGACCGGCTGACTCAGAACCGATACATCTCCCAGCGGACAGATCATGTCGGAATCCTTTGCGAACGCATCTCCCAGCGAAGGTGCAACCGGCCCCGCCGCTGCCGTCACATCGAGTTCACCATCGCCGAGAAGCGCAGTCCACACCGCGGCAAATCCATACTCGTCCGCGGCGTGAGCGCAGGTCAGATCGAGAACGTCACCCAGTGGACTGTCGGTCAGCACGGCAAGGTCCACGACACCCATAACACGTTCGGTGGCACCCCTCACTGCGCGGTCGGTAACGTCGATGCCGAACCGGATGACACCTGCCGGCTCAGCATCGACATCGCGCAGAATCGTGGCCGACCAGTCGAACACACGCTGCTCGCCTGAGCGCATGACCCACTGATTGGTGAGCCGTTGGGTGCCGCCGCTCGCCATGAGGGCTTGATCGAGATCCCTACGCCGCTCGCTGTCTTCGGGCGGCGCAAAGAGCTCCAGGTAGTCCCGCCCGACAACAGCATCGCTCGCGTGTCCTGAGATTCGTTCTGCGCCCGGACTGAAGAGCGTGATCCGCCGATCAAGATCCGTTGCAACGATGAACACGTCCAGGGTCTCGACGATTCGCTGCGAGAAGTCGCGCTCCTGCTGTAGTTCGATCTCGCGGGCCTGTCTGCGCGACACCTCGGCATTGAGTTCCGTGACGAGCACGCCTCGGGACTCCGCTTCGCGAGAAAGGGCGTCCATTGCGGACTCGAGCATCGAGTTCGCACGTTCCAAGTCGGCCAACTTCTGTTCGAGCTTGTGCACCACTCGATCGCTGTACTCCTGCAGCACCTCGACCTCAGACATATCCGTCGGGCGATGCACGGCGTCGTACGAGACATCGCTCATGACGGTCTCAAGAGCCCGGACCAGGGTGTCGGAATCGACCGGTTTGCTCAGAAAGCCGTCAGCGCCCAGTTCGACCGCGAACTTCTCATCGGCCGGGTCCGTGTACGACGCGGTCAAGAAGATGAGCGGCACCATTGAGAGCTGCGGATCGATCTTCCACTCGCGCGCGAGTTGGTATCCGTCCATCCTCGGCATCAAGATATCGGTGATGACCACGTCCGGAACATCGGCCCGCGCTTTCTCCAGCGCGTCGATGCCGTCTACAGCCTCGACCGCAACGTGACCTTCCGCCTTCAGAATCGACACGACCAGGTAGCGACCGGCCTCGTCGTCATCGACGACCAGAACGCGCATCGGAAACATCCCATCCCTCAGAGGAACGACTCGACCTGGACTACGAATGTCTCGGGATCGATGGGCTTGGAGATGTAGCCATCACACCCGGCCTGCAAGATCGACTCTCTGTCCCCTTTCATCGAGTACGCCGTCAACGCGATGATGGGTGTCGTCATCCCGTGCTCGGTCTTCAGTGCGCGGGTCGCAGCCCAACCATCCATGCGAGGTAGCAGCATGTCCATGAGGATCAAGGACGGCGTGTCTTCGAGCGCGACCTCGACAGCCTGAATGCCATCGGTTGCCACCGAGACCGAGTAGCCCGCGCGTTCGAGCAGGAACTTCACGAGATAGAGGTTCTGGGGGTCGTCCTCAACGACCAGTATTCGAGCCGCCATACACCGGCCTCCCTGCTCCGTTAATGCTTCCGCGTATGCCCTACTCCATTTGTGCCCGTTGAACGTCGCTCTGCTGCACGGCGAGCGTGCTGGCTTCGGGAATGCGGCAGACCGCCGGAATCCGCAGCCGAAATGCGGACCCGTCTCCGGGCGCGCTGGTCAACTCGATGTCGCCGCCGAGGATGCGCGCCAGTCGGCGCGAAATCGCCAGCCCTAGTCCTGTACCCTGCGGTTTCTCGTCCGCTCGGCGCTCGGACTGTGTGAACTCGTCAAAAATCAACGCGTGTTCGGCCTGCGGGATGCCGGGACCCGTGTCCTTCACCAGAACCACGACATCGTCGGCGTCTCGTTCCACAGTCACCTCGACGAAGCCCTCTTCAGTGAACTTGACCGCGTTGCCAATCAGATTGATGAGTATCTGGCGCACTTTGGTTCGATCGGTGTTGATCAGAACCGGCTCGTGCGGCTCAGGTGCCCGAACCTCGAGCCCGCTTCCCGCTACTTGAAGGTCGAGTGACTCTACGACCGACAGCACGATCTCGTGCGCGTCGAACTCCTGCGTCTCGACAGTGAAGCGCCCCGCCTCTATCTTCGACAGATCCAGGATGTCGTTGATCAATTCGAGCAGGTGCTTGCCGGACCGGTAGACCATTCCCAGTTGTTTTCGTTGCTCCTCGCTCAGGTCTCCCGCTAGGCCCTGAAGCATGGCCCCACTGAACCCGATGATCGAATTGAGTGGCGTTCTCAGCTCGTGGCTCATGTTCGCGAGAAACTCGCTCTTCACGCGTGTGGCAGTACTGAGCCGTTCGTTCGCGATGCTCAGCTCGGCGGTTCGCGCTTGCACCAGCTCCTCGAGCCGCTCGCGATAACGACTGAGTTCCGCCTCGGAGCGAACCTGCTCGCCGATGTCAGCGAACATCCCGATCGCACCTTCGACCTCACCCGTCTCGCTGGCGAGCGCGGCCGAGAAGCACATGACCGAGAGCTGCTCGCCATCCTTGTTTCGCCGCGTGAGCTGAACACCCTCGAGTGGGTGACCGGCCAAGACACTCGTGAAGATGTCCGAGAACTCCTCTGCCCGATCCTCGGGGACGATCGGGTAGAAGCCTCCCAGCACTTCCTCGGCAGACCAGCCGAAGATGCGCACAGCCGCCGGATTCCACAGTCGGACTTTGGCATCGCAGTCGAGCAGGATGATCGCCATTGGCGACGTGTCGATGATGGCCTCAACCTGGCGCTTAGCGGCAGCGAGAGCTCGTTCCGCTTCTACCCGCGAGGTGACGTTCGCAGCAAGAACGAGGTTCGCCGCGCGTCCTTCGAAATGCACGAGATTCGATGCGATGGAGACATACAGCAGCTCCCCCGACTTCGTCCGATGGCGTTGCAGTTCGCCCACATCAGAATCGCTGGCACCCGGCAAAGTGACATCCGACTCGCTCAGAGCCTCCACCCGCAGAGCGAGGAACTCATCACGCGAGTAGCCATACGTGTCGAGCGCCGTCTGATTGACCGCAAGAAAGGCCGCCGTCTGTGCATCGAGAACCCACATAGCCTGCGGATTCGCGTCGAAAAGCGAACGGTACTCTCGCTCTCGGTCCTCCAAAGCGATCCGATGAAGGTCCGCTTGTGCTGTTGCGTCCGCGCGTCGACGCTCTTCCCTGCCCAACACCACCGCGAGCACCGCCGCAGTGACCACGACGAAGAACAGGCCCTTCAGCAGCTGGAATATACCCTCGTTGATGCCGAGAGCGACCACCAGCGCGTCGGTGACGACGATCCACAGACCGGCGGCCACAATGTAGGCGAGCACGACACGGATGGACGGCTTCACGCGCTCCTCCCCCACCACGGGACTCACACGAGTGTACTCCTCGCCGTCGGCGCTGGTTCACGCACGCGACGAACGGTACGGCCTGAGCCTAGGGGCTGTGGGTTTGAGCGCCGGCAAGCAGCTCGAATACCTCTTCCCCTGCCTGGGTACGGCTCATCGAGTCCGGTTCGATCTGCGCCACTATCGCCGCGAGATCGTCGGGTAGCGGATCAACGAACGTGAGAGTCTCACCTGACACAGGATGGTCGAACTCAAGTCGATACGAGTGCAGGAATTGGCGCTCGAGCCCGCGGTCTGCTTTGGCCCGGCGGGAGCCGTAGACTTGGTCGCCCACGCACGCGTGGTCGATGTAGGCCATGTGAACGCGAATCTGGTGCGTGCGCCCGGTGTAGAGCTTGCACTCCACCAGCGTGTACCCGTCGTCGGCAGGGCCGGCCATGTAGCGCTCGAGTACCCTGAAGGTTGTGACGGCCTGCTTCGCGTGAAGCGAGTCAGAGACGGCCATCCGTGTCCGGTCCCGGGAGTCTCTCGAAAGCGGGGCGTCGATGATTCCCGTGTCCGGCGCAATGTACCCATGCACCAACGTCAAATACCGGCGGTCAACAGAGCGGATCTTGATGGCCTCCTGCAAGGCAGCCTGAGCGTGATCGTTCTTGGCGACCAGCATCAGGCCGGTCGTGTCCTTGTCGAGCCTGTGGACTATGCCCGGACGATCTTCTCCCTGCAACGAGCCCAGCTCCTGCGCGTGCGCGAGCAGCGCATTCACCAGCGTTCCGCTCCAGTTCCCGTGCGCGGGATGCACGACCAGACCCGCCTGCTTGGAGAGCACGATGATGTCGCCGTCCTCGAAACGTATGTCGAGCGGGATGTGCTCGGCCTCGTGATCGCCCCGCTCAAACGCCGGGACGTCGAGCGTGAGTCGCTCGCCTTCAGAGACGACGTGGCGCTTCACGGCCGTGCGACCATCCACGTGAACTCGCCCTGAGTCGATCAGGCGGGCAACGGCTGAGCGTGAGGGCATGGGTCCTACTCGGCCCAGCAGCGTGTCGATTCGCTCCCCGGCCTCGTCGGCCGTGACGGTATGCTCGTAGATTCCCGGCTCGGTCACAATGCCGCCGTCTCTCCGGAATCCGGCTCTTGTGCGTCGTGCGGTTCGACGTGCGGCTGCCCGGATTCCTGAACGGGTAGCTCCTGGGCGCCGGGCGCATCCTCAGGGTCGGGAACCAGCAAGACCCACAAGACGAGCATGATCACACCCACCACGATCGCCGAATCTGCGACGTTGAACACAGGAAACACATCACCGAATACGTCGATGAAATCCGTGACCTTGCCGCCCACGAACGAGCGGTCTATGAGATTGCCGACGGCGCCCGCACCGATCAGAGCAATTGCGCTGACAAGCCAGCCCGCACGGGGACGCGCCCAGAGCATATAGACCAGAACGCCGAGAGCAACGATGAGCCCCGTTGACATGAATAGCGCGCGCTGCCCCGGCATCAGCCCGAAAGCGGCTCCGGTATTTCGCACGTAGGTGAGGTGCAGTATCCCGTCAATCAGCGCGACAGAGTCGCCGGGCTCCAGGGTGGCCCGGACAGCAGCCTTGACCGCCTGGTCGAGCAGGATGACCGAGGTGAATATCCCTGCGAACAGCGCTCCGGGGCGCGCTACCTCTAGTGTGATTCTTCGGCGGACTTGCACGTTATACACAAGGTTGCGGTGGGCATCGCGTCGAGACGTTCTTCACTGATGCGCTTGCCGCACCGGTCGCAGGTCCCGTAGGTTCCGTCGTCTATGCGGCGCAGCGCACTTCCAACCGACACGAGCGCGTCGCGAACGTTCTCCTCGAGCGACATGTCGAGTTCGCGCGTGAACGTCGCCGTTCCCTGGTCGGCCATGTGATCGCGGTAGTTGTTCTCACCGCTCGCATCAGAGAGTGCCTCGTGACCTTCTCGCTCGATCGTCTCGACCTCGCGCTCAAGCCTCACCTGCTCGTTCTCCAGGCGCTCACGGAACACTTTGAGTTTTGTCTTGTTCATGAACCGACCGGTCCTCGTTGCATCTGAAAACGCCCGGAATATCCGGGCGCCTTCGTGTCGTCTGATTAGATTGTACCACCAAGTACCTGCCGAGGAACGCTCCTCGATCGCCTACTCGAGCCCCGCGAGCACTCCGGCGCACCGCTCGCAGACGCCGGACGCTGTGAGCTCCCGGTGATTCCAGCAGCGGGGGCATTTCTCCCCAACAGCCGGCGCCACCTCAACAGCGAGTTCCCCTTCGACCAATTCCACTCCGGCCACTATGAAGAGTTCGGCCAGTGCCTCGGTGCCACGCGCCTCCAGAGGCGCGAGTATCTCGGCAGGAGCGCTCAGAGTTATGCGCGCTTCCTGGCTCTTGCCTACCGTCTTGTCGTTTCGAGCGTCCTCGAGTGCCTTTGTGACCTCCTCGCGGACTTCGAGCACGGTCCCGTATGCAGATCGCAGCGCCTCGGCTTCTGCGACGGGCACGTCGATGCGCGGCCATCCCGCAAGCTGCACACTCACCGCATCGCCTCGAAGCGCCTCGGGCATGAACTGCCACACTTCCTCGGACGTGAAGGTGAGCACCGGTGCGACAAGGCGCACCAGTGCCTGGAGCATCTGCGCGAGCACGGTCTGCGCACTGCGACGCGACACGGAATCCGCAGCATCCGAGTAGAGACGGTCCTTGAGCACGTCGAGGTAGAACGAGCTCAGATCGATGACGCAGTAGTTGAAGATCGTGTGGTAGACCTGGTGGAACTTCCACTCGTCATACGCCTTCGTGACGCGATCGACCACATCGGACAGACGCACGAGCGCGTAACGGTCGAGTTCGGGCATGTCCTCCCAGGGAACCGCCATCGAGGGCTCGTAGTCATTGAGGTTCGATAGCAAGAACCGGAACGTGTTGCGCATGCGGCGGTACGCGTCGCTCGTGCGTGCCAAGATGTCCTCGGAGATCGACACGTCCTGGCTGTAGTCAGCCGCGGCCGCCCACAAACGGATTATGTCGGCACCCGATTTCGCGATGACGTCCAGAGGCGAGATGGTGTTGCCCAGGGACTTCGACATCTTGCGTCCGTCGCCGTCAACGATGAACCCGTGGGTCAAGACAGCCTTGAATGGCGGCTCATCGTAGGCGCCGACGCTCGTAAGCAGCGCGGACTGGAACCAGCCGCGATGCTGATCGGTGCCCTCGAGGTAGAGCTCGGCCGGCCGACGAAGCTCGGGCCGAGCCTCGAGCACGCTCGTGTGCGAGACGCCGGACTCCCACCAGACGTCGACGATGTCGTCTTCCGGCGCGAGTTCGGTACCGCCACACCGCGGACAAGCCGTACCTTCAGGCAGGTAGTCGGCGGGCGACTTGATGAACCACGCGTCGGCGCCTTCGGTCTCGAACAGGTGGATGACCGCGTCGAACGTCGCGTCGTTGGCCACCGTCTCTCCGCACTTCACGCATGTGAACACCGGAATGGGCACGCCCCAGGCACGCTGGCGTGAGATGCACCAGTCGGGCCGGTCCGTGACCATCGAGCGAATGCGGTTCACCGACCATCCGGGAATCCATTCGACCTGCCCGATCGCAGCAAGAGCTCCTTCCCGCACGGCACGGTGACCCTCGGCCGCTGTGTCCATCGAGACGAACCACTGCTCCGTAGCACGGAATATCACCGGCTGCTTGCAGCGCCAGCAGTGCGGGTAGCTGTGCGAGGTCTTCTCGGCAGCGGCCAGCGTGCCTTGCTCGCGAAGCCACTCGATGATGACCGGGTTCGCATCGTTGACGTTCAGGCCGGCGAAACGGCCACCGCCCGCATCGAAAACGCCGTCATCATCCACGGGCATTGGCGAGGGCAAGCCGAACTTCTGACCCACGAGCCAGTCCTCGTCGCCGTGCCCGGGGGCGGTGTGCACCGCACCCGTGCCCGTGGAGAGCTCGACGTGATCACCGGTGATGATCACGCCCTCCACTCCCTCGTGGATGGGCTGGCCGTAGCGCGCGCCCTCGAGCTGCATGCCGCGGCCTCGTACGGGAGTGCCGTCAGATGCTTGCACCAGCTCGTACTCGTCCCAGCCTGCGGCCTGTGCGACCTGGCCAACGAGCTCCTCAGCCATCACCAGAACCTCGTCGCCAACCCTCACGCCGACATACCACGCATCGGACGCGAGCGTGACGGCCACGTTGGCCGGCAACGTCCAGGGCGTGGTCGTCCAGATGAGCACGCCCACCCGGTTCGCCGAACCCGCAAACGCCTCGGGAACCTGCGTGAACCAGAACTTCACGTAGATGCTGTCGCTCGTCTCGTCACCGTACTCGATCTCCGCCTCGGCGAGCGCGGTCTTGCATCGCACGCACCAGTGGATCGGCTTCGAACCCTTGTAGATCATCCCGCGGTCGTACATCTCCTTGAAGATGCGCACGTTGCCCGCCTCGTAGGCGGGATTGAGCGTGAGATACGGGTTACCGAAGTCGCCGCGCACGCCCAGACGCTGGAACTCCTCGGCCTGAATGCCTACGAACTTCATCGCGTAGTGACGGCACTTGGTGCGCAGGTCGGCCTGGCTGATCTCGGCCATGCGCTCGGGCCCGAGGTTCTTCTCTACCTGATGCTCGATGGGCTGACCGTGGCAGTCCCAACCCGGCACGTACGGCGACCAGTAGCCGCGCATGGTCTTGTACTTGACGATGAGATCCTTGAACACTTTGTTGAACGCCGTGCCCATGTGGATGTGCCCGTTCGCGTACGGCGGGCCGTCGTGCAAGATGAACACCTCGCCACCGGCATTGACCTCGAGTGACTTGGCGTAGATGTCGTTGTCTTCCCAGAACTTGAGTATCTCGGGCTCGCGTTGCGCGAGGCTCGCCCGCATGGGGAATTCCGTGCTCGGCAGGTTCATCGTGCTTTTGTAGTCCGGCGTGTCGCCCATCGGCTGTCCTCTCACCCTCTCCCGTGCGCGAATCGCGTCCGGGCACGAAAAAGCGCACTCGTCACCAGAGCCGGGACGAAGCGCGCTTGCATGCTCCGCGGTACCACCCAGCTTGCGCGGGGTCCACGTTCGCCCGCACGCCACTCGGTCGCCCGATAACGGGAGCACCCGTCGGAGCCTACCTGCCGAGGAGCATCGCATTCGCTTCGCGCTCCCGACCTTCGGTCCGAGGCTGATGGGGTGATGTTCGCATCCGGTTCGCTGCCTGCGGGCTTGCACCAATCCCCGCTCGCTGTCAGGGCGCTCCCGGCCTACTTGTCCCCGTCATCGCCTGTCGCACGCGACCGTGAGGTCGCGTAGAAGCGATGGTATCGCGGGCTGGTGAGACGGTCAACGCGAACCAGTACCCACCAGACCGCGAGCGCTTATGCGAACCACTGGCGCTGTTCGATGATGTGACTGATATGCTCTCGGCGGATAACTTCCGAGGAGCTGAGTTTCTCGAGTTCCCGATCAACATCGCGGATTCGCTGGCTCATGCGCACCAGCATGTCGTGCACGAGTGGCTCGGACACGATGCGGTTGAACGTCTCGCGATCGATCACGCTCGCCTCGACTTCACCCTGGGCGCGTGCCGACGCGCTCCTGGGCTCACCCGTGAGCAGCGACATCTCGCCGAAGAAATCGTGCTGCCCGAGCACGGCAAGCGTCGTATCTACGCCATTGTCCGTTGCGTAAATCGCGACCTTCCCCGAGCGCACGACATACATCTCTTCGCCGCGAGCGCCCTGGCGGAAGAATACCTCCCCGTCGTGGAAGCAGCGCAAAGCTCCATAGTGCTCCAACATGACTACCCCTCTCCCCGTGAACACCGACCCGAAATCCGGGTACTGGGGATGTTCCCACGATAAGCTGCGCGCAATCCTGCGACGTGCCACGCCGTGACGAGCAAGGTCCGTGCAACCGGGTGATCGGCTAGCGTGGTCCGGGGCCAGGCTCCCCCAGAAGGTCGTCTAGCTGCGGCTGTTCAACGCCGTCGATCTGCAGCTGCTTGTGACGCGAGACCTCACCCCTCGCCACATGCACCGCACTCCTCGGCACACCCAGCGCCTTGGCGAGCAGCTTGCACACAGCAGCGTTCGCCTTGCCGTCTTCCGGCGGCACGGTAACCCGCACCAACAGTTCACCCCCACGCCAGCCCGCGATCTCGTTGCGGGATGACCTGGGGGTGACATGGACCGCGACTCTGGCGCTCATGCGCGCGTCAGTCGATCTCCTCGATATCGATATCGTCTTCCCGCTCGCCGAACGATTCGAAACCGCCGAAATCGAACTCCTTGGGGTCGATAAGCTCGGGCTCGTCAGAGCCCAGGTCCGGCGCAACCGTTTCGCCCAGGACGACGCCCTGTACGAAGCCGGAAGCCGGGGGCTCGATCACTAGTTCGGGTTCGGGTGCGACGGGCTCCGCGGCAGGTGCGACCGGCTCGACATAAGCGGTCGCAACCGGAGTGTCGGCCAGGGCCACGTCCACATCGGCGATGACACCGTCATCGGTCTGACCCATGAGCAGCGTCACATCATCCGGGAGTGCTATCTCCGTCACTCCTGACATGTGCACGTCCAGCATCTGCTTGAACTGAGCACGGAACTGCTCCTCGGCCTGCTTGATGCGGACGAGCTCGTTTTGCACCTTCTGCTTCTGAGTGAGCGCGTTGTGGATGATCTCTTTGGCCTTGACTTCAGCATCACGCAGCAGAGTCGAGGCTTCCTGCCGGGACTTGGCGACGATATCCTCGGCGGAACGCTGTGCCGAGACCATCGTGTTGCGGATCGTCTGCTCCTGGTCCTGGTACTGGCGTACCGTCGCATGAGCAGCATCGATCTTCTCGGACAGATCGATGTTCTCCTTGAAGAGCCGCTCGAACTCGTCAGCGACCTCGTCAAGGAACGC
>JBGSMX010000106.1:0-11140 GCA_041739935.1 Coriobacteriia bacterium | reverse complement strand
GCGTTCGACCTCGCGTGCGGCCGCAGGTTCCATGGCCGTCGACTCCGCGGCAGTGGGAAACGCCCGGTCGCGAACCTCGTCAGCGTATGCGGCGACAGCATCGCGGATGGCCTCGCCGATGTCTGCGAAGCGCCGTGCGTGACGCGGGACGAACTCCCCGCCCAGGCCGAGCAAGTCGTGGAAGACCTGCACCTGCCCGTCGCAGCCAACGCCCGCTCCGATACCTATCGTGGGGATCGCGAGTTCGGCCGTCGCAAACGCTGCCAGCTCCGCAGGGATGCATTCGAGCACGATCGCGAACGCGCCTGCGCTCTCGAGCGCGCGACAGTCCTCGAGCAGCGCGAGGGCGGCTGCGCTCTCCTTGGCCTGCACGCGGTAACCGCCCAGCTGGTGGACGGACTGCGGCGTGAGGCCCACATGACCCATGACCGGGATTCCCGACTCGACCAGCCGGGACACGGTGTTGGCCACACGCGCGCCACCCTCGAGCTTGACCGCGTGCGCGCCGGCCTCGGCCATGAGGCGGCCCGCATTTCGCAAGGCCTCCTCGGCATTGATCTGGAAGGACATGAACGGCATGTCAGCGATCACGAGCGCGTGAGATGTCCCGCGAACGACGGCGCGGGTGTGATGCAGCATGTCGTCCATGGTGACCGGCAGGGTCGAGTCGTGGCCGAGAACGACCATGCCTAGGGAATCTCCCACGAGTATCGCGTCGACCCCGGCCTCGTCGACAAGGCGTGCCGAAGGCGTGTCGTAGGCGGTGACCATGACGATAGGGCGGTGCGCGGACTTCATTTCGCGCAGAGCCGTGATGGTGACGGGTCTCGCGGGACCCATCGGTACCGTGGCGCTCATACCGCACACGCTCCTTCCCGATCCTGCCGTCCCAGCCTTGCGGCGCGAGGTCCAGGCGGCCCCGTTACGGGGGAAGCAGAGTATACCCGACAACCAGGGAGGATGTCGCGCACGGGGCGAGTGCGGGGCGGGCGCGCGAACCGCTACTCGGGCAGGTCCTCCCACTGGATCTGCGCGGAGGCCGCCTCGGCGATCGCAGCCGCAGCCTCCTCGGCCATCGAGGCAGGGACGAGCAGCTTGAACGGCCGGGCCATCATGTACGGGTCGGTGCTCTTCTCCGGCGCGAATGGGTCCCACGCATACGGGATGCCCAGCTGGTCGAGCACGAGCTGCGCGAAGTTCGCTTCGAAACTCGGCATGCTGCCGGGCACGTAGCGTCCTGCGGCGGCGCCGATCCCGTTGGCCAGCGCCGCCGGAAACAAGAACAGCGGGTTGTAACCCGGCCTGTCCCACACCGGCACCCACTCCTCATCGACGCCCACCGGTCGTTGCACGACAGAAGAGCCGATATGCGCCGGCTCGCCCCACGTGCGGTCCTCGAAACCGGGCACGGTCCCCAGCATCCCCAGGACATGTCCCTGGGTCGCCGCATCTGCGGTCACGCGCGAGCCATCGGGCAGCCGCACGTGCGGATCTACATCGAGCAACGGAGTCACCACGAACTCGCGCTCCAGCATCCGAGGGTGCGGCACGGTGAGCTCGGGAGTGTCCCACTCATCTTCGCCGGCAAGCAGCAGGTCCAGATCGATGACGCGCGGCCCGTTGCGTGGACCAGGCTCGCGGCCCAGCTCCGTCTCGATCTCCGTGAGCACGCCGAGGAGCTGTGGCGCCTCCAGGTGTGTGTCGACAACAGCCACAGCGTTGGCGAAGTGCGGCTGCCCGCCCTGGCCCCACGGCTCGGACTCGTAGACGTGCGAGACCGCATGCACTTCGGTGCCGTCGAGCGCGTCGAGCCGCTCGATCGCAGCCGCGATGTGCGCGAGCCGGTCTCCCAGATTCGAACCTAACCCTATGTGGACCCGGCTCATTGCGGCGGGTTCTTGAACGCATCGAATGCGGAGCCCTGCACGACAGTCGTTCCACCCATGGTGGACCCCCTGTGCTCGATCGACCTGAGTGAATTCTACTCCCCGGCGAGCCGGTCGGTTACGCGCAGCGCCTGCACGGTCGCAGCCACATCGTGCACCCGCAACACGTCGGCTCCTTGAGCTGCAGCCCACAGAGCAGCCGCCACGCTACCGCCCACGCGCTCGCGTGCATGCTGTTCGCCGGTGATCTCGCCGATGAAACGCTTGCGCGACGCACCCACGACGAGCGGAAAGCCGAGTTGCGCCAGCGCTGGCAGACTGCGCAGCAGCTCGAGGTTGTGTTCGAGCGTTTTGCCAAAACCGATTCCGGGATCTATCGCGATTCGTTCCTCGGCGATTCCGGCCCGCACCAGACGGATCGCCTGGCCGTCGAGGTAGCCTCTGACTTCGTCGACCACGTCGTCGTAGCGTGGGGCATCCTGCATGGTCCCAGGCTCGCCGAGCATGTGCATGATCACGACGCCGGCATCTGAATCCGCTGCGATGCGCACCATCGCGTCGTCACGGAAGCCCGAGATGTCGTTCACGATGTCCGCGCCCGCCTCGATGCACGCGACCGCCACCTCGGCGTTGCGCGTGTCGATCGAAACGACGACCGGGGGCGCATCGGTGACCAACCGCGCGATCACGGGGCGTGTGCGCGCGAGTTCCTCGGCAACCGTTACTTCAACGGAGCCGGGCCGTGTTGACTCACCGCCAACGTCGATGATGTCGGCGCCCTGCTCGCACATGCGGCTCGCCCACGCGAGCGCTTCGAGCGGTCCCTCGTGCTCACCGCCGTCGGAAAACGAGTCCGGCGTGACGTTGAGGATGCCCATCACGAGCGGTCGATCGAGCTCGAGCGCGTATCGGCCGCACTTCCACACGCGCATGCTGCCCCCTAACGCCCGGTGATGAGCGACATCGCCTCGGCGCGGGTGGCGGCGTTGCGCTCGAATATCCCGCGCACCGCGCTCGTGGTGGTGATCGCGCCCGGCTTCTGCACCCCGCGCATGGACATGCACAGGTGCTCGGCCTCGATCACGACGATCACGCCGACCGGATCCAGGTGATCGACGAGCGTGTCGGCGATCTGCGAGGTCATGCGCTCCTGCACCTGCGGGCGCCGCGCGAAGACGTCAACCGTGCGCGCAAGCTTCGACAGTCCGCAGATGCGGCCGTGCTTGCCCGGGATGTAGGCGACGTGCGCCTTGCCCAGGAACGGCAGCAGGTGATGCTCGCACATGGAGTAGAGCGGAATGTCGCGTACGAGCACCATCTCCTGATGGCCCTCGTTAAACGTCACACAGAAGTGCTCCGCTGCGTCGTGCCCCAGGCCCGCGAAGATCTCCTCGTACATGTCCGCCACGCGGCGGGGAGTGTCGAGCAGACCCTCACGGTCGACATCCTCGCCCACGCCTTCAAGGATCAGGCGAACGCCCTGCATGATCTTGTCGCGGTCCATCTCGCGTGTGCCTCCCGAAACACCGGCGCCAGCGTGCACGACTCAGCATACCGCAGACCACCGACAGCACCGCGGAAGTACGATTCCTTCCTCATCCCTCTGAGACACTGCGGCGACGCGAGAAAAGCGCGCTACTCGAGTCCGAGCCCGAGCTGCTCGGTTGCGACTCCGGCCTCAACCAGCCGATGAGAGAATACGGGCATGAGTCCCGTGGACACCACACGTCCTCTGAGACGCCCGGTGCTGTCCAGCCCGTGACTCGCGTCGAACTCGAACAGCGTGCGCAGCTCGATCCCCTCGTCGGTGGGGTCCCCCACCTCCGCGATCTGCATGACCCGTCGCGTACCATCCCGCAGCCGGACGAGGTGAATCACGACGTCGAAGGCGGCCGAGACCTGCGCCCTGACTGCGTGCACGGGCGCGTTTGACCCGGCGGCGAGCAGCGCGAGCGTCTCGAACCGGGCCAGCGCATCGGCCGGTGAACAACCGTAGATCGTGCTCATCCAGCCGTCATGCCCCGCGCCCATCGCCATGAGCATCTCGAACGCTTCGTCCCCGCACACCTCGCTCAGCGCCACCCGGTCCGCATGCAAACGCAGGGCTATACGGACCAGTTCCCTGAGCCCCACTCCACCGTTTCCGTCCACATCCGGAGCCCGGGTCTCCAGCCTCACAACCTGCGGCTGGGGCAGGTGCAACTCGGCGGCGTCCTCGACAGTCACGATCCGTTCGTCGTCACCGATCCAGGCACCCAGAACGTTGAGCAACGTCGTGCGCCCGGTCCCCGATGCCCCCGAGATCAAGACGTTCAGACGTCCGCGAACGCAGCCGCTCAAGAACTCGGCGAGACGCTCGTCCAGCGTGCCGAACGAGATGAGATCCTCGGCGGTGAACGAGTCGTGGGCAAACTTGCGAATCGCGAGCACGGGTCCATCGATCGCCAGCGGCGGAAGTACCGCGCTGACCCGCGACCCATCGGGCATGCGAACCTCGATGACCGGAGAGTCCGCATCAAGCCGCCGGCCAACCGCGGCCAGCATGCGACCGACGACATCCGTCAGATGCTCGGCGTCATCGAAACAGCGATCCGCTGCCTCGTAGACGCCGGAGCGCTCCACGAAGACCTGGGCCGGTCCGTTGACCATGATCTCAGTCACCGTCGGATCATCGAGCAGCGGCTGGAGCGGGCCCGTTCCGAGCAGCTCGTTGGTCACGTCATCGACAGCGGCCTGGCGGTCTTGCGAAGACATGGGCGTCGCCTCGGCGTCGCCCAGCGTCTCGAGCACGCGGCGCTCGATGCGATAGCCCAGCGTCGGATCCTCGGCTGCGGTGTTGTCGAGTTCCGCCGCGAACTCGGATGCAAGCAAGAATCGGAGATTGCGTACGATCGCGCGGTAGGCTGTGGGGTCGGTCACGGTACCTGAAGCGCTCGTGTCAATCGAGGCCGGCGCCGAGGAGCTGGCCCGTTGGCCGGTCGCCGGGCGCTCCATCAGCACGGGCTCGTACCGCTGCTCTGTGTCGCGGTGTCCCCGGGCCACGATGTCACCTTCTCCTGCGCTGCCCAATCCGGACGTCGGCGCCTTCGCCGCGTCGCGGACATACAGGTTTCTCGAGAACTATGCGCTTATAGTTTCCCAGAGTCGCGAGGGAGCGCTTATCGGCCGAAGGGAGCAAATGACCCTGACAGAGTATGACAACGGAGTCCTCCGACCGTAGGACGCGGGCGACGCAGCGCCCCCGGTGAGGCTCGCGCGTCAGGCGCCGGGTAGCTTCACGAGGCCGGCTCTCACGGCGGCGAGGACAGCTTGCGTCCGGTCCGACTGACCCAGCTTGCGCAGGATGTGGCTCACGTGGGTCTTGACGGTGGTCTAGCCGATCCACAGAGCCTGACCGATCTCTTTGTTCGACAGGCCTTTGGCGAGGAGCTTGAGGACTTCCATCTCGCGATCGGACAGCAGCTCGCGATAGCGCGCGCCGGCGATCTCGTCGGTCTCGACGCGTTGTCCGGAGATGACGCGACTCGCCACCTTCGAGTCGAAAACCGCCTGACCGTCAAACACCGAGCGGACAGCCTGCACGACCCGGTCGGGGCGCGTGTCCTTGAGGATGTAGCCCGCGGCGCCGACAGCGAGCACCCCGAACACCTCCTCATCGTCGTCGAAGCTCGTGAGGACGAGTACCCGCGTATCCGGGCATGACTCCGTGATCTGACGACACGCTTCAACGCCACCCATGCCGGGCATGCGCAGATCCATCAACACGACGTCCACGTCGGCCCCGACGATCGTGGCGACGGCTCCCTCGCCATCAGCCGATTCCCCGACGACTTCGATGTCCGGCTCGTCGTCCAGCATCATGCGCAGTGCATACCTGACGAGCTCGTGGTCGTCTGCAATAAACACCCGAATCGGCGGCATCCCTCGCTCCGTCCCCTACAGACTGACGGGTATACGTACTGCTATCTTCGTGCCCTTTCCAGGCTCGCTTGCGACAGCAAGCTCCCCGCCCTCGCGCCGAATCCGCTCCTCAATGCTCTTGAGCCCGATACCTTCTTCGCGATCTGCCGGAATCTTCGCGCTGCGGTCGAATCCGACACCGTCGTCTACGATCTCCAGGCGCACGCCATCCGGTTCGTAATCGATTCGAACCTGGAACCGCGACGCGCGGGCATGCTTGACCACGTTGCTCACGGACTCCTTCGCCACCCGGTACAGGCAGGCTTCAGCAGCCGGCGTCAGCGTGCGCCTCTCACCTGTGACGATGATCTCCCCGTGCGCGGTGTCTGCCGAGGTAACCTCGTGCACCCAGTACTCGATCGCGCCAACCAGTCCGAGCTCCTGTAGCTTGACCGGCCGCAGGTCGTAGATGAAACGTCGCAGTTCGCTGCGGCTCAGGTCGACCATCCGCTGCAAGTCGTCCAGTCGCTCGGCAACTACGCGAGGATCTCGCATCATCATCTTCTTGCAGACCTCAAGTCCGAGCGCAACGCTGAACAGAGACTGAGAGATCCCGTCGTGCATCTCGCGTGCGATCCGGTCGCGCTCGCTGGCCAGCAGGACGTACTTGGTCTGCTCGGCCAGCCGGGCGTTTTCGATCGCACTCGCGGCGAACGCTCCCAGAATGGCCAGGAAGTCCTGCTGATCTGCCGTGAACTTGCGCTCTCGGGAATTGATCGCGGCGAGCAGTCCGACGGGCCGATTCTGGATCCGAATCGGTGCGACCATCAGCCAGGACTCGGAGTCGCTGCTCATGTCGACGTACACGTCGCCGGACTCGAACAGGTCGGGAGCGTTGTCCTGCAACTGCGCGTACCACCACTCCTCGGGATGCTCTTCGCGCGAGCCCTTCACCACGAGGGTCTCGTCATCGAGCACCGGACTGTGCTCGACCGTGAGAATGAGAGCCGCCTTCTCGGTGTTGGTGATGAGCTTCGCCCTTTCGACTATCGTCCCGAGCACGTCGTCGACAGAGGTCTTTGATGAAACGGCGGACGCGACGTCGTTGAGCGCCGCGATCAGATCGTTCTTCGACCGCTTGCGCGAACGCGGGCGGACGGAGTCGAGCCAGTCGCCGCCGAGCGTTAGCCGAGGGATTCTCGGAACGTCGCCCTGGGAACGGATGGACCCCGACACGGGGGGCACGGGCTCTCGTTCGTTGTTTTCGGGTCGCACGGCACCCCCGGGACTCTGCACTCGATGTGGGCTCGGCCGCGGACCGCTCCCCCTGCGGCACCGCAGCCACCTGTGTTGGATTATAGCGTCAGATCCAGATACTCCCGGAGCAGTTCCTTGGTCGCGCGCTCAAGCCTGTCGTGAACTCGCGCGCTGCGGTGCTCCCACAGGTCGATGCCCGGGTAGTGCCATACATGCCCCAACAGACCGTGGGAGATCGCGTCCTGCTCGCAATGGATGGCCTGGCCAAGCAGGTTGAGGTCCCGTCGCTCGACCGCAGCCTTGAACCATCGCCGGGACCATCTGCGCGCGCCGAGCAGCCCGAAGTGATAGCGCTTGTTGCGCCACAGATGGCCGTCGTAGATGCGATCGACACCCACGTCCGCACGCGCGATCGCTGCCGCATCGTCAGGCGAAAAGCCGACCTCCCCTGCCCATGTCCGGGTCAGGGTGTCGTGAACATAGGCGTTCAACGAGCCTCCGGTGCTTACGCTGTGACGATCGGCGGTGCTCCGGGAGATTCCTTGACGCTGCGCTCCGGTGCGGCAACCGCTGCTGCGGTCTCCTCCGGTTCGGCTTCGTCGCTCTCGCCCTTGGCCGCCTTCTCGGCCGCCTCGATCTCGAGGTACGCGGCCCATTTGTTGTCGAGAAGCGCCGCGAGTTCCTCTTTGTCCACGGTCTCGCGCTCGATGAGCACCTGGGCCATCAGATCGAGCTGCTCGCGCCGCTCGGAGAGAATCTCGTGCGCCTTCTCGAACGACTCGTCGATCAGGTGCCGCACCTCTTTGTCGATCTCGAAGGCAACCTCGGGGCTGTAGTCCGCATTCGCCGAGAAGTCACGGCCGAGGAAGACCTCGTGGCTGGCATCGCCGAACGTCTGGGGCCCGAGCTTCTCGGACATGCCGTAGCGCATGACCATCTGCTTCGCGAGCTTGGTCGCACGCTCGATGTCGTTGCTCGCACCTGTGGTGATGTCGCCGATGCAGATCTCCTCGGCAACACGACCGCCGAGCATCATCGAGATCGTGTCGAGCATCTGGCTCCTGGAATTCAGGAAGCGGTCCTCGGCAGGCAGCGAGAGCGTGTAGCCCAGCGCCTGGCCGCGCGCGATGATGCTGATCTTGTGGACCGGATCGGTCATGGGCAACACGTGACCCACGAGCGCGTGACCGGACTCGTGATAGGCGATGATGCGCTTCTCTTCCTCTGAGATGAGGCGGCTCTTGCGCTCGGGTCCGGAGATGACGCGCTCGATAGCCTCTTCGAGTTCGGCCTGGTCGATCCGCTTCTTGCCATGACGTGCTGCCAGCAAAGCGGCCTCGTTGACGAGGTTCGCAAGATCCGCACCGGTAAAGCCGGGCGTCTGGCGGGCGAGCACGCTCAGGTCGATTCCGTCGTCGAGGGGCTTGCCGCGCGCGTGGATCTTGAGGATGCCCTCGCGGCCCTTGAGGTCGGGACGGTCGACGACGATCTGCCGGTCGAAGCGGCCCGGACGCAGCAGCGCCGGGTCGAGGATGTCGGGTCGGTTGGTCGCGGCGATGAGGATGACGTTGTCTTTGATGTCGAACCCGTCCATCTCGACGAGCAGCTGGTTGAGCGTCTGCTCGCGTTCGTCATGCCCACCGCCCAGGCCGGCGCCGCGCTGACGGCCGACCGCGTCGATCTCGTCCATGAAGATGATGCAGGGGCTGGCGGCTTTTGCCTGCTCGAACAAGTCGCGCACACGCGAGGCGCCCACACCCACGAACATCTCGACGAAGTCCGAACCCGAGATCGAGAAGAAGGGAACGGCGGCCTCGCCCGCAACGGCACGCGCGAGCAGTGTCTTGCCGGTGCCCGGAGGTCCTACGAGCAACACGCCCTTGGGGATCTTGGCGCCCAAAGCCTGGAACTTGCCGGGGTTGGCGAGGAACTCCTTGATCTCGTCGAGTTCCTCGATCGCCTCATCGGCACCGGCAACATCTTTGAACGTGATCCGCGGCTGGTCGCGCGTCATGCGCTTCGCCTTGGCCTTGCCGAAGTTCATGATCTTGGAATTGCCGCCCTGCATCTGGTTCAAGAAGAAGATGAGGAGTCCGCCGATGAGCAGAATAGGAAGCACCGACGTCAGAATGACGCTCAGCCAGATTGAGCTGTTCTGAGGATCGACGGTGAACCCGACATCAGGGTTATCGGCAATGAGCTGAGCCATCGTGTCTTCGCCCAGATAGGTGGACTCGAACGGCACCAGGGCTTCCTCGCCCTGCTTCTTATCGTCCGCAGTCGCATAGAACTGACCTTCGAGCGCCTGATCCCTGGCGAGCGCGGTGACCGATACGACCCGGCCATCTTCGAGCGCCTCGAGGAACTCGCTCGTGGTCAGCGATGTCGGCCCCTCGGCCGAGCCGATCTGACCGGAGAAGAGGTAGACCAGACCGGCGAGCACCAGCAGGTACAGCAGCACGGTCTTGAGATTCCTGTTCACGTCGTCTGACTCCTTGACTCTATCGATCTACGAGTAGATCTCCGGCTTGAGTACGCCGATGTAGGGCAGGTTCCGGTAGCGTTCCGCGTAGTCCAGGCCGTAGCCAACCACGAACTCGTCGGCTACGTCGAAGCCGACATACTTGCACGAGATAGGTACCCGCTGCTTACCCTCCTTGCTCAGAAGCGTTACCACTTCGAGCGACGCCGGGCTGCGGGATGCCAGGTTCTTCAGCAGATACTTGAGGGTCAGACCGGTATCGAGAATGTCCTCGACGACCAGAACGTGACGCCCTTCGATGCCCTCGTCGAGGTCCTTGATGATCCTGACAACGCCGGAGGACTTGGTCGAACTCCCATAGCTGGAGACCGCCATGAAGTCGACCTCGACCGGAGAGGAGACAGTGCGCGCCAGATCCGCGATGAAGAGCGCCGCGCCGCGCAGAACCGCGATCATCAGGACGGGTTCATCGCCGTAGTCACGGCTGATCTCCTCGCCCAGTTCGATGATTCTCGCCTTGATCTGGTCCTCGGTCAGAACTATGTGTTCGATATCGGGATGCATCTTTGTTGGCCTCGTCCTCTCAGGTCCGGCCCATATGTCATCGGGCGCCATCGCCGCGCTCCCACGTGAGGCGAACAGCCCGGTCGGTCGATCGCGTAACCTTGTACTCCTCGCACATTCGAACACCGGCGACCCAGACGATCTCGTCTTCGATGCGCACCACCGGTACCGAGTTCCTGTACCGCTTCGGCACTTTCTCGTCTACGAGAAGGTCCGAAAGCTTCTTGGTCCCCGTCATACCCAGGGGCCGCATGCGGTCCCCTTCGCGCGGTCGATCGATGGCGAACGTCTCTATCCCTTGGGGAACGGCGATCACGACCGAATCGGCCGATCCTTCTGTGTCCCCGAGCGCTGCGTCCTGTGCGGTCAAACGCCCCGACGGCCCCAGGTCGCAGATGCCAGGTATAGGGAGCAAACAAGGTGCCAGCGCCCCGGGCCCCTCACCCGCGCGAGAGACGACCATTCTACCGTACTCATCACGAGCACGCAGACCGTCGGGGAGGTCGTGGGCGAACCCGTCGATGGCCAGACCGTCGACGAGCATCTCGACGTGGTCGAAGTCGAGCCGGGAAGTCTCCGGAAACGCGCCGAGGAGCGCCGCACGCACCGTTCGCCTGCGCATGGGCCGCGACAGCGTCGCCATAAGGTCGCGCTCGAAGACCACGCGGCTGTCGTCATGTTCGCTGAAATCGCGCGCAAAGGCCTCGCCCATCTCGCGAAGCAGATCGTCCTCATCACCCAGCAACATGAGCGTGCGCTCGAGCGCCTCGTCGAATCGCGGATTCACCTGCTGCAGAAGCGGAATCAGCTCGTGGCGGACCTTGGCGCGCAACCGATCGGTATCTGCGTTCGTCGCGTCTTCGCGCCAGGACTGCCCCAGTTCGAGCAGACATGCCCGCAGCTGATCGCGCGTGACCCCGAGGAGCGGTCGGACAACGCGACCCCGCACAGGTTTGAGCGAGCTCAGTCCGGTCGCTCCGGCTCCCTGGGCGAGTCTCATGAGAAACGTCTCGACGCGGTCGTCGCGCGTGTGAGCGGTCGCGATCCGCCC
>JBGSMX010000064.1:0-7391 GCA_041739935.1 Coriobacteriia bacterium | reverse complement strand
GGCCCCCGCGACCTTGTCCGCCGCGCTTGGCACCGCGCGAGCGGTTGCCGCCTGCCTTGGGCTGGGGTCCCGTCCGGATCACGCGAGCGGGATCGGGTACGACGCGGGCGCTGTAGCGGAACCCTTCCAGGTCCTCGCAGGCCAGCGTGTTACCCAGCACCTTCTCGATGTCGTGCAGCGTGTCCATCTCCTCGGGAGACAGGAAGCTCACCGCGGCACCGTCAGCACCGGCACGGGCGGTTCGCCCGATGCGGTGCACATAGTCCTCGGCGGCGTTAGGCATGTCGTAGTTGACCACGTGGCTGATGTCGTCGACATCGATACCGCGGGCCACAACATCGGTCGCCACCAGCACGTGCGAGCGGCCGGACTTGAACGCATCGAGTGCCTTCTGGCGCTGCGCCTGCGAACGTCCGCCGTGAATCGCATCGGACTTGACGCCCTTGCGATCGAGCTGACGGCTGACGCGGTCGGCGCGATGCTTGGTGCGGGTGAACACAAGCGTACGCGAGTGCTCGCTGCGCTTGAGCAGCTCGACAAGCAGATCAGTCTTCTGCGTGTGACCCACCGGGTAGACCGTCTGAACGATGCGCTCGATCGGCGTCGTCGTCGGTGAGGTCTCCACCCGGATCGGCTCGTGCAGTGTGGACTGGATCACGTCGAGCACGCCCTTGGACATGGTCGCCGAGAACAGCAGGTTCTGGCGCTTGGCCGGCAGCAGCGCAAGGATGCGCTTCACGTCGGGCAGGAAGCCCATGTCGAGCATGCGGTCTGCCTCGTCGAGCACGAGGGTCTCGACCTTCGACAGGTCGATGGCTCCGCGCGAATGCATATCGAGCAGTCTGCCGGGGCACGCGACCACGAGATCGACTCCTCGGCGGACCTTCTGGATCTGGGGTTGCATACCAACGCCACCGATGACGACGGCGGTCTTGTGGGGCGTGTACTTGGACGCCCCGCGCACGACCTCGTCGATCTGGAGCGCGAGTTCGCGGGTCGGGGTGACGATCAGCGCGCGGACGCCCTTGTGGGTCGAGGTGCGCTGAAGCATCGGGAGTACGAACGCGGCGGTCTTGCCGGTTCCGGTCTGGGAGACGCCGACAACGTCGGAGCCACGCAGGATGTGGGGGATCGCTTCACGCTGGATAGCGGTGGGATCCGTGTAGCCCATCGAGTGCACGCCTTGAAGAAGGCGCGGCTCAAGGCCGAGCGATTCGAACGACATATGTCTCCTGTACCGTGCGCCCTGTTCCGGGACCGCACTGCGTTGCAGACGCAGTTGATCCGAACGAGGGCTGCATCGTGCAGCACAAGGACAACCGAGTCTTAAGGGGGAAAGCCAACGTAGTGTAGCACGCATCGCGCCAAACACCGAACGTGCGTGCGATATCGCCTCATCCGACCTGCCGAGAAGGCCCGCCGGCAGGTCAGCTCAGCACTTGCACCCGGTCTTCGAAATCGAGCGGGTTGGAGCGCACGGCGAGCGAGTACAGGTAGGGGTAGCGCACCTTGAGATGGCGCAGGTGCTCGAACCACTCGCCGATCAGGATGCCGTAGGCACGCTCCATGTCGCCGGCCATATGAGCCAGGTCGGACTCCGGCACGTCCATGATGTCCTTGCGGCGCTGCAGCTCATCGCCCAGATGGAAGACCGCCCACAACACGTCGGTGAAGTGCTCGTTTTCGAGCAGGTTCTGGTTCTCGAGCAAACGCAGCAGGAACTGCCGCTTCGAGATCATGAAGTCGCGAAGCTCGACCGTGCCCTCGTAGGTGGGCTCCAGATCGAATGGGTGTGATGCGGCGACCGCAGCGGTGCGCTTGAGCTGCTCGTCGGTCCAGCCGGTCGTCACGCCGAACTTCTCGCGCAGGGTGTCGGGATCGCTATCGAAGGCCGAGAGCCGCTCCAGTAGCTCGCCTCCCACCTCGCTGAAGAACGCGCCGATGACCATGTTGAGCTTCTGCAGCAGCTCCTGGTGCTCGCGCCACTCGAGCATCGTGTGCAAGAGCAGCGTGACGATCAGCACTTCGAGCGGCAGAAACGCGATGTCGTGCATCGTGAAGATGGCCAGATGGTGCAGGTCGTGGAAGATCAGGTAGTGGACGTAGAACAGCATCCCGGAGAGCGCGGCGAGGCCAACGCCCAACCCGATGCGCCACTTCTTGCCGTGCATGGCCTTCCCCCTTCGTGCCCCGATCGCGCCGCCTTCGCCGCGCCCGTGCGCTAGACCTCCGCGGCAAGCATATCGCGAAAAGAGCCAGCGAACTGCACGAACCGGTAGACGTCCGCGAAGTTCGATACGAGCCCGAGCGAGACGCGGATCGTATTGGGCACCTTGCCCGTCGAGTCCTCGATGAGCCGGGTGCACTGGTCGAACGTGACCGGCACGTCGGGATCGGCGAAGCAGCTCTCCATCTCTTCCGGCGTGATGTTGTGCGCCACTTCTCCGTCGCCCGGGTTGCAGAAGCACCCGGTCCGCACGGAGATGTCGCGCTGCCCGGCGAGACGCTCCATCCGGAACACGTCGTACACGGCCCCCGAAGGATCAAGCAGGTAGAAAGCCATGGTTGCTCCTCGGCGATCCATGGTATCGGGGCCGAAGATGCGCACGAGCGGCGCGCCATTCGAGTGCCGCAGCACCGTCAGTTCGCCCAGGAGCCAGCTCGCAAGGGCGCTCACGCGCTCGTGCACGGTGTCGATCCCGATGCGCTCGAGATGCCGCAGCCCGATCGAGATCGCAGGCAGCCCCAGGTAGTCGACGGTGCCGTCCTCGAACCCGGCCGATCCGGGCGCAAGTCGGTACCAGCCACCGTCGCCCTGCACAGACGCGAGCGTGATCGTCCCGCCGGCGAACCAGGGGCGCTTGAGCTTCGCGAGCGCCTCGTGGCGAACGATCAGCGCGCCGACTCCGGTCGGGTAGCCGAACATCTTGTAGAACGAGACCGGGACGAAGTCGGGTTTGATCCGGGACAGGTCGAGCAGGTTCGTGGGCACGAAAGCCGCCGAGTCGAGCAGCACGTCCCAGCCCGACTCATGCGCACGGTCGATCCACTCCAGAGGGTGCTGGACACCGCTGAAGTTCGACTGGGCCGGATAGGCGAACAGCTTGTTCGGGCACGTCGTCTGCCGTGCGAGCGCGCGCTCGACCAGCGCCTCGTCGAGCCGGAGGTCGGGATTGCGAACCGGGACGTATGCGATGTCGGCACCGGCTCTGCGGGCGAATTCCCGGATGCCGTTGACCGAGTTGTGGTTGTCGTAGCTCAGCAGGTAGCAGCCGCCGGCCTCGAAGGGGTACGACTCACCCACCAGCCGCAAAGCATGGCTCGCGTTGAGCGTGAAGACGACCTCGTATTCCTCGGCAGAAGCGTTGAAGAAATCGCGGACCGCGGCGCGCGCCTCGTCCACGTGCACGGTGCTCGCAAGCGATGTGGGATTGTGCGAGTGCGGATTACCCAGGAGCGACCTGCCTAGAAGCTCGTGGTGCGCCCGGAGTTGAGACTCGGCGTACAAGCCGCCGCCGGTGTAGTCGAGGTAGACGTGGTTCTGTGCGTCGATGCGGGCGTAGTCGGTCGCCCGAAGCTCGTCGAGGGACCGCGTGGTTTCGTACCGGGGATAGTTTGCGAGAAACGCCGAGTACGCCGACTCGATATCGCTTGAGCTCACACGAAGTCTCCTAGTCCACGACCTGAATCGCCGGCATGCGGGCCGGACACACGAGGGTGCACTGGCCGCAGGCAACACACAGTTCGGTGTTCACGTGAGGCACCCGGGTCTCGCGGGGCGTACGCCATCCGGGATTGTACTCCTCTGTGGAGTAGATGGCTCCGCTGATCGGGCAGGCGGACTGGCACGCCATGCAGTCGCGTCCCCGGGCCCAGGCCACACACAGATTCTTGTCGACCTGGGCGACCGCGCCAAGACCCAGACGCTCCGCCTCGATGGGTGTGGGAATGTGCAGCGCATCGGTCGGACAGACCTGAGCGCACAGGTTGCAGTTGAGCGTGCAGTGCGCCGGGCGCACGTCGAGCATGGGCGTCCACAGCCCCGACGGGGACGTGAGCGAGGTGCTGGGCCGCAAGCTTCCCGTCGGGCACGCGCTGTAGCATGCGCCACACCGTACGCACTGCTGCGCAAGCCGCTCCTCTGTGGTTCCCGGAGGTCTCAAGATCTCCTCGCCGGAGTGCGCGTGAGGCAGGGCGAGCGTCACCATGACGGCGGCCCCCGTCGTACCCATCAGTCCCAGCGCTTCGCGACGGTCAAGGCTTCCCGCTTCGACATGCGACGCACCGGGAAATGGCGAGAACTTGATCGCGTCGGTCGGACACACGTCCAGACACCTCAGGCACGTCACACACTCGGCGGGACTGGATTCGAACTCGCGGGTGCGGTCGATCGCCCGTGTAGGACACGAGTTCGAGCACTTCGCACACGAGATGCACGCCTCGTGATCGACTCTCCGGCGAATACCCGGCGACAGCGAAATCGCGCCGAGAAGGCCGCCCAGCGGACACACCGACTCACACCAGAAGCGCTTCGCGACGGCGTTGAGGCCTAACGCGATGACAAGCGGCAGCAAGGACAGCACCGCGAGCAGACCGATGGCGTCGCGCGACAGAAACGCGCCCACGCTCTGGCCCACTGCATCGATTCCCACCGCAGGCATCGCGAGCTCCTGGAGCGGGCGCGTCGCAATCGTGATCGGGTCCAGGAACATTGGCCACAGCGTGCCGAACAGCGCCGCGGCAAGCACGACGATCAACATGACGAACTTGCCGAAACGCCACCACGAGGGCAGCGGCTTGCTACGGGTCGGCATGCGCCCCGGAACTAGATCGATCAGCGTGCCGATGGGGCAGATCCAGCCGCACCATGCCCGTCCCAGCAGCAGCGTGAGCGCGACGGTGATCAGGGCCGCGGCAGCATAGGCGACCAGCGCCCGCGTGGCGATCACCAGCGTCAGCCCCACGAGCGGGTCGAGCCGTGAGAGCACCTGGGTCGGCATCCAGCCAAGCCCCCACGACGGCGCGAACACAGTGAAGGCCATGAAGGCCAGCAGGACTGCGACCTGAAAGGCGCGCCTGAACCACTCGCGCCGTACGTGGAACCGGGGAAGGGTCATGATTTCCTATGGATGCCGGCTGCCGGACCGTGCCGTCTCAGGATGACAGGCACAGCGGCGTTCGTCACGGACGTGCTTGATCGCGTCCGGCTTCGCCGAGTATTCGCTCCAGGACCTCGCAGAAACGCTCCCGGTCTTCGTCTTCGAATGGCGCCGGCCCGCGCGTGCGACCGCCAGAGCGACGGTGCTTCTGCTCCGCGTGGCGAAACTCGAGTTCCATGTCGATCGTCGCGGGAAGAAACACCCGGCCCCGCGGACTCATCGCATGCGCTCCCCGGCCCAGGACCATCGCCGCCAGACCAATATCCTGTGTGACCACTACGTCGCCCGGGTTCAAGCGCTCCACTATCGCGAAATCGGCCGCGTCACGCCCGACCCCGACCTGCACCGCATCGACGCCGGAGCGCGAAGTGTGGCGCGAGAGATTCTGCGTCTCGTTCCCCACGAGAAGCACGCCGACACCGCGGCCGCGCGCGACGGCGATGGCATCACGAGTCACCGGGCAGGCATCGGCGTCGATGAACAGCGTGGTCATGCGGCCCGCCTTCAGTACGTGACTTTGTCGGACATGGCGTCCCACTCGGCGAAGACCGCGCGGGCTTCGGCGGCCAGCAGGCGCGTGGACGGGACAGAGCGGCGCTCCGCTGGTAGGGCGAGCTCGCGGTACAGAGCGCCGTCGTCGAAGCCGATCTCGACTGCATCGGCCGTCGCATTCGCGTAGAACACGCGGGAGATGTGCGCCCAGTAGATCGCGGCCAGGCACATAGGGCACGGCTCGCAGCTCGTGTAGATGACCGCCCCCTCGAGCGAGTAGGTCCCGAGCTGGCGACACGCGTTCCTGATGGCCGTGACCTCGGCGTGGGCGGTGGGGTCGTTGCCGCTGGTGACCATGTTCCAGCCCTCGCCCACGACCTCGCCGTCCATCACGATGATGGCCGCGAATGGTCCACCGCGATGCTCGCGCATCTTCTCCCGGCTGAGTTCTATCGCCCGCGCCATGAACTGCTCGTGTGTCATGCCTCGCTCCTGTGTTCGCGCCACGTCACTGCAGCGTATACCCCGTGCTGCGGCCAAGGAAGCCGCATCGGATGTTCGAGCGTGACAGATGGCCGCGTTTTCGCTTCTGAAACAGGCAGGAGGCATACGAGATGCTGAACTCGCTGGTAGAGGCGATGGACCGTCTGGGCAGGGTGTTTCTGTACTTTGGCGCTCTGGGACTCGTCTTCGCGTTCCTCGATGCCGCCTACCTCGCCGTAACATCCGGGATCACGCTGTGGGAGGCCCTCGTCTCCCCTCCCGCATACGACCTGTTCACCCGTGTGCTCGTGCTCGTGCTCGCATTCTTCTCGGCGATCGCAGGGGAGCTCGTGCTCACGCGATACCGCCGCACCGCGCGCCAGCTCGAATCCGAACGAACGCGACTCCAGACGCTGTACGAGGAGAATCCTTCGGCGATCGTGAGCCTGGGCCGCGACTACGTCATATCTTACGCAAATCGCCGTACCGAGCACCTCGTGGACACACCCCGGGCCGAGCTCGAAGGCCGGTTGTGCTACGAAGCGTTCGTGGGCGAGGACTCGCCGTGCGAAGGGTGCCTGGTCGCGCAGGTCATCGAGACCGGGCAGCCTCACTCCCGCATCAAGCACGAGCGGACGATCGCCGGGCGAGAGAACTGGCTGTCTCAGTTGTGGTACCCACTGCTCGACGCGCAAGGCCGCGTGGAGTCCGTGGTCGAGATCGCGACCGATATCTCGGAACTCAAGCTCGATCCGCTCACGTCCCTGCCCAACCGGCTGCTCATGCGAGATCGGCTCGATGTCGCACTGGCAGCTGCCCAGCGCCACGGGCAGATGCTTGCCGTGTTCTTCCTGGACATCGACGGATTCAAGGGCATCAACGACGTGCATGGACACGCTGCCGGCGACGAACTGCTGCGCTCGTTCGCCGACCGCCTGCGTCTGGCGGTGCGCCAGGACGAGACGCTCGCACGCCTGGGCGGCGACGAGTTCGTTTTGCTCGTTCCCACGCTGGATCACCCATCCGACGTCGACAGCATCGCCGCGCGCATTCTCGCCCAGGTGAGCGAACCGTTCGCTGTGGGACCGTCCACGCTCCCCATCACGGTCTCGATCGGAGTTTGCGTCTACCAGGACGGCGCCGCGAGCGGCGCAGACATCATGGACTCGGCAGATGCATCCATGTACCAGGCCAAGGCCGCCGGTGGCGCGACCTACCGCGTGAGCACGTGCGCCGCGGCCGCCGAGCGTCCTGATG
>JBGSMX010000272.1:0-3652 GCA_041739935.1 Coriobacteriia bacterium | reverse complement strand
TCGCCCCCTGGATATGGCTGCCCATGCGGCTGGCGTTCGGCATCATCAGACCGAGGCAACCCGTGCTTGGTCAGGAGCTAGCAGGTGATGTCGAGTCGGTAGGCAAAGACGTCCGGTCTCTGCGGAAGGGTGACCGGGTCTGCGCGGCGACGGGTGTCGGGCTTGGAGCGTATGCGGAGTACCTCTGCCTGCGAGAGAACCCCCAGACTGGGGCGATCACGACGATGCCAGCGAGCCTGAGTTATGAGGATGCTGCGGCCGTACCCTACGGTTGCGGCGAGGCACTGCGGTTCCTGCGAAAGGGCGGAGTCCAGAGCGGACACAGGGTCCTTGTCAACGGAGCGGGAGGCAGCTTCGGCTCGTACGCCGTCCAACTCGCCAAGCTCCTCGGGGCTTACGTGACCGCGGTGGACAGCGCGCCGAAGCTCGAGATGCTCCGCATGATCGGCGCGGACCGCGTCATCGACTACGCCCACAAGGACTTCACCGACGGTCCTGAGACCTACGACGTCATCTTCGACGTCGTCCGCAACACTCCGTCTGGTCGCATGGTGCAGTCGTTGACGGAGAACGGATGCCTGCTCATGGCCAATCCGGGCCTCATCCAGATCGTTCGCGCCAAGTGGGCTTCGAGGGGCAGCGAGAAGCGGGTGTTCATTGCGGGGTCGGGCGAAGCGAGCGAAGATCTCGCTTACCTGGCGGGCTTGGTCGATGCGGGGAAGGTGCGCCCGGTCATCGACCGACGCTTCCCACTGGAGCAGATGGCCGAGGCCCACCGGTACGCCGAAACCGGGCAGAAGTTGGGGAACATCGTCGTCACAGTTGCGTAGTCACGGGCGGTGCCGGGCGCTGATGTCGCTCGGGCCGTCCAACAAAGGCATCGAGCAGAACGCTAGTAGTTAGACTGCCCCGCGAGCGCATACGCGTCTGCTCATGCCCAACACGTTAGGCATAGACCGCCTTGGCTGTTGATTTGTATTGTGGTATCACATATGATACCACTATGACTCAGCGGATCGTCATCGATACGAACGTTCTAGTCTCAGGCCTGCGCAGCTCCCGCGGCGCTTCGCATCGCCTCTTACGCCTCATCGGCGTGACGGATTTCGAGATCGCCTTGTCTGTCCCGCTCGTACTCGAGTACGAGGATGCGATCAAGCGCGGCGGTTTGGATCCAGACATCTCGCACGACGACATCGATCGCCTGATCGAGTACTGGTGCAGCGTGGGCCACCTGCAAGAGATCCACTTCCTGTGGCGTCCGGTGCTGCGCGATCCCAAAGATGACCACGTCTTGGAACTGGCGGTCGAAGCTGGTTGCGGACTTATCGTCACACACAACATCCGTGATTTCTCGGAAGCACGCTCATTCGGGGTCGAAGCGATCCGGCCCGGCGAGTTCTTACGAAGGATTGGAGACCTGTCATGAGTACCATCAGCCTACGTCTGCCGGAGTCTTTGCACCGCAAGGTGCGCGAACTGGCCAAGGCAGAAGACGTCTCGATCAACCAGCTCATCACCACCGCGCTGGCTGAGAAGATGTCCGCGCTCATGACCGTCGACTATCTGCGTGAGCGCGGCGCACTCGGCGACCGGGCGGCCTACGATAACGTCCTCGACAAGGTTCGCGACGTCGAGCCCGCCAGCGGGGATGAGCTGTAAGCGGTCATACCTAGCCCCGGCTCCGAGCGCTCCGGCGTCTCCAGCGCCACATCACAAGGACCTCGCAAGGACGACGCTTCGGGCCGTGCAAGCGAGGGCACGCAGGCTCGTGCACGCCGACGATGGGACCCTGCCGCGGCAAGGCCGGTGAATCCAGGGGCGAAGCGAGCACTTAGATCCGCCGTTCCGAGGTCACCCAGCGCCCACTTCCTCCGAGAGACGCGTATCGTGAGCCATTTGTCTGAAGTAGACCATATATGGGATACTCGACGCATCCATTCACGCGACTGTTCAGGAGGCACGTTCGTGAGTCGAACGCCTGTCGAGACATGCTCCGTGACCGAGCTTCGGCGCAATCCCTCTGCCTGCATCGCGACGGCAAAGCGAAACGATGCTCCCCTGTTCATCACACGCCGAGGAACCGTCATAGCGGTCTTGATGACCATCGAGCAGTACCAGTTCATGCGCGACGAAACGAACGCGTTCGCCGACTTCATCCGATCTTCGACGAGATCGGACAAGAGCAACTACCGCTGCTACCTCGAGGAGACGCACCTATGAGCCGGGGAAACGCGGGCGCTTGAGCATGCTTAGGAGCCGATTCGAGCCACAACCCCCCGGGACGAGACTGCAGACCGAGTTCCTCGATGACTACGGGCTCACCGCCGAGGAGTTCGCTTCGGCAATCCGTGTTCCGCTCGCGCGCATTCATCGCGTGCTCGCCGGACGCGAGGCGATCGACGCGGACCTGGCGCTGCGGCTGGCGCAGCTGTTCGGGGGGTCTGCGGAGGGGTGGCTAGCCTGGCAACGGAGCTACGACCTGTGGTTCGCGCATGTTCACATCGGAGCGGAGATCGAGAATATCGACCCGCTCGACCCGGGCACTCGCGTCTCAACACGGGAGGATGAACCACTCGAAAAGGACATCGCCGATGAGATCACTCGGAGGATTATCGATGTCGAAGACCCGCAGCGATGGTTAGTCGTGAGCGCAATCGGCAATGAGAAGATCGCCCTGCACGAACAGAGTATCCGCCGCATGTTCTATGACGTCGGAAGTGGCTGCTACTGCACAGACATCCTGGAAGCGACACTGTTCAAGCGGCAGGCGGTAGCGGAGTCTGTCGCCTCGGCCCTGGGTGGGCGTGCCGGCGTGCTCGAGTTGACTGTGACCGACCTCGTGGTACTGAAGCGCAATCAGGCAGTCGACGGCGAACTGCGGGCGCGCTTCTTCGGGCGTGCCGGTCGCGGGATGTCGCGGTGGGATGCTGCGACCTACCTGCGTAATCATGAGGACATGGCCGCGTACCTCCAAGCCGCTGCGCAGGAAGGCGACTCCGAACTCATCGCCGTGGCAGTCACCGACGTGATGCGTGCGATTGCCACACGCTCCTCTTGACGCCCCTTGCGAGGTCGAGCCGTCGATCGTCAATTGAGCTTGGCCGTGATGGTGCCACAATCTGCCTGTGTGACGTGCGCCATGCCGACGCCCCCGGCCGGGCACTGGCTGATCGGCCCCTTCGTATCCTCATGGCTGCCGTGCTCGCGCGATCAGTGCAGGATACTCGCCAAGGATTCCCCTATCGACAGGTTATCCCCGAAAAGGTATACTGCATCCACACCGCCCGCTCCCCCACTGCTCTGTTCGCCACATACCGGAGGTCCGAGATGACGCCCCGCCACGTGACTACAAGCATGTCGTGCGGCACGCCGCATGAGGAACCGGATACCGCAGACACGCGAACCGTTCGTGTCGCGCTCGCGCGAGAGATCGCCAGCATCGCGGCGGACAGAGGGCTGACGCAGTGCCAGACGGCGGAGCTTCTGGGCACGACGCAGCCTAAGGTCTCCGCCTTGTTCGCGGGCAAGGTAGATGGGTTCTCGCTTGATCGGCTCGTCCGATTCTTGAACCTGCTCGGCGAGGACGTCCACATCGTGGTGCTGCCGAGCGCGCCCGAGGCGGCCCGCGCCGCAGCGCGGGTGATGTCGG
>JBGSMX010000262.1:0-16872 GCA_041739935.1 Coriobacteriia bacterium | reverse complement strand
ATATCCCGACGGAGCGGTCGGCTGTGCTGGCGCAGCGCTCCCCTCGGCAGAAGGGGCAGACCCTGGCGCATCGGGGACAACAGGCTGCGGAACGCCCGTGCCCGTCAAGGCCGGGACTGGCTCAGCCGGCGCAGGTGCATCTACGAAGGCACCACCGCTGCCCGCAGACGCCCTCACGGCTTGAGGGACTCCGTACTCGGCAGGAGCGGGCTGAGCCGACCCGACAGAAATCCCGGCCAGCGCAAGCACCTTATCGACAATCGGACCCACCGGGCCACCCGACGACAGGTGCGCCGCGGCACCCGCCTGGCGTGCACGAAGCGCGGAAGCCTCGTTTGGCTGAAGCGAGAGAATCACGACCGGCGTATCGGTCACACCCAGATCTTCTTTGATCTGCTTGGTCAATGCATAGCCGTCCATGCCCATGAGCTCGGCATCCACGACAATCACGTCAGGCTTCTGTGAGTCGATCATCCCGAGTGCGCGCGGAGCGGATAGCACACCGATCACTTCTACATCGGCACCCGCCGAGGTCAAACCCGCACTGATCTGGTCGACCAGTGCAGCGTCGTCATGAACTACCATGACCTTCGTTTCTGCCACGTGTGAGGTACCTCCTCGATGCACCGGGCGCGCTGCCCGGTAAGCCCCGTTTGAAGTGCACTAATCCGTACTCGTCGCAATGCAGATTGTATCGGCATCCGTCCGCGCCCGCTCAACCCTGGTCGAACCCAACGATACCCGCGATCGCCCAGCGGCGCACGGACAAGACAACGTCCACCAGGTAGTATATGCGTCGGTCGTGGCGCGAAACCACACGGCGGCGCACGAACACCGGAGCTGCAATGGAGATCCGCTTACACATCGATAGCCTCGCCCACGGGGGCAGGGCTGTCGCGCGCCTTGACGACGGCAGGGTCGTCTTCGTGAAGGGCGCCTGCCCTGGCGACACGGTGGTAGCCCTCATAACGGCCGAGCATGACAGATACGTCGAGGCGGACACACTCGATGTGGCCGCGGCCTCACCGAAGCGGGTCACTGCGCCTTGCCCATACTTCGGACTGTGCGGCGGCTGCCAGTGGCAGCACATTGGCTACCCCACACAACTCGAGGCGAAGCGGGACATGGTCGCCGACGCACTGCAGCGCATCGGGGGACTCGATGCGCCCGATCTTGTCTCGGCAACGATCCCTTCTCCGCGTGAGTACGGCTACCGCAACAAGATCGAGCTGCTGGCAACACACGGCGCAAACGGGCTTCAGCTCGGGTATGCCCGAGCAGGCAGCCATGAAATCATCAATGTAGACACCTGCCTGCTGCTGCCGGAGCGCCTCAGGAAGGCTCCCAAAGCGATTCGAGGAGCACTTCGGTACGCCGTTGGCTCCCAGGACCTCTCGCTCACGCGTGTGGCGCTGCGCGCGGCCGACCACGGTCGCGACATCGAGATCGCGATCTGGACCGAGCCGGGCCCGTTCCCGCGCGCTGTTGCGGAGTCCACTCTCGCGACCGCCCTCAAGGCGACGAGTGTCGTGCGCGTGATTCAGAAGGACCGGAAAGGTACGCGAGCCGTCTCGAGCGTCGAAGTGCTCAAAGGCAAGGGGGCGTGGCGCGAGCGCCTCGACGGCAGAAGCCTGCTGGTATCGGCACCGTCGTTCTTCCAGGTCAACACGGCGGCGGCAGAATCGCTGGTCTCTCACGCGATTCAAGCCCTCGATCCGTCCATGAACGACCGTGTGCTCGACATGTATTCGGGCGTCGGCACGTTCACGCTACCCATCGCGGAACTGGCCGATGAGACCGTCGCCATCGAGTCATCGCGGTTCGCCCTCGCAGATCTGCGGCGAAACCTGGAGAACGCGGAGTTGTACGCGGACGTCATCGGTGGCGACGCCGCGCGAGAACTCGAGGGTTTGGGATCGTTCGACCGGGTCCTGGTCGATCCGCCACGCGCCGGGCTGAGCGAGCAGGCACTCAACGCGCTCGCCGGGACGGGTGCAATCCGAATCGTGTACGTATCGTGCGACCCCGCAACCCTCGCGCGCGACGCGAAACGCCTACAGCCACTGGGCTATCGGCTCTCCTCCGCGACACCCGTGGACCTATTCCCGCAGACGTATCACATCGAGACGGTGGCGGTGTTCGACACCTCTAGATGAGGCGTCCCACCTCGGGAAAATCGGTCACATAGACATCGTGCGGAGCATCTTCGTGGTCTGCCGTGAGGTCTGCGCCCGCAAAGTGCGCGCCCTCATGGTCGCCGTCGCCCCACATTGCACTCTCAGTCAGGTCGTAGACGACGCCATTGTATGCGACATAGGCGGGTTGCCCGTTCTTACCGTCGAACTTCTTGAGTTCGTCGAGGGTGAACTCCTTCATGTGTCCTCCGTAAGTGCCGTGTCGGTTCCATCACACACGTATGTCCCCGAGGCAACCGCCGCGCTAACCGACTGACGGGACGGCACTGGAGCCGCTCATCTTCCCAATCGAAGGAGCAAGCCGAGGAACTTCAGAACGGCACCGGCCGCAAGACCCAGGAGGGCGAACGACGTGAGGCCGCGGTTGGCATCGGCGTCCAGGACGCTCGAATACGTCACCGGAATCTGGGTAGGCGTCCCCTCGATGTCGACGGTGATCGTTGTAGCACCCGAGCCTATATCGAGACTCGACAGGCCGCTCGCAACCTGCGAGGCGATCTGCGCGCCGGTAACCGTATACACGCGGGTCTCCGCGGCCGATTCGGCGGCCCACGCGCTCGCCGGAACGGACACCACGAAAACCATACTGAGAGCCAGAGCCAATGCCCCTCGCAACACGTTGATCACCCACTACTTGTAAGCAACGTACACTACAAGTGTCGGCACTCCGGAAGTCACGCAGCGTGATGCGCGTCACCCTGAGGTGGGCATAGATTACGGACGGCACCGTCTATCGCCAGATTCTAGCCGTTGAGCAGGCTTCAGGTCACAGACTGTGCGTCTGGGGCGCAGCAAACGCCGAACTCCGGCATCAGTCGCCTTCGAGGCGCTCGCGCAGCTTGATCAGATCGACGACGATCTTGCGGCCCTTCGTCGCGAGCACTCCCTCTTTTGCGAGGTTCGAGATGATGCGACTCGCGGTCTCGCGGGACGTACCCGCGAGCGTGGCGATGTCGTAGTGGGTAAGCCCCTGGATGACCGGCACCCCGCGCGTTTCGTAGCTAGCCGTCGCCACGTTGAGGAGCACGCGCATGACCCGGTGACTCGCATCATGGAAGGCCATGTCCTCGAGCCGCGCGATCGTATGCCGCAGCCGCCTGGACAAGGTCGCGATGAGCGAGAGCGCCAACCGGGGGTTGATCTGGATGGCCGCCGACAGATCGCGCGCATCGAGACTGAACAGCTCGACATCGGTCACAGCGATCACGTCGGCCGACCGCGGCTCGGCATCAACCAGACTCATCTCGCCGAAGTGCGCTGGCGCCTCAAGGTAGTTGAGAGCCAGTTCCTTGCCGTCGGGAGAAGCCAGGGACACCTTCACTCTGCCGGATACCAGCAGAAACATCGTCGAGCCCTTCTCGTTCTGGGTGACGATGAACGCGCCTTTCGGGTAGCGCTTGAGCTGCACCATATCCGCGAACAGGTCCAGATCCTCGGCGGAAAGGTCCGAGAACATGGGAATCGCCCGCAGCTTGCCGATGGCGTGGTCTTTTGTATTCTGTGTCTGCTTCATGCTTGGAATATCGGTATGGCCGAATTGTGACTTTAGGCACACTTGTCTCTACCTCGTCACAAAACGAGGCTCCCGCGCACAAGAAGCGAGGCGGCACCCGCATCTGCGGACACCGCCTCGAGATTACAATCGCACGCCCCGGTACGGACCCTGTCTCTACTTCTCGTTGCGAACGTAGTCGATGAACAACGGTACCAGGAACGGGATCAGCTGCGGAAGATAGGTCGGCATCAGCGATTCCATGGTCTTGGGCAGCAGATCAGGCATCAGCTCGGCCATGTCGGGCGGCATTTCGCCCATCACGTCCTCGACCTCGCGAATCATGTCCGGCATGACCTTGCCAAGGATCCCCGGTGCCATCATCGGGAACAGCGCGGGCATCATCTTCTCCATAAGGGACAGTCCACCAGGCACATGCTTCATCGCACGCATCATTGGCTTCATGCCTACAGGCATGTTGTCCATCATCTGGGGGAAGATGCGGACCATGAAGTTGGCCATCGCCTCGGGCTGCATCAACGCGATGAACTTGTCGAAGAAGCTCCACATATAGAGCGAGTACTCGCTCTTGCTCTCGATCTCGTATCCCATCGCTTGCGCGATCACGCGCGACAAGTCATCGACCTCAAGTCCGAGTTCGTTCTTCTCGTTTGAGTCTCGCAACTGGACCTGACAGCACGGACAGAGCGCGACGACCGTGTTCGCGCCAGCATCAACGGCTTCCTGCAGGCGATGTCCGCCGAGGATCGGCGCGACCGGCGGCTCCCCGATGAGCGTGATGACCGAGCCACAACACAGGCCCTCTTCGCGGTTGTGCTCCATCTCGACCAGGTTCACGCCCGGAATTGCCTTGAGCATGTCTCTCGGCGGCTCGTACAGGCCCTGAGCGCGGCCCGCATGGCACGAATCGTGGAACGTGACGGTCTTGCCTTCGAACGGGTTCTCCTTGAGCTCGACTTTGCCCTCGGCGATGGCGTCGGCAACGAGTTCGGAGTAGTGCTTGACCTCGAACTCATAGTCCTCGCCACGCTCGGCTGCGAGGTTGGGATACATCTCTTTCCACACGAGCGCGCAGGCGGGACACGACGTGACAATGGTCTTGGCGCCACGCTTGCGCGCCTCTGTGGTGTTGTGCTGGTAGATCTCCGCGAACTGATCCCACTTGCCCGCCATCTTCATGGGAATACCGCAGCACGCCTCGTCCTTGCCCATGTAGCCTATGTCGTACCCGGAATCCTGAAGCATCCGGATCGACGCCTCGGCAACATCAGTAGTGACGTAGCTGGCTGTGCAACCCGCGAAGTAGATGATGTCTGACTTCTCGGGAATCTTCGCAGCCACGTCAGCGGGAACCCAATTGTCGCGATTCTCCCGCTTCCCGGCCCAGATGTCGTTCTCGCCTCGCAGAGACGCCGAGATCATCTCGAACGGCGGGAACGTCCCACGCTTCTCCTCGTGAATGAGCTTGCCACGCATGGTCATCCAGTTGTGCTCGATCGGGAGCTGAAGCTGGCAGCGTGTGTTGCAGACCTCACACGTGGTACAGGACAGCTGTATGTGTACTGCCGCCTGGTCGAACTTCTCGCGACCTTCCATGACCTCGCGCAGGTAGGCGTACTTGCCGCGCGGAGAGTGCGATTCCCAGCCACGACCGGAGTACTGTTCGCAGGTTGGAACGCAGTAACCACAGCGTGCACATGCGTATGCCATGTACGCGACCTCGCCCGGGACACCACGCACCTCCTTGCTCATGTCGAGCATCGCCGAAGGTGGTTTTGCGGCGTTCGCAACAGGCCGAACGAGTGGCTCCATGGCCGCTGCGGATCCCATGAGCAGATCGAGCATCCCGCCGCCACCGATAACCTTGCCCGGATTCATGAGGCCCTTGGGGTCGACCTTGGTCTTGTAAGCCGCCAGCGCGTTCTTCTTGTCGGTGCCAAGCACGGACTCGGCTTCTCGGCGGAAGTAGAGGCCGGTCGAGTATGCGGACCCGTGATGGGCCTTCGCGATCTTGATCACGGACAGCGAGAGCGCGAATGCCAGGTTGAAGGTGAACGCACGCTCGTCGTGCGGGATGAAGCCGAGGAGAACGACATTGTCGCCCTTGGCGTGCATCCCTTCGAGGATGAACGGCTGCCGGATCTTGGCATCGATCTCCTCAAGAACCGCGGGCATCTCCTCAAGAGGAACGACTACCTCGGTGGGTACGAGCGACGGCCCGATTCGCTTAAGGCGCATGGGCGCGAATCTCAGTTCCCATTCGTGCTCGGCCGCTTCGGGGCCAAGATCGGTTCCGCCTGATGATGCGATGATCGCTTCAAGTGAAGCGTCGATCGCGCCGCTCCGGGATTCGGGGTACGCGAGCATGGCGATGAAGGCCTCGGGCAACTCCGGCTCATAGTGCACGTGTTCCATCTCGTACGGGTGACCGTGTCGGTGCGGCAACTCCTTCTTGAGATGCAGCGACTCGGGGTTGAGGAAGGTGATCGACCAGACGGGCAGGTGCTGGGTCGAAATCGCCTTCAGGGCCGCGCCCAGCGCGCGCGCGGTGTCGAACGCAATCGCACGATGGACCTCGGGCTCGTGATTCCTGATACGGAATGTCACCTCGGTGATAATGCCCGTGATGCCTTCGGCGTCGGCAATCAGCTGCTGGAGCTCACTGCCGTCAAACCCCTTGACCTCTCCGGTCGGCAGGACAACACGTGCCGAGACAACGTTCTCCTTGAAAAGACCGTACTCGTAGGAGCCGAATCCCGAGCCTCCCTGTGCAAGCCAGCCGGCAGCACCGGAGCTGGGGGAAGAGGACGGATAGAGCCGCAGCGCGAGGCCGTCTTTGACGAGTTCGCGCTCGATTTCCTCCCAAATGGCCGAGGCCTGAACAGTCGCGGTCATCTCCTTGCGGTCGACCGAGAGCACCTTGTGCATGCCCGACATGTCCGCCACGACAGCCCCGTCGGGCGGCAAGACGCCACCGTATCCGGACGTCGCCCAGCCGCGCGGGACGACCTTGAGGCCCTCTTTTGCGGCGAGTTTGACGAGCCGGACAACCTCGTCCTCGGTCTTGGGCCGGACCACCGCGCCAGCGATACCGGCGGGTACGAATGGCTTCACGAGTTTGGGCATCGCCCCGATGTCGAAGGAGTACATCTTGCGCTCGACGCGGTCCGTTCGGACCCTGTCGCCGAAGATCTCCTTCAGTTGACCCTCAATCCGTTCTGATACGGCTGCCATAGCCCAGACATCCTTTCGGCCTCGCTTGTGAATCGCTTCTCTTGTGCCCTCGTAGCAATATGCATGCCCAGGGGGGTATCCATGCACCGCACGAAAGAATACCCCCGCTGGTATCTAGTCGTCAAATAACACGCCCGTTTGCGGAGTGGTACCATGGCGGAGCTGATAGTGCCTATTGTTCCCGAGGAGCGGCCGAATAGTCATGAAAGGCATCCTGTTCGACCTGGATGGCACTTTGCTCGACATCGACATCGATGCGTTCTTGTCGCGATACTTCGCGGCCCTCGGCGAGACAATAGCCAAGATGGTCGATGCCGACGGAGATCATGCCCTGGCCATGCGAGGCATCTTCGATGCAACAGGCGCAATGATGCGCCCGCACCCGGGCTCCACGAACCGCGAGACCTTCAATCGCGAGTACCTCGCGCTCACGAAGATCAATATCGAGGAGCACTCGGACTTGCTCGCGCGGTTCTACGACGAGGTCTTCCCCGCCCTTGGAACTGGGATCGGCGCACACGAGGGCGCACGAACCGCTGTAGACCGCGCACGCGAGTGTGGAATGAAGGTGGCGATCGCTACAAATCCGATTTTCCCGCTGCGGGCGATCGAACACCGATTGTCATGGGCAGGCATAGACCCCGCGGAAGTCGATCTCATCACCAGCTACGAGAACATGCGCGCGACCAAGCCGCATCCTGACTACTACCGCCAGATATGCGAGATGCTTGAGCTCGCGCCCTCAGAGTGTCTGATGGTGGGCGACGATCGGACGCTCGATCTGCCGGCCGCCGACATTGGCATTCGCACATTCTACGTTGGAGACGATCCGGTGGTGCCGACCGACTACCGTGGAGACCTAGACCAGCTGGCGGACTTGCTTTCCAGACTGTGCGGCAGCGAAGTCGGCTAACACGGACGGCGGCGAATCAGGGCGACCCAGGCCCCGTCCATGCGCTGGTCGTAGAAGTACTCGAATCTACCTTTGGTCTCTTTTCTCAGATCGAGCTGGTAGCCAAGTCCCGCCGGCTCGTGGTCACAGATCACAACCAGACTCTCGTCGGCGTCGAGTTCAATCATCTTGTCGACGAGCGCGAAGACGATGGGACGCCGCAACCCGGGCGAAAAGCCTCGCACGTCGAGTACCAGACCGTTTGGTGCTCCGGAGACCATATTCTCCTGCTCCCTGCGCCGCCAGGCCGGCTGCGCGCCTCGTCATGAAAGTTCGCTGTCCGAGGCCGAGTTCCCTGCATGACGCGCCGCGAGAAGCTCGCATTGATTCAGGAGCCGCCGTCTTCCTCGTTGTCATAGAGCCGAGCCAGGTCGGCTCCAGCGCAGTCGGCGGTCTGTCGAGGGGTCATGGACTCACGCTCTGTCGCGCATGCCTCTTCCAGATCCGCAACATCGCGCTCATCGGCCGATTTCGAATCGCCCGATTCGGTGTCTGCCGCGGCATGAGGTTGTTGCCTGTCATGCACGTCGCTCGCCTCCCAAGAATGCACACCGACACTGTCTCTCTCATTCCCCACCTGCGATGATTCCATAGCGGGATACGGGGGTATGGATGTAGAATACGTACCGGTGGCTCACTGAACTACCTGGGACGCTCGGTGCGCCAACCTACGCAGGAGTAGAGCAACGTCAGCCACGTTGGGGGGCAATAGGCTCGTGCGTCGACTTGAGGCGGTTGCCGGACCGCGGAAGGTGACCCGCAATTCCATGATCTCACTGCCAAGGCGACCGCTCTCGGTCGCAGGCAGTCACTCGACGTCTCCCTCACTTCTCGCTCGGGCTCGACCTCGATTCGGCTTGTCGGCGTGCCCGACACCCTATCCCGCATCGGCGAGACCCTTCACCACGTTAGGACATCGATCGAGCACCCGACAGACTGTCGGAACTGCTCGACGTAGTCACACTTTTCTCACCCTGAGCCGTACTGGAAGGAGGATGCCGGGAGACACGACGATCTAGATGCCGGACCACCGCCTGGAATCACGGTCCTGCATCGCTCAAGGCGCGCACTGCGCGCAAGCATGGTATCCAATCAAGGAGGTGTATCGCATGGCGTATGAGGACCAGGATGCGTTCCATTCCGCACTTGCAGCGCGGGGTGTATCGCGCCGGGATTTCCTCAAGTGGTGCGGGTCGACCGCTGTGATGCTCGGTTTGGCCGAGTCGCTCGCGCCGCAGATCGCTGCGGCTATCGAGGTTTCGGCCATCCAGCCACGGTCCCCCGCACTCTGGGTGAACGGTGGCGCGTGTACCGGCTGTACGGAATCGGTCGCCCAGGCTGACACGCCCGACGTTGCTACGATCGTTCTCGACCTTCTCTCGATCAACTACTTCGAAACGATCATGATGGCCCAGGGCGAGGACGCAGAGAGCGCCAAGAGGGACATGATCGACGCCGGTGGCTACACGCTGATCTTCGAGGGCACGGTCATGACCGGTTTCGACGGCAACACTCTACGAGTTGCAGGCAAGCCTCAGATCGAGGAACTCCCGGAGATCTGTGAGAAAGCGGCCGCCATCATCGCTGTCGGATCTTGCGCAGTTGATGGCGGATGGGTTGCGGCCAATCCGAATCCCGCCGGGGGCATCGGAATCCTGCAGTTCTGCAAGGACAACAACATCGAGACACCTGTGATCAACCTGCCAACCTGCCCGGTCAATCCGGAGTGGGTCATCGCAATGGTCATCGACGTGCTGTTCCTCGGCCAGCTGGAGAGCGGCGCTATTCTCGAGAAGCTGGATGACTTCAACCGGCCCAAGATGATCTTCGGCCAGACCATCCACGACAACTGCCCGCGTCGCGGTCATTTCGAGAATGGCGAATTCGTCTACGAATTCGGTACCGAGGAAGAGGCCAAGGGCTTCTGTCTCTACGCCGTGGGCTGCAAGGGCCCCCAGACCTTCACCAACTGCCCGATCGTGCGCTGGAACAGCCGCGCGGGCTGGTGTGTCGAGTCCGGATCGCCCTGCATCGGCTGTGGATCGGCCAACCCGCTCAAGGCTGGAGGCAACTGGGTCGATGTCAACGCCCCGTTCCTGAACCGCCATCGCGACATTCACGTCGGCGAGTGGGTCACGCAGCCCGTAGTAGTCGGCGCAGTAGCAGGCGCCGCAGCTGTGGGAGCCCTCGCACTGCATGGCATCGGCATGAAGGCCGCAGGGCGCATGGACGGCGGTGCTCCTTACGAGGAGACCAAGGAACACGATCGCAAGAAGGGAGGCGGTAAGTAGTGGCACGCAAAGTCGTTGATCCGTTGACCAGGATCGAGGGCCATCTTCGCGTCGAGGTCGAAGTCGATGGCGGAGAGGTCACCGATGCCTGGGTATCCGGCTCACTGTATCGTGGTATGGAGACCGTGCTAAAAGACCGTCGCCCGCAAGACGCGTTCTACGTCTCGCAGCGCATCTGCGGCGTCTGCCCGATTTCTCATGGGCACGCATCCACCATGTCAGCGGAGTCGGCTATGGGAATCCAGATTCCCGAGGGCGCGCGTCTCGTGCGCAACCTTATCGAAGCCGCCCAGTTCCTCCACAGCCACATCTTGTGGTTCTACACGCTCGCTGCGCTCGACTACGTCGACCCGGTCAAGGCCCTCGAAGCCGACATTGCCGAAACGTACGCCCTGGCCCAGGCGGCAGGCACGCGCGTTTCGGACTTCGGCGCGGTCGCATCACGACTGGCGGCGTTCGTAGAGAGTGGCACCCTGTCCATCTTCACCAACGGCTGGTTCGGGCATCCCGCGTATCCGTCTGAGATGCCGCCGGAGCTTCACCTCATCGCCGTGGCTCACTACCTTGAGGCCCTCGAGATGCAGGGTCGCGCTGCCCAGATCATCGGAATCATGGGCGGGAAGTTCCCGCACTTCATGACTTCGGTGAACGGTGGCACCGCCTTCGTGCCGACCGAGGAGAAGCTCGACGATGTCCTCTACCGCTTCACGGAGGTTGCAGCCTTCGTGAAGGAGGCGATGATTCCCGATACGCTGGCCATCGCTCCGTTCTACCTTGACGCACTCGGGTACGGCGGCGGCACCGGCAAGTTCCTCTCCTGGGGCGTTTTCGATGCACCGAGCTTCCAGGGCGTCGACCGCTACTTGCCCAACGGCGTCATCACCTCGGGCCTCACGGTCGAAGACGCCAAGTCCGAGAATGTGGTCGAGTGGATCGATCACTCCTGGTACAAGTCGGGCAACGGTCTGAATCCCTCGCAGGGAGAGACGGTCGCCGACTTCACGTCGTACGACACGGCAGATCGCTACTCGTGGGGCAAGTCGGTTCGCTATCAGGCCAACGGTGACGGAACGGGCGAATCAACCGAGGTCGGGCCTCTTGCCCGCATGGTTGTCGCTTACGTCCGCGGGGTTGAGCCCGTCGTAGCGCTCATCGACTCGACGCTGGAGGCGCTCGGCGCAGCCGGCAAGCCCGAGGTTCTCGTCTCGCTGCTGGGCCGTGTAGCTGCCCGTAACCTGGAGACAGCCTACGTCGCGGATCTTGCTCTCGGCTGGGTATTGGAGCTTGTCGAGTACATCAAGGCCGGGGACCCGCAGTTCTTCCAGCCGCACGACGTCACCGACGGTGATGGCGTGGGCATGTGGGAGGCACCTCGCGGTTCCGTCGCTCACTGGATGAGCATCAAGGGCGGGCGCATCGATCGTTATCAGGTCGTTGCACCCACCACCTGGGATATCGCACCACGCGACACCGACGGTGTACGTGGTCCGATGGAAGAGTCCCTCGTCGGCTCGCCGTGCATAGATCCCGAGCGGCCCATGGAGGTCGTCAGGATCGCGCGCAGCTTCGATCCTTGAATCGGTTGCGCGGTTCACGTGATTGAACCCAAAACCGGTAAGGAAGCGTTCATCCACACCAGTCCGATGGGGGTGAAGTAACATGTCGCATCCGGCTCACTACCGTGAGGCGCACCCCATGGTGTTCGTCATCACCCACTGGATCAACCTGATCTCGATGGTGGCTCTGGCATTCTCGGGCTTCTACATCCACTTCCCGTTCTTCACGGGCTTCATGGGTGTTGCCCGCGGTATGCACTTCTTCTTCATGTACGTGCTCGTGGTTAACCTCACGTTCCGCATCATCGCGGCGTTCTTCGTCAAGACCGCGGTCATTCCCGGAACGCGCGAGCAGGAAACGGACATCAAGAACTGGCTGCCGCAGTCGGCCAACCGCCACCAGGCGGTCCCGTGGATCAAGTACTACCTGTTCTTCAAGAAGGACCACCCGCTCGGGGCAAAGTACGGTGTACTGCAGAAGATCGCATACCTTGCGACCATTCCGCTCACCTACATCATGATGTGGACCGGTTTCAGCTTGTACGGTCCGTACATGGACAACCCGTTGTTCCAGGCGAGCTTGAACGCAGTCGGCGGTCCGATGAACATGCGCATCATCCACTACTTCCTGATGTGGGTGTTCATCATCTTCACGGCGATTCATGCCTATCTTGCCAACGTAGAGGGCTTCGCTCCTTCCCGCATGATCTTTGGCTGGAAAGAGGAAGAGGGCGTGCACTTCGACCCCAAGACCGGCAAGGCAATCGGAGGCAGCTCCCACTAGTCTCCATCTGCCGAATCGGATCCACGCGAAACCCCGGGGCACCACGCCCCGGGGTTTCGTCTTGCGGCAGGCGCGACTTGCCAATGCCGGTCTCGCGATCAAAGGCAGGAACGTGCGGTCGGTCGTAGAAGTCCTATGCTGGAGAGGTTCAGACGGTGCTCCGGGCCGGCATGCGATGCCGGCAGGCCACAGGGGGACGTCGGCGATCGTGCCGACGGGGGCAGGGGTGACGGTCGACAGGGTGCTCGCCGAGCCTCGCCGTAACCGGCGTATGTGAGCATTCATATCGAATGAAGGGACACCGATGCTCTCCGAGCGTGCAATCACTGCTGCCCTGCGCATCCTCAACAAGCGCTATCTGGCTCAAGCACCCTGCAACCTCGACAGCCTCCCGGCCCCGACACCCGGGGACGGCTACGTGCTCTACGCGCACGTGCCCTTCTGCGAGCGGCTCTGCCTGTATTGCTCGTTCAACCGTTTCCTCTTCCGCGAGGACAGGGCGCGCGAGTACTTCAAGCACCTGCGCAGCGAGATGCGTATGGTCTCTGACCTGGGCTACGATTTTCCTTCGCTCTATATCGGAGGCGGGACGCCCACCATCCTGCTCGACGAGCTCACCGAGACAATCGACCTTGCAACATCGCTGTTCTCGATTCAGGAAGTGTCGTGCGAAACGAGTCCGAATCACCTGGATTCCGAGCTTGTCGATGCGCTGTCCGGCCGGGTGCACAGGCTCTCAGTCGGTGTTCAGAGTTTCGAGGACCTGCTTCTGCGACAGATGGATCGGCTGGACAAGTATGGCAGCGGGGAGGCGTTGTTCGAGAAGATCCAGAGTGTTGCCGGCAAGTTCCACTCCCTCAACGTGGACATGATCTTCAACTTCCCGTCCCAGACCGAGGAGATGCTCCTGCGCGACATCGAGCTTCTCAAGGCCACGGGTACGAATCAGACGACGTTCTACCCGCTCATGGCCTCGCCCAAGACCCGCAGAGAGCTCGCGAGCGCGGTCGGTCGCATCGACTACGAGCGCGAGATTCGCTACTACCGGGTGATAACAGATGCGCTGGCAGATCAGTTCGTACCGACTTCAGCGTGGACCTATTCCCGCGATGTCGACGCGATGATCGACGAGTACATCGTCGACTACGAGCAGTATGTGGGCGTGGGTTCGGGGGCCCTCTCGTTCCTGGGCGGTCGTATCTATGCGAACACGTTCTCGCTCAAAGACTACGGGGTAGCCGTGGGTTCGGGTCGCATGTCGGTTGCCAAGCGGGGGAATCCATACAACCGCAAAGCCCTCATGCGCTACCGGTTCGTGACCGATCTGTTCGGACTGCGGCTCGACAAGCAGCGGTTCGAGCGCGATTTCGGTGTCCCCGCGGAGCAGGGTCTGCGCGCGGAGATTCTCTTCATGAAGGCTGCCGGCGGCATAGCCACCGATACCGCCGAGGAAATCACCCTCACTGAGAAGGGCCGCTACTTGCTCATGGTCATGATGCGGGAGACTCTCGCAACATCCAACGATCATAGGGACCAAGAACGAGAAGCGCTGCCCCTTGAGGAGAAGATGCTCCTGCTCGAAGGCACCTCCTGCGAGCCACACGGCCTTCCCGAACTCGCAGCGGGCTAGACTGACTGCGAGCCACGCTCCGGGGAATCGCCCGGTACCGCGTCACTCACGGCGGGAATCTCGAAGCCAACAACGGTCCTCGTCCCGGGTTCGCTCTCAACGAACACGGTTCCGCGATGGTCTTCTACGATGCGCCTCGCAATCGCGAGGCCTATCCCCGCTCCGCCCGTGCGCGCCGCACGGCTCGCGTCCACCCGATAGAACCGTTCGAACACGTACGGGAGGTCCTCGGCGGGGATACCCTCGCCCGTGTCGCGCACCTCGACCCGTGCGAACTGCGCTCCTTCGCGGGGCACTTTCGAGAGCACCACGGTGACCGATCCGCTCTCGGTATGGCGCAGCGCGTTGGAGACGAGGTTTCGAACCACCTGACTGATGCGCATCTCGTCCCCGAGCACGACCGCGTCCGTACCCTCTCGCGCGAGAACGAGCCCGTCGGGCGCAAGTTCTCTCGCGCGCTCGATCTCGCGATCGACAAGGTCGGCCAGGCCGAAGTCGAGCATGTCATATCTGAGACGGCCGGCCTCGGCGATCGAGAGTTCCTGAAGGTCATCAACCAGCCGCGACAGATGTGCGACATCGTCCACGAGAGACCGGGCGCGACGCTCGTCAAGCTCGAGAACTCCCTCGGCCACCGCTTCTGTCTGTGCGCGCAGTGAGGCGATCGGATTGCGCAGCTCGTGAGCGACATCGGCGACAAGCCGACGGCGGAGCGACTCGGATTCCGCAAGCGAACCAGCCATCTCGTTGAATGCCTCTGCAAGATCGACTACCTCGGCTGGTCCATCTATCGAGACACGAACCTCGTGGTCACCTCCCGCGAACGTGCGGGCGCTGGTCGTGAGAGAGCTCAACGGCCGGGCGAGGTAGCGGGCCAGCAACACCGCAGCCAGAGCCGCGACGACGATTGCGACGAGAGCGGAGATTGCGATTGCGGTGTCCACGCTGGCAAGAAATGTCTGCTCCGCCGTGCCGAGCATCGCCCTGCCCATCCCCCGCCCTGTGCCCGTACCTGTGAGACCGTGCATCCCCGACACGTAGTTGGAGAACTGCTCCGAGAGTGCGTAGCGCGCAGCCAGTCCTGTGGCGAGCACCGAGGCCAGCGTGACCGCCAGAATCGACAGAAAGACCTGCCATGCGAGTGTCGGGCCGCGCCTCACGAGACCTCCGTCTTGTAGCCGACCCCGAACACGGTGTGGATGAAGCGCGGTTCCTTGGGGTCGTCGCCTAGTTTGCGGCGGATGTTCTTCACATGGGCATCGATAGTGCGCTCGTAACCCTCAAAAGCGTCGCCGGAAACCATCTCGAGAAGCTGCAAACGGCTGTAGACCCGCCCGGGATGCGCGCACAGCGTCGTCAGGATATCGAACTCGGTCCGGGTCAGATCGACCGGGACGCCCTGGACCGAGACGGTGCGACCACCCAGGTCGATCCTCAGAGCACCGAGTTCGAGCGACTCCTGAAGCTCGGAGTCCGCAGGGCGATCGATTCGTCGGAGCACGGCCTTGACGCGTGCCACGACTTCCCTCGGGCTGAACGGCTTGGAGACGTAGTCGTCAGCACCCACCTCGAGTCCGATGAGCCGGTCGATCTCCTCGGTGCGGGCGGTCACGAGGATCACGGGCGTGTTCCAAAGGCGCTGGAGCCTTCGAGTGAGTTCGATCCCGTCGATCCCGGGCAGCATGATGTCGAGCAGCGCCAGGTCGGGTCGGTGCTCCTCGGCAAGCGCGAGAGCCGACTCACCATCGCCGGCGGTCAGCACATCGAAGCCCTCGGATTCGAGATATGCCGCGAGCACCTCGACGATCTTCTCGTTGTCATCAACCACAAGAATCGTGCGCTTCACTTCGAAGACGTCCTTTCCGTCGATGCTCCATGATGCTCACACGAATTGAAGATACTGTGAACGCCGCATGCCCGTGCGATGAAGCCCCTCGCGGTGATTCGGCGGTTCGGCCCGATCGCGGATAGGATTACACTCGACAAGGTCACGGTATGTGGATTCCCATTCCGCCGCAGCTTCAGGAGGGTACCATGCTTGCCGAGGATATCCGGGTCGCGCTGGAAGGGGTCCGTGCTGCAGCACTGGCCGGAGGACGCGTGATCGCCGCGCGAGGTGACGACATCGGGGCTATCCGCATCAAGGACGCTTTGACCGACATGGTCACGGAGACGGACATCGCTGCGGGCGTGGCTATCGTGACCGAGATCCTGGCACTCGACCCATCCGCACGCGTTGTCGTCGAAGAGCCCGAGGTCTACGACCTCACCGGCATCGCGTCAGGATCGACAGACGACCCCGAGGTCTGGCTCGTCGACCCGCTCGACGGCACCACGTCGTTCGTTCACGGGTACCCGTGCTACTCGGTCTCTGTGGCCCTGCTTCGCGCAGGCGAACCCGTTGCCGGCGCCGTATTCAACGTCGCGGCCGGGGAGCTCTTCTCGGCCGCCCGAGGCATGGGCGCCACGCGCGACAACGCCCCGATCAGCGCACGCGAGGTCGATCGGCTTGAGGAAGCCTTGCTCATCACGGGATTTCCCTACGACCGTGGAGCGCCGCTCGATCGCCAGCTTGCGGTGCTGGGACGCTTCTTGCGCGCACCGGTGCACGGCATCAGACGTGACGGCTCGGCGGCGATCGACTGTTGCCACGTCGCGTGCGGACGGGCAGACGGCTTCTGGGAGTTCGGGCTGCAGCCGTGGGACACCGCGGCAGG
>JBGSMX010000259.1:0-1937 GCA_041739935.1 Coriobacteriia bacterium | reverse complement strand
CGCATGGGCAGATCGCGGTACGAGCGCACGTCGCTGCCGTAGACGAGCAGGGCACCCGGACAGTTCATGGGCTTGACCGCGTACTGGGTCGGCTCTTTGCCCTCGCCCTCATCCACGTCGAACGTGTACATGTTCTCGCGGTAGTAGTCCCAGTGCCCGCTGGTCTTCCACACGTCCGCCTTGTAGATGTGCGGCGTGCGCACCTCGAAGTAGCCGCGGTCGTAGAGGTCGGCGCGCAGCCAGTCGATGAGCAGCTGCAACGCGCGGGCACCCTTGGGGTGGTAGAGGACCAGACCGCTGCCGGCAAGCTCGTCGAAGTGGAACAGGTCGAGCTCCTTGCCCAGCTTGCGATGATCGCGCTTCTCGGCCTGCTCGATTCGCTCGAGATATGCATCGAGGTCCTTCTGCGCGAACCACGACGTGCCGTAGATGCGCTGGAGCATGGGTCGCTCGGAGTCGCCGCGCCAGTAGGCACCCGCGACCTTGGTGAGCTTGAATGCGCCGATCTTGCCGGTGTGCGGTACGTGCGGCCCGCGGCACAAGTCCGTGAACTGGCCCTGGTTGTAGACCGAGATCGTCTCGCCCTCGGGCAGCTCCTCGATCAGCTCTTGCTTGAAAGGCTCGCCTTCGAACTGGTCCCACGCCTCGAGCTTGGTGATCTCGGCGCGTTTGAAGGGCAGCTCCTCGGCAACTATCTGGCCCATACGCTCCTCGATTGCGACGAGGTCCTCGGGCGTGAACGCGCGCTCGACGTCGAAGTCGTAGTAGAAACCGTCCTCGATCGACGGGCCGATGCCGAATCTGGCCTGCGGGAACAGCGCCTTGACCGCCTCGGCCATCACGTGTGCCGAGGAGTGGCGCAGGATATCGAGCGCCTCGGGACTGCGGTCGGTGATGATCGCGACCTCGTCGCCCGCGCTGACCACGGTAGTCAGGTCGACCAGTGCGCCGTTCAGGCGTCCTGCGAGCGCTGCCTGGGCGAGGCGCGGGCCGATCGCTGCGGCGACATCGACAACCGTGGCGCCTTCGGCGACCGCTTTGTCACTGCCATCGGGAAGCTTGATGGTGATCTCAGGCATCGCTTCGCACCTTTCGCTTTCGATGAAAACGCCCCGCTCGCGAGCGGGGCGGGTCCATGTTCCTATCCGTTTGTACCCTACTGCTTTGTCTTGCAGTACGGGCACACGTTCCAGCCGAGTTTGAGCGCCTTGCCGCACTCCACACAGGGCTTGCGCAGCTTCTTCATGCAGCTGGGACAGATCAAGAAGTCCTTTTCGATAGGTTTGAAGCACGCCGGACAGGTCTCCAGCTCCTTTTGGAGCGAGAGCTCCTTGGTGCGAATCTCCAGATCGCGCTCGCGCGCATCTGCGGCGTACTCCGGAGGGCGCACGACCAGGTAGATCATCCAACCGGCGACCGGGAAGATGAAGGCCGTAAGGGCCCAGAACCACGCCATGGCTCCCCGGCGATCTGCATCGCGATACGTCCAGAACGTCAATGCGAAGTGGAAGACGAAGAAGAAGAGCGTACACAGCTGCATGACGAGTTTGTACTCGCCGCTGCTGGTGATCGGCTGAAGAATCTCCGACATGTCCTCCCTTTCCCGAGACCTCGCTGCGGCGCGTCGATTCGCCCGCACGACTGTTCGGATTCTAGCAGAACAGACGGGTCACGGGCTCCTGGTTGGAGCAACGTCGCGACAACGATGTCACGGCGGCCCACACCGGCGGCTCCTACCGATCGCGCACGGCCCTGCGCACCTGTGCAGCAGTCACGAGACTGCCGGTTGCCACGATCGGCCCGCTCGCCCCTTCGAGCAACTCGCGGATCGCGGATTCGGGAAATCCCAGTACCCGCGGCGCTGCGCCCGTGACCGTTGTGTTCTGCTAGAATCCGAACAGTCGTGCGGGCGAATCGACGCGCCGCAGCGAGGTCTC
>JBGSMX010000251.1:0-2548 GCA_041739935.1 Coriobacteriia bacterium | reverse complement strand
CCGGACTGACATCCACGCGTCCGCTCGACGGGTCGTAGCGGCCCCAGGTGGTGGTCTCCCTGTCGAGCAGCAACACGCGGACGCGACCTTCACTCGCGGCGGCGACGATCTGCGCGAGGTCGGACGAGACCGTCTCCGTTCCGGCGAGCGTCTCGAACGCCGCGACCTCGCGGTCGACCTCGCCGTGGAAGAACGGCTCGAGCATCTCACGGGACTTGGCGTGCAACTCGTGCAGGGGCGTCTCGTCGGGGTTGCCCGACAACGTCTCGTCGACCAGGTGAGCATACGAGTTCAGATCGCGATACATCGCGGTCAGGTAGTCGACCCCGGCCAGGAGCAGCGGTGCGGTGGTGCCTCGCATGAGATCCTGGATGCCCCGGTCGATGGACTTGAAGTAACGCTCCAGGTCGCTCTTCTCCGTGTCGGGAACGCCACCGTGCCCGTGGAAGACCGCGGTCCTGCGCCCGCCTCGGCCAGCCGCGCTCGCCGGCGTCCGGGTGTGGAACTGGACGTTGCGTTCGTAGTCGTCGTACTTGAGCGCCTCGGCCAGGCTTTCGGGCACCTTGCCCAGTTCGAGTTCGGCCAGCCCGTCGCTCGTCCCTTCGAGCAGTCGCACGCGATTCTTGCTCAGGGCCAAGACGAAGAATCCCCGGTCCTCGGCCAGCGCCGGCAGCACCGGGCGAATGGCGAAGCGCTCCGAGACCACGACATCTTCGGGAAGCTCATGCTCCAACTTGAACGTGTGGATGCCGTCCGCCGAGAAGAACAGCGCGAGGCCCTCGGCGCTGTCGCGCCAGAATGCGCCGTCGTCGAGTAGCTCGCGCGCCGGGCGCATGAAGGCGTCGACCTCGGTCGGCCGCATGCCGCCCTCGCGTACGCGGTCCTCGGCGCTGCGCAGCAGGTTCTTGAAGCGAATCGGATCTTGCTCCTTGCCCACACCAGCCCGGTGCGTGGGCATCTGAATCGTCACTGCAGGCCATCCCCGGTGTTGTGCGAGCTTCGAGAGGGTGTCACGGTCGAGAGAATCCATCGCCAGCCTCCTCCATGGTGAGCACGATCTGCGCCGCGTTGGGCGTGTTCGTATGTATACGAGTGTTCCCACCCGCACGCGGGTTTAGCGCTTGGGGTCGGTTCGCCCGACGGATGGCATGTCCGGCCACCCCGGTCGCTTTCGGACACGCTATACTGTGTGCTTCGCAGCGCATCGAGCGGGCCTCGGACGGCGGCACGTCGTGAACCTGGTCAGATCCGGAAGGAAGCAGCCATAAGCGGCCTCTGTCGAGCGTCCGGGGTCCACTCGGGGCGCTGAGTCGGGGTCGCACTCGTGTCGGTGCGACCCTGTATACTTCTCGGCGGCGGAAGCACCCTTCGAAAGGCTCGTCGTGGCCCACCAGTCCCTGTACCGCAAGTACCGCCCTCAGACGTTCGATGACGTCGTGGGGCAGCAGCACATCATTCGCACCCTGCGCAATGCGATCGCCGAGGATTCGGTGGCGCACGCCTACCTGTTCACCGGGCCGCGGGGCACGGGAAAGACCACGGCCGCCCGGATTCTGGCCAAGGCGCTCGAGTGCGAGCAGGGGCCCACGCCGGACCCCGATGCGACGTGCCAGCAGTGCATCGACATCGCCGAGGGCCGCCATCCCGACGTCTACGAGCTCGATGCCGCATCGCGCACGCAGGTGGATGTCGTTCGCGAGGAGATCATCGGCCGCCTGGTCTATGCGCCGACCCGCGGCCGCTACAAGGTCTACATCATCGACGAAGTCCATATGCTGTCGACGCATTCGTTCAACGCGCTGCTCAAGAGCATCGAGGAGCCTCCGGCGCACACGGTCTTCATCCTGTGCACCACGCATCCGCACAAGGTTCCCGAGACGATCCACTCGCGTTGCCAGCGCTTTGACTTTCACCGTATCGGCGTGGAGGACCTCGTGGGCAGGCTCGGCGATATCGCGGCCCAGGAGCAGATCACGGTTGCCGCGGGCGCGCTCACGCTCATCGCGAAGCATGCGGCAGGCGGGATGCGCGACGCGATCACCACACTCGAACAGCTGGCCGCCTTCACGGGCAAGCAGATCGCGCTCGACGACGTCGAGGGGTTGCTCGGCGAGGTGGACATGGCGCTGCTGATCGAACTCGCGGATCTTGTGGCAGCACGGGACATCGCCGGATGCTTCCGATTCGTAGCTCGGTTAGCTGCAAGCGGCGTGGACATGACCGAGTTCGTCCGGGACCTGACGGGGCACTTTCGCGACCTGTACGTGGCTGCGGCTGTTGGCGACGCGACGGGAATCGTGGACACGACCGAGGAGCATCTGGCCAGGCTCACCTCGCAGTCCGCGACCTTTGGCCCCGATCGGCTTGCGCGCATCCTGGACTTGCTGGGCGAGCTGGGATCCGAGGTGCGCTGGTCGTCAGATCCCCGGCTGTCCCTCGAGGTAGCGCTCACCCGCATGGCACGTCCCGATGGGGAGCTGACACTGCATTCGCTTGCGGAGCGCATCGAGGTGCTCGAGCTCGCGCCCCCGTCCGCGCAGGCAGCGCC
>JBGSMX010000092.1:0-2637 GCA_041739935.1 Coriobacteriia bacterium | reverse complement strand
GTGTCCCGAATATCTTATCGACAGTGATGGTTGGTCTCATAGAATGAAAGTAGACCCACATGCAATGAAAGTCAACTTGCATTGATAGTGGGTCGACTTACATCGATGGCACGCAATCAGCCCTATCCATCCTGATGTATCCTGAAGGTCGCACGCTCGCTGGTTTGGGTACTTTGACAGCAGGAGTCGCATTGGGGTGCGGCTTCTCGCCAAGGGGAGAAGGGGTACCACCATGCGACACTTCGTTCGCGCGTTGCGCCACGCCGTCTCAGCGACACTGTCCCTCGCCATGCTCGTGGTCGGCACGCCGTTCGCACCCGCCCCGGCCGCCGCCTCGCCCCCCCCCGGTAACACGTTTCGAGGTCGTGAAGCAGCGGACCGAGTTTTCCAAGACCTTCGAGCTATCCGATGGCACCCACGAGACCGAGTTCTTCATGCAGCCGGTGCACTATAGGTCCGAGGCCACGTCCACGCTCCTGCCGATCGACGCCTCGCTCGAAGAGACCCTGACTTCCCGAGGTACCTTCTTCTCGTCGAAGGCCAACGCGTTTCACGCTCTGCTGCCCACCCAACTTGAAGACAGCTTCCTTAGCAGCGACTGGGTGAGTGTGGAGACGAGCGTTGCGCGGGTAGCTTTCCGCCCCGCGAGCAGGCCGCTTCTTCCCGAGGCCGCCGTCGCGAGCGACTCCGAAGCGCTTCAGGCGCCCTTCGCTCCAGGGCGAGTCGCCTACCCTGAGGCGTATGAAGGAGCGAGTCTCGAGTACGTGTCCGGGTCGGGCGGCGTGAAAGAGACGATCGTGCTCGACCGGTACACGGGGAGGAACGTCTACAGCTTCGATCTGGTCTCTGAGGGACTGACGCCGAGTATCAACGAAGCGGGCGGCGTCGACTTCGTGTCCGCGGAATCCACCGTACCTGTCTTCGAGATTCTGCCGCCGATCATGGAGGATAGTTCGCAAGATGAGAATGGAGAGCCCGCCGTCACACGGGACGTGCGCTACGAGCTACAGCCCAGTCTCAGCGGCTGGAGGCTGGACGTTGTCGCCGATAAAGACTGGCTCGCCTCGTCCGAGCGCGTCTACCCCGTGCGGATTGACCCCACGATCCTCTACTCGTGGATCAGCCGCGCCTACGCGAGCGACACGGTGTTCGTGTCGAGTCAGTATCCCAGCTACAACCTTCACGGTTGGTACGAGGATGGGGCATTCCCGCTCAAGGTCGGTCAGCAGGACAGCTACTACCTTCGCTCGTTTGTGAAGTCCACCCTGCTTGACGATGCGCTTGCGGACCTTCGAGATCTCGACCGCGATGTTGAGATCATTTATGCAAGGCTCGCACTATGGGACTACGCCGCCAGCCCGAATCCGAAGATCGTCAAGTTCAACAAGATCACGAGCAGCTGGAATGCCGACACGATCACGTGGAACCAGCAGCCGTCCACTGCCTACTGGGGCAGCTTCTCACAGTACGATGACGCGACGAGCGATCTGTACGTGACCGACATCGTCAAGGAATGGTACGACAACCCCGGCACGAATCACGGCATCATGCTGTGGGGTGATGCGGGGGCCGGCTACTGCCGCTACGTCGGGTGGGATGTGGACGGTTCGGGCGTTCCTGGTGAGCAGCATCCGTTCTTTCGGCTCGCCTGGACGACGGTGCCCAAGGTAGAGATCGTCTCGCCTTCGGCAGACGTGACGGTCGATGGTGACCCCACCGTCGTGTGGGACTATGACGATGACCGGCACCGCATAGAGATAGACGGCGCTCTTATCAAGAAGCCGCAAAGCGGCATTCAGATCCAGGTCGCCGAGCGTCCCGGAGCGACGGCGCTGATCGATCTCACCGACGAGAGCCACACACTCCCCTCATACACCATCACGCAGGACCCGGCCGGAGGGTGGCAACAGAACGAGCGCTACTTCATCCGGATGCGGGCCGCTGGCGACAGTCAGGACTACGGCGTGGTGTGGAGTGATTGGACCGAGTGGCAGTCGTTCATCTACCGCTCGATTGTCTCGTCGATGGGGCAAGGCGGAATAGAAGGACACCGCGCCGCCGATTCGATTGGAGCGGGTGCCTCTGTCGAGTTGCAGACTGGCGCGCTGGTGGTCACACGCGAGGACCTGTCTGGCCCGGCGCGTGGAGGGTCGCTCTCGCTTGGCACCACCTACCGCTCGGACGAGGCGCAGGCATCAGACCCGTGGGAGGCGTGGCGCACGCCGGCGCCGACCTTGGTCAAAGATGACAACCAGGCCCCGGACCCGGGGTTCGAAAGCGCACTCGGCACACCTAACTGGGTCAGTGCCGGAGATACAACCGGTGTGAGTGTAAGCCTTGTCACCGGCGGCAGGACCGGCGCAAAGTGCCTTCGTTTCTACAGGTCGACGGCATCGGCGAGCACCGCATATGTCAAGTCGCATCCAGACGGCACCTCGGCCTATCCCGTCTACCCCGGGCAACATCTCGAAGCGAGCGCGTGGGTGAGATCGACAGGCCTCAACACCGAAGCTGACGCGACCTGGCCCGACCAGTACGGCGGCCTTCTCAAGCTCCACTTCTGGGGCGCGGACGGCCAGTACCTCGGGACAGAGGACGTGGTGCGCTCCGGCAACTTCGCCGATGTCGACACCGCGG
>JBGSMX010000219.1:0-1897 GCA_041739935.1 Coriobacteriia bacterium | reverse complement strand
CGCTTCTCGCAAGGCTGGATGGGTGAGATCGAAGCTTCGTGGCCCGCCGCAGGCCAGTGGATCGCGGACTTCAGCCTGATGACAGACCCCGTGCTCGACCTGAACGTGGGCATATGCGGTAAGGCCCGCCAGGAGGACGCTGACGGCGACAACACCCTGGTGGACTGGTCTACCGTGATTCCGGATGCGGTCGATGATTCAGGTACGACCGCCGAGGACACAGCGCTGAGCGTTGTCGCGCCCGGCGTGCTCGGCAACGACACCTACAACGAGGGCCAGACGCAGGCCGAGGTGGCCACACAGCCGGCGCACGGCGATGCCACGATCAACGCCGCGACCGGTGCCTGGACCTATACGCCCGACCCGAACTGGAATGGCACCGATACCTTCACGTACATACTCACCGAGGGCGGAGTTGACTCCGCTCCGGCAACCGTGACGATCACCGTCACAGCGGCCAACGACGCGCCTGTGGCGGTCGCGAACAGTGCGAGCGTGGAGCAGGACAGCGTGCTCGACGTGGCTGCTCCCGGTGTGCTGGGCAACGACAGCGACATCGACGGCGGTGCCCTGACGGCATCGCTCGTGAGCGATGTGGCTCATGGCGTCCTGACGCTCAATGCCAACGGCAGCTACACCTACACGCCGGCGGCAGGCTGGTTTGGCACCGATACCTTCACGTACCGTGCGTTTGACGGTGCGGCGTACTCGAACACGGTCACCGTGACGATCACAGTCACACCTGCCGAGGTGGTGGAAGTTCCCATCGAGGGCGACAACCGCTTCGAGACATCGGTGGCCGTCTCTGAGCAGGCCTTCCCCGACGGGGCTGACTGGGTCGTCATCGCGACGGGCCGCAACTGGCCTGACGCCCTTGGCGGCAGCGCGCTTGCCGGCGCCATGGAAGGCCCGATCCTGCTCACCGACACGAGCATGATCCCCGGCAGTGTCGTCGATGAGATCGAGCGGCTTGAGGCGACCCACGCCATCATCCTGGGCGGGACTTCGGCCGTGAACGCGAGTGTCGAGACCGCACTCAACAATATGCTGGGCAACGCCAACGTCGAGCGCATCGCGGGATCGACGCGCTACCTGACCGCCGATGCGGTGGGCGCGCGCACGATCGATGAGCTCGGTGGCGCATACGACGGCACGGCGCTCATGGCGACCGGGGCCAACTACCCCGACGCGCTTGCCGCGGCACCGCTGTCCGCAGGGCTACACTGGCCGCTGTTCCTCACCAAGCCCACCGGCATCGCGCCCGCGACCAAGACCGCCATGACCGGCGTCTCCGAGGTCCTGGTGCTTGGCGGGACATCTGCCGTGCCCGCACTGATCGAAAACGCGCTCAACACGACGTACGGAGACATCAACGTGACCCGTCTGGCTGGCGCCGACCGCTACTCGACCGCGGTCGTGGTCGCGACGTACGGGGTCGCGCACGGGCTCGAGTGGAACTGTCTGGCGATCGCAACCGGCGAGAATTTCCCGGATGCGCTTGCGGGTGGTGTGCTGCAGGGCCGCGACGGCTCCGTCATGCTGCTCACGAAGAGCGCCTACCTGAACGCGAACGTGGCGACGGTGCTGGAAGCGAACAAGGAAACGATCTACGAAGTGCGCTATCTGGGTGGCACGAGCGCCGTGAGCCAGGCGGTGCGCGACTCGGTGGCGGCGATACTGGAGTAGGTGCAATTCCCACATAGATTGTTGACAGACAAGGGCCCCGTCGGCGCCGCGGTTGGTTTGCGCTGCACTGCCAGCGGTGTTATCCTGGCAATCCGCCGAGAGGCGAACTGGATATTGCGGGGTGGAGCAGTCTGGTAGCTCGTCGGGCTCATAACCCGAAGGTCGCAGGTTCGAATCCTGTCCCCGCTACCAAGGAAATAGCAGGTCAGAT
>JBGSMX010000171.1:0-14265 GCA_041739935.1 Coriobacteriia bacterium | reverse complement strand
ATGAACGACATGTCCCGGCGGATCGTCTCTTCCTTGACGTTGAGTTCCTTGGCCAGATGCCGCGATGTGATGCGGCCGGTCTCACCACTCCTGAGTAGCTCACCCAGATAGCAGTGGTACAGGGAGAGGCGATAGACGGATGCCTCGGGTACGTGTGTGACTTCGGGCATGTGGTGGGTGCCTCCTTGGCGAGAGTCGCTGCGTTCAGACTCCGTCAGAACTTCGTTAGTTTGCCAACGGGCGTATTGTAGCTACTGTTCGTGAATTGTGCACGGACTCTATTCGACAGGCGCTGGTATCTCGTCTGCCGAGGCGACCGGCGCGGCATCCGCTGCGCGCCAGGTGCCCTCGAGCAGCTGCACTTCGAACACCGTGGCCACAGGCCAGTCGGCGTGGTTCGCATCGGGAATCCAGACCACGACCACGCTCGCGGCGGTCGTCTCACGCGACGATTCGTAGGGCGTCTCCCACTCGGGCGTGGGGGTTGTGGTGGCCTCTTGCTCGGCCTCGGCAGACGCGGCGAAATCGAGCGCTACCTGCGGATCGACGAGGACTTCGGCGTACGCCGAGGCATCGGTAGAGCGCTCGGCGCGCAACTCGAGCAGGCGCTCGACGCTGTCAACCGGCGAACCCGCGACTTCTGGGGTTGTCGGCGCGCATCCGACCACAGCCCAGACAACCAGCGCACACGAGGCGACGAGCGCTACCGCTGCGATCGTGCGCGTAGTCCCGCTGCCCGATCGCCGGTTCATTGTGCCGGTGCCTCACGCACGCCGTAGACTTTCACGCGCCCCTGCCCCGGATCTACCACGTAGAGCCGGTCTTCCGTCGCATCCCAAAACGCCGACTCGGGCGCATCCAGTTGCCCGCCTTCGTCGAAGCGCTCGGTGTCTTCGTTGGCCACGATATCAGCGATCACCTGATCGACCGGGTCGAACAGCACTACTTCCCGTGCGAACGTGTCGACGATCGACAATCGCGACCCCAGCGACAGCGCAATCCCGCGCGGCAGATCGAAACGCTGCTGCAGGCTCGTGATCATCTCGCCCGTGCGCGGGTCCAGACCGATCACCCGCCCGGCGTTCGAATCGGCTATCCAGATAACCGCCTCGTCGATAAGCATCCCGCCCACGAACGTCAGTTGCGGCTGAAGGTCGCGGCCCAGCACACGTTCGAAGCCGCCGTCCGCATCGTAGACGCGCACCGAGGCGTCTCCGGCATCGGCGACCGCGATCAGCCCGCCGCTCGCCTCGATCGATGTGGGCTGCAGCATGGCAGGCCCCTCGTCGAGCAGCTCGAACGTCTCCGGGTCGTCGGGATCGACGATCACCACACGCGCGGCTGCGGCATCAACCACCCCCAGCCGACCGTCGTCGAGAACCGCGACGTCGATCGGGAAGAAGCCGGGTGCGTCTTGGGCTGCGGGAATCGTGAACGTCTCCAGCAGGGAACCATCGTAGCCGCGTACGGAGATCTGCCCGGGATTCGATTCGACGACGAACATGCGCTCGCCATCGCCATCGATCGCCAGCGGGCGGAACATCGGGTCGCGCTCCAGCGGAGGGAACTCGCCTGCAAACACCACGGTGGCCGTCGAATCCGCAGAGAAGTCAGCGTAGTCGATGCCCTCTTCGAGCGGGCGGTTGCTCAGCGCAAGCAGCCACAACGCCAGCGCGCCTCCGAAGACCACGGCAACGGTGAGCAGGGTCAGGCTCAGGCGCCGCGGGGAGACACTCCTGCCGAGGAACTTCACTGCACCCCGCGGACGTGGCACTGAGCGCAGTACGTCGGGTTGTGACACTCGAAGCACGGCTCGGCGCCCGTCTCGCGTACGACTCCAAAATGCTGCGGGATCCACGGCTGCGCCGGGTCGGCTGCAGCGTGGTGGCACGAGTTGCAGAACTCGAGGCCGCCCGATGTGGCCAGATCGCCCTTCGCGTGGCAGTTCGCACAGACCCCGGGCCGGGACTTGCCCACATCGCCATGACCTTCGACGAAGTTCGCCGGGTGGGGCATGGGCACGCCATGGCAGTCTTCACAGAACGCATCTGAGTGACACGTGCCGCAGTAGAAGACGTCATCAATGGATCGGACCTCGGAACCCTCACCTTCGTGCTCGGTCTCTGAGGGCTCGGCCTGCTCGGCAGATGCCGTGGTCTCGGCAGTTCCGCTCGCCTCGGCGGTCGCACTCGTCTCGTTCCATGCCTCCATCGCGAGATCCGCGTGAAGATGCGAGTCGCCGCCAAGAGCGTAGAACCCGGCCTCGAGGTGGTTGGCCGGCTTGAGTTCGAAGTCCGCGGGATGGCACGCCTCGCACGCGCCCGGAGGCGCATCGCCGCCCTCTTGCGTGTGGCAGCGGAAGCACGCGGTCATCGCCATGAAGTCCGCGTGGGGGCGGTTGAGCTCGCCGGTGGTGGGGTCTACGTTCACGAATTCGATGTCCTGGTCCGCGTGCGCGATCCGGTTGTGGCAGACCGTGCAGTTGACGTCGTTGTCCGCGTGAATCGCGTGATCGATGATGATGCCCGCACTCGGCGTGATCGGGCGGTTAGTGGAATGGCACTGCGTACACTGTTCGGACGGCATCTCCATAGCCAGATGCGACGCCCCGTTCAGCGGTATCTCGAAGTTCCCGCTCACCGTCAGGTAGAGCTCGCCAAGAGCCTCGGCCTTGTGCATCAGGAAGGTGATCGGATCGGAGTTCACCGGCATGTGACACGCCATGCACGAGACCTCGGAGTGCGTGGACGCCAGATACGCGGTGATCGTGTCGTCCTGGACCTTGTGACAGCCGTTGGCGCAGAACCAGTACGACGAAGTGACGCCGAGAGCCGCCACAACGACGATCGCGAGTGCAAGCACCACGACGCCGGTCCAGATGATGAACCGCGGGCGACGATCCGGGTCCTTGAAGCCTGCCACGATCGAGAAGCGAGCCATGTTCCGTGTCCTTCGCAAGTGGTCTGGAGCCTAGAAGTCTACGCCAACCTTGTTACCGGGCGTCACCCGGTGACAGATCAGGCAATTGCCGTCCTTCGGGAAATCATAGTAGCGCAGCATGTAGTTGTGTGACGTGCCATGTGGATCGTGACAGGTGGACGAGCACGTCAAAGGCTTTCTTGCATTCACATCGTAGAACGACGGACGTACCGGATGGTTGTTGTGCTCGTTGGCCGGAGTGTCGTCGAACACCGAGGGTGGATGGCACTCGAGACACAGATCCGGGTTGCTGTTGGTGAGGATGGGAGCAAACTCCGAGCCATGAGGGGTGTGGCAACGGATACACAAGATCCGCTCGTCCCAGTGGGCGGAACCGTCGTAGGTAGCCTGCTCGGGATACGTGTCGTGGCACGTGTAGCACAGCGCGTTGTCCCGGGCGATCAGCAGGGCCGCGTAGTCCGCCCCGTGCGGATCGTGGCAGTCCGCGCAGTTAAGCGCGATGGTGCCCACGGGATGATGGCTCGTCTTGAGGAAGTCTTGCTGTATGGCGGGATGACACATGTAACAAAGGTCGGGCTGCGCATCGATCAGCAGCGGCCGGAAATCCGACCCGTGAGGCTCGTGGCACCCCGTGCAATTGTCGTACAGGAACGGGTTGTGCTGCACCGGCTTGAGGCTGAGCGGCGCGACCGAGGGGTGACACGTGAAGCACAGGTCGCGCTGGTTGTCGGTCAGGATACCCCGGTATTCCGAGGCATGCGGGTTGTGGCAGTTCGTGCAGAACCTGCCCTCGAACGGTGGGTGAAGCTGGTCACGGGCCATCTCGGCGGCGATGGGGTGACACGTCACGCACAAGTCCCGCTCGTCTTGAACGAGCAGCACGCGAAAGTCAGACGCATGCGGGTCGTGGCAGTTCGTGCAGAACCCGCCCTTGAATGGCGCGTGCGGGTACGACATGGACAGTCCGGGGCCCAGGTCCCCGTGGCAGGTCCAACACAGCTTGTCGGCCGGGACGACCAGATTGGACTCGCTGTCCTTGACCTGTTCGGTCGTGACGCTCACCACTTCGCCGCCGCCGTCTGAGCCGGTCACGCCGGATGCATCGTCGTAGACCTGGTAGAACCACTTAAGCGGAAGCCACTCGATGAGCGTTCGAATCCTCTGCCACGTGCGTGACGAGCCGCGGTAGAGCGTGCGCTCGACCTCCCTGCCGTGAGGCGTGTGACACACCACGCACTCGCGAATCATGAACGGGTTGTGCACGGCCGCGCGGTCCAGCTCGGGGATGAGCTCCGTGTGGCACTGCAGGCACTCGAGGTTGCGGGTGACGAAACGGGCCTGGTCGGGACCACGACTCACCCATACATCGATTGCAGTGGTCACGGCAATCAGCAGCGCAAGCAGCAGCACGACGAGAACCAGAGCGCGCTTCGCGTTCAGCCCGCCCGCCTCGCCGTCGGCTCCTGCTTGGCCTACCTCGACATCGTCGGTGATGATGTCCGGGTCGCTCAAGAATCCTCCCGGCGCTGAACCCAGCAAGTCTCGATCTCCGAGCAGGCAATGCCCTCATCGGGCATGAAGTCTCCCTGCTCCAGCTTCGACGCGAGCGGTCGAAAGCCTCCTTCAGAGAATAGCGTTCGTCGAGCTAGGAGGCATGATGAAGAAGCCTGAGTGTGACGAGCTGAGGCGTGCGAAGTACGCAAGGGGGTGTCGCGTGACCTATCCGCCCGGTGGGACGTGGCAGTTCAGACACAGATCGTCATCCTCTTCGACCAGGAACGCCGAATTCTCGGACTCGTGAGGAAACGTCTGGAACCGCGGGTTGTCAGTCGACGTCGTGCCGTCGGGAGTCGTGATCTTGAAGACCTCGCCAGCGCCGATCGTGCCCTGCGTAACGTCGCCCACGTTGCGGGAGTCCTCGTGGCACTGCTGGCAAATCGGGTCGTGACCGCTTTGCTCGACGGTGCGGGTGGCGGGCATCGTGTAGCCGAAGTTGCTGCCGCCCAGCGTGCCCATCGAGGTGGTGAGCAGCCCCACGCCGTCGACTCGGGAGACGTTGTCGTATGCGAAGCCTGCCGTCTCGGTCTCGACCGGGTGGTTGATGACGCCGGCGGAACCGGACAAGCGGCCCCTGTGGCACGCGCCGCACCAGCTCGAACCGTAAACGGTCACACTCGTGTCGGCACTGCGGGGCTTCTGGCGCAGCAGGCGGTTCGTCGGCGGCGTCAGGTTGGTCGCCTCGGACTGAGGAGCTTCCGAAGCGTCGCGGACGCGGTCGCCGTAGAACGCATCTACCGTTGCGGCGTCGTGCGGGCTGTGACAGTCACTGCAGGTCAGAAACCCGTTGCTCGCCGAGAAGGATTCCGTGCTGTCGCCGCCGGCGGGATCTCCACCGGGAACGAGGCCTGTGGACTCGACGCGATGCTCGGCGCCGATATCGGTGATGCCCCGGGCCGCCAGAACGCCGTACACACCCTCGCCACCGGTACCGTCATGGCAGCTGAGGCAGGTGTCTTTGATGGTCGCGCCGGGGAGCAGCATGATCCCGCCCGCAGGCGCAACGTGGACGCTGTGACAGCTCTGGCACTTCTGCGTGCCGGTAGAGTAGCCACCGTGCGGACCCTTGCGCGTGGCCGCAACCGTGGGGGATGTCTCGCCCTCTTCCAGACCGTGGCAGTCGTTGCAGTTCTTGCCGGTCGGGGGCGTGAGCTCGTCGTACGCGAAAGCAGGCGCCGCCGTCACGCACAGGGCGCACACACAAAGAGCCGCGAGCCAGACGAGACTGCGGGACAAATGGACCTGCCTATCTGTTGCTGCGGGAGTCAAGCCCGTGATGCACATCCCTTTCATAGTACCTGAGCTGCCATAATACGAGCAAGTTTCACGCCAGCGTTCACTTCACCAGCTCGAGTACCTGAACGCGGTCGTTCTCCTTGTCCGCGACAACGATCCGGCCTTCGGATTCGTCGATGCCGTTGGGGAAGTTGAACTGCGCCGGCTCCACTCCTCTACTGCCGTATCTTTCGCCGAGCGTTCCGTCGAGTCCTACCTCGACAAGGTCGAACTCGAAGGAATCAACCACCAGCAACATTCCGTCCGAGGTCAGCGTGAGTCCTCTGGGCAGTCCAAATATATGGTCGGCCTTTCCGGCCACCTGGTTAACAGCTTCTCCGAGATTCCATGCAACATCGCCCTGCGCTGTGAAGGCCGTCACCCTGTTGTGGTTGGAATCCGCCACGAAGATCGTCCCGTACTCGCCCACGTCGATGCCGTTGGGCCGGTCGAGATCTCCGGGCCCGGTGCCCGGTTTGCCGAACTGGTCCAGCACTTCGCCTGTCGTTGCGAACACGAGCACCTGATACGCATCGGTCGCGTACACCTTGCCGTCTCGCACCGCCACATCGGTGACCGCGATACCGGCACCGTCCTGGCCGGAACTGCCCTGGCCCGTAGGCGTGTAGGGATCGGGAAAGCGACGCAGAAACTCGCCTTCCGGACTGAATACGGATATCGAGTCGTTTCGAAAGTCGGCCACGTACACGGTGCCGTCCTCATCGATGTCGAGACCCATGGGGAAGTTGAGTTCGCCCTCGTCCCAGGTCGCATCGATCCCGGGTGCCGGCTTGGCCACTCCGTGCCCGCCGAACTCGAACAAGAAGCGCCCGCGCCTGTTGAACACGCAGATCCGGTTGTTGCCGGTGTCGGCCACGTAGATGTCACCGGACGGCGACATGGCCACTCCCAGAGGGCGTTCGAACTCCGGCTGCTCACCGGTCCCGGGACCCTCGATGACTACGAGCGCGCGAAGATTCCCGTTCACCTCCCCGCCGAACAAGCCGCTCAGCGGCCCATTCTCGAGCATGAGGAGCAGATAGAGGACGAGCGCGATCAGGGCGAGGGCCAGGGCGACTGCGAGGATCGTGAAGGCTTGTCTCGGCGTCAGATGCCAGCGCGAGGTCTCACTCATCGGCTACACCGAGCCGCCGCAGACCGTCTTGGGCCAGCTCCATGTCGGGCACGTAGGTGAGCGCCAGCCGATAGCGCGCCTCGGCCCAGTCGACGCGGTTGAGGTTCTCGTAGGCAAGGCCCATCAGGTACTGCAGGTCGGCAGCGGTCGCATTCGCCTCGGCGGCCGGACGGACCGCGACGATGAGCGAGCGGTACTCTTCGCGACCCGCGTAGTACTCACCAAGCGCCTTTGCTGCAAGCACGTGCGTCTCGTCAACCTCGAGCACGTCCCACAGGCGTTCCTCGGCCTCTTTGTCGCGGTCGAGCTCGAGAAAGATCATGCCCATGTTGTAGAGCGCGGCGGTGTCGCCGGGGCTGTACTTGAGGACGAGGTCGTACTCCACGAGCGCCTCGTCAAATCTGCGCTCCTGCTGGAAGGCGAAGCCCAGTGCCAGGTGCGCGGCCGGGTCGTCCGGGGTCTGCGCGATCGACTGCTGCAGACGCTCGATCTCCCGGCCAAGCGGCGTGCCGGCGTCGGCCTGGCCCGAGACGATGCCGGCGAGAATGTAGCCGCCCACGCCCATGACTGCGATAAGCAACACGAGAACGAGCCCGGCGAGCCACATGGGTACGAGGGTGGCTTCTGCCGTGTCCGAGGCGGGCACTGCGCTCTGCGAGACATCGGGCGGTGTCTGATCGATCTCGACCGCGTCAGCGGGGGTCTCCACGGTCACATCCTCATGGCGGTTGCGGGTCACTTATCGACGCGCTCCGCCTCACCCAGGTGAAACGACAGGATCTGCAGCTCGCCGGCCATGTCAGCCTGCCGGACCACCACGTCCCTGGGCACCTCGAGCAAGATGGGCGCGAAGTTCAAGATCGCTTTGACTCCCGCATCGACCACGGTGTCGGCCACGTGCTGCGCGACATCGGCCGGAACGGTGATTATCACGATCTCGACATCTTCACGAGCAACCGCCTTGCCGAGTTCCGAGACGGGCTCCACAACAAGATCCCCGCTCGCGGTTCCGATCTTGTCTGAGTCGGCGTCAAATACCGCCACGATCGATATCCCACGGTCCTGAAATCCGCCGTAGCTGCGCAAGGCCGAGCCCAGACGCCCGAAGCCCACGATGGCCGCGCGCCGCGTCCGTTCCAGCCCCATCCACCGGGTCAGGTGCGCGATCAGCGCGTCGACCTCGTAGCCGATCCCCCGGGTGCCGTACTCGCCCAGATACGACAGGTCCTTGCGGACCTGGGCGGCGTTGGTCCCAGCCATGTCGGCTATCTGTACGGAACTGACCAGGGTCATGCGCTGGCTCTGCGCCTCGATCAAACAGCGCAGGTAGACAGGCAGCCTCTGTATGGTTGTGGGCGGTACGTAGATCTGCGTCATAGGTCCTTCCCCTCGGCCCTGTTCGCCGGAAGGGACTCTCCCTACCGGCTCTGGGCCGCCAGACTCTCTTCTATCGACTGCAGCGTGTCTTCGAGACCCGCATACGAAGGGTTCATTCCCCGTGCGGTCTCGTATGCGGCTTTCGCCGCTTCAAGGTCCCCATCCTTCAGATTGATCTCGCCCAGGAGCATCACGATCTCGAAGTATCTCGGATCCATGCGAGCGGCCGTCTCGGCATGCTCGCGTGCCTCGTCGTACTCTCCAAGTTCCATCAGGGCGCGGGCCAATTGGTAGCGAATCGCGGGACCGTACTCCTCGACCTCCATGCCCTGGCGGGCGATCTCGACCGCCTGCTCACGGTACGCGGGGTCGAGTGTGTCTGCCGCCACGTTATAGAGATTTGCGAGGAAGACGTAGTTGTCGTACTCCCACGGCACGAACTCGATGGTGTCGAGCAACGCCTCCTCGGCCTTGAGGAACTCGGATTGCGCCGACTGGATGTAGGGTCCCGCCTCGGCTTCGGGAAGGCTTCGCGCCTGACTGAAGTAGGCCACCATGTTGTCGATATGCGCCAGACCGAGCTCAGCACGGTACATGTCGTTATAAGGATTCAACGCGAGTGCCCTCTCGACCTGCTCGACGCGTGTCGGACCCTGGTCTACGACACGGGCGCGCAGGTAATGATAGTCCGCGCGCATGTACACAAGATTGCCCACCGACAGTGCGATGGCGAGCACCACGGCCACGACGGCCGCCCAGATGCCCCACCTGGGTGCCTTGATATCAACGGTGCGGGCAAGCGGCGAGAGCACGACGGCCATGGCAACCCACAGCAGGAACGATGAGCCGGTGACCGAGATGCCGAACATCAAGTGCGCCAGGTAGCCGGCGGCGGCTGCCCAGAATCCGGCGAGTACGAGCCGGTCGGAGCCCTCGTGCCGGCGAAAGATCAGCGGCGCCGAGAACCACGCTGCGGCCCCGAACGTGCCGTAGAGCAGCAGGAACCCGGGTATGCCGAGCGCTGCGGTGATCTGCAGCGGGTAGTTGTGCACGTTGTCGGCGACAGACAGATAGCCGGCATCGGCAACGTATTCGACGGGCTTGAACCGGGGGAAGACCAGCCGGAACGTGTCGGCGCCGAACCCGAAGATCGGGCGGTCCTTGATCGCGTCAATAGCGGCCTGCCAGATCTCGAAGCGGGTCCTTGCCGAGCCCGAGCCGAAGTCCAGAATCGAGGCCAGGCGCGCGATCACGTTCATGACCTGCGATGCAGCAGACAGCGACACAACCACCAGCGTGGTCGCGACAGCACCGATCGCTCCCATGAACGAGTAGTCAACCGCATTGAGCTTCACCCTGTGCAGGAAAGCCACGACGCCCACCAGCACGAGTGCGACGATGCCGCCGATCCACGCACCCCGCGTGAACGCGACGATCCAGCACGCGACAGACGTGAGGAATCCGAGCCAGTAGATGACGCGCCAGGTCGTGTCTTTCTCGGACAGCGCCAGTGCCAGCCCGATGGCGAGCGGGAATATCAGGTAGCCGCCCAACAGGTCGGGGTTGCCGTAGGTGGAAAACGCACGGTTCGCCTCGAACGGCAGGTTTCCCCATTTCACGGGGTCGATGCCCATGTATTGCATGACCCCATAGAGGCTCACGATGAATCCGCCGATGAACAGCGAGCGCGCCAACGACCGGATCCGCGAGGCGCGGTCCACCATCTGGGTCATGAGGAAGAAGATCAGCGCGTAGTTGACAAACGAGATGAACCCTTCGAACCTGCGGTACTTGCCAAAGACCGCGGTCGGAGGGTGGATCGACAGCACGGTCGTGAGCAGTATCCATCCCAGGAGTATGAGCACGAGATAGTCGATCTTGGTGCGCCGCAGCTTGCCTCCGCGCACGAACATCTGCCACGCCCAGGCGGAGAGCGCGATAAGTACGAGCCCGCGCTGCAACACGACCTTGATGATGTCGAACTGGTCGTAGGTCATGGGCAGATCGAAGCCGAGCCAGGTCCAGTTGCTCATTGCGATAGGCACGACGATGACCAGGGCGTTGAGGCACACCCACACGATCTTTTGCTGGGTGCTCATGGCTCCCAGATCCCGGGCGGCCGCTTGCGAGTTGGCTCCGATCTTTGTGCCGCTCGCTCCGGCTGTCTGGTTCTTGGATCGTGAGTCGGACGTGCGGTTCGCGCGCTTAGCCAACGTGGCTCTCCTATCTGGCTCCCCTGCCGGTCAACACGACACGCAGGGTTTCAAGGACGATCTGTGCGTCCATGGGCAGGTTCTGATGATACATGTAGATGAGATCGTACTTCAGTTTCCGCTCGGGCGTGGTCGCGTAGCCTCCGCTGACCTGGGCAAGCCCGGTCACTCCGGGGGCGATACGGAAGCGCTCGCGATACCCGGGTATCTCTTGCACATACCGTTCCACAAAAAACGGCCTCTCGGGGCGCGGACCCACGAAACTCATCTCGCCCTTGAGGATGTTGACGAGCTGCGGCAGCTCGTCGATGCGGTACGTGCGCAGGAATCGGCCCACCCGCGTGATGCGCACGTCGTCTTGTGCCGCCAGCACGGGGCCGGTGGTCTTCTCGGCATCGTGGACCATGGTGCGGAACTTGATCAGGTCAAACGGCTTGAGTTCGCGGCCCACGCGCTCCTGCACGAACATGACCGGCCACCCCATGGTCGCCAGCACGAGAAGCGCCGAGAGGAGCAGCACGGGACTGAGCACCGCCAGCAGGAGCAGCGAGCCGAAGAAGTCCACCCCGCGCTTCACGGCCGTGAACCAGGGGGGCACCGTCGAGCGGGTGATCTCCATGAGCGGGATATCGGCGACCATCGAATCCACCGTGCCGATGAAGATCTCGTAGAGCTCGGGCACGACATCGACACGAACGCGCATCTCATCGGCAAGCGTGAGGCCCTCGATGAGCTCGCGCACGGCCACCGGCGAGACGACGATGATGCGGTCGACATCGCGCTCGGCGATGATCGACGTGAGGTTCTCCAGCGTGCCCAGTACCGGCGGGAGCGTGTCGGCATCCGCGCGCGGGCGGTTGGCCTCGGAGTCGGCCGCCGCATCCGTCGAGACCAGGCCCACGATGCGATAGCCCCAGCGGGCGCGGTGCTTGAGCTCCTCGGCGAGCTCGTAGGCGACAGGATCCGTGCCCACGATCACGACGCGCTGCTCGGGCCAGGTGATCGAGGTGACGCGCAGGAACAGCAGGCGCCAGCCCACGAGCAGCCCGTTGAGGACTGCCCAGCTGATCACGATAACGAGTCGCGAGAACGAGAAGAACTCCGGGCCTGCGAAGAACAGCAGCGCGGTTGTGAGTGCGGTGCCCAGCGTGACTGCCGCCAGGACCGCGCGCACGACCGCCCACGGGTGCTCGGTGCGCTCGGGCTCGTAGATGCCGTAGACGTAGCCGGTGGCCAGGTACATGAGCGTGATGATGGGCGCCAGCGCCACGTACGGCTCGAAGTTGAACGCGGGGAGCTGGCCTCCGAAACGGATGTAGAACGAGGCGACGATACCCACGTTGACGAGCACAGCGTCGAGAAGGACCGACAGCGCTATGAACCGCGAGCGCTTCACCGGCGGCCTCCGTGGATCGCGACAGCCTCTTCGTAGACGGCGATGGTGTCGGCGGCCATGCGGGGGATCGTAAAGTCCGAGCGGGCGCGGGCGCGGGCCTGCGATCCCAGACGGGTGCGAAGCTCGTCGTCGGTGACGAGGCGCGTGAGGGCGACGGATAGTGCCTCGGCGTCGCCGACCGGGACCGTGAGCCCGGTCACGCCGTCGAGGTTCGCGAACGGCACGCCGGTTGTCAGATCGGTCGAAACGACCGGGGTGCCCGAGGCGTGCGCTTCGATCTGCACGAGCCCGAATGCCTCGGAGCGGGCTACGCTGGGCAGACAGAATACGTCCGCCGCCCGATACCAGGCCGCGAGATCAGTGTCGGACACGGGAGGCAGGAACGTCACACGCGACGAGATGCCATGCGCCAACGCGTATTCACGCAGCCGTGCCTCCAGAGGCCCTGAACCCACAAACACGACGTCGGCCTCGACCGAACGCATGGCGCTCAGCAGCACGTCTGCGCCTTTGTAGTACACCAGGCGCCCGACAAACAGCACGATCGGACGCTTGTGCGAGGCGCGCAGTTCGGTCGCCCGCGCCAGCAACTGAGGCGTCTCATCGTAGCGCGTGACGTCGATCCCGAACGGGACGACGCGGCACTTCTCGGCCCGTGGAGCCAGCAACTCGCTGTGCTCGACCATGTTGGGCGACGAGGCGATGATCAGGTCCACCCGATCGAGCATGCGCTGAAGGAATGGCCGATAAGCCGCCCCCAGGTATCGCTGTCGAACGATGTCGCTGTGGTACGTCACTACGCTCGGGGTGCTCGTACGGGCACGCAGCCAAGAGAGCTCGCCCCACGGATACGGTGTGTGCAGGTGGAAGATGTCCGGCGCATCTGTGCGCAACTCCTCGGCGCGTATGGCTGACGACATCTCAAGGGCGACGGGCGTCGAAGAGTACGAGAAGAGGCGCGGCAAGCGAATCACCTCGACGCCGTCGACATCCTCGGTCACGCGTTCGCGCCCCTCATTCGCGACGATCGCGCGCACCTTCGTGCCTGCGGCCGTGAGCCCGGAGGCGAGGTCGCGCATGTGGTACTCGATGCCGCCAAGATGCGGAGGGTAGTACTTGTTGAGCATGGTCACGCGCATTGGGCGGGGCTACCCTTCCGTGACGAGCGACTTGCCGGCGGCGATGAGTTCGTCGACGACGCCCATGTTGGATGCCTCGGCGTAGACGCGCACGAGCGGCTCGGTGCCCGATGGGCGCAGAAGCAGCCACGCGTCGTCGGGCAGCAGGAACTTGATGCCGTCCGTGCGGATGACTTCATGGACCTCGAAACCGGCGATCTGCGCGGGCGCCATAGTTGGGATGGACGCCAGGAAGGCATCCATGACCGCGCGGTCCAGGCGCAGGTCCGCACGCGTGTAGTCCATGGGGCCGGTGACCGCCAGCAGGTCTTCGACCAGCTCGCCAAGTCCCATGCCCCGCTGCGCCATCATCTCCGCCAGCAGGAGCGCCATGAGCAGACCGTCGCGCTCGCGCACGTGTGTCGGGATGCCGATACCGCCCGACTCCTCGCCGCCTATGAGCACGCCGCCCTTGACCATCTCCTCGTAGATCCACTTGAAGCCCACCGGCGTCGTGATGACCTTCGCACCCAGGTGACGGCCCAGCCTGTCCACAAGCACGGAGGTCGACAGCGTCTTGACGATGCTGCCGCTCATGCCCTTGTCCTCGATCAGGTGGCGGGCGACCAGGCAGATGATCCTGTGCGGGTTCACGAAGTTGCCGCGCATGTCGGCGGCACCGATACGGTCGGCGTCGCCGTCGGTGATGAAGGCGGCGTCGAGTCCCTCTCTGCGGACGAGCTCGCGCACCTCGTCGATGTGCGGCGGGATCGGCTCGGGATGAAGACCGCCGAATCCCGGGTTGCGCTCGTGGTGGATCTCCGTGACTTCGACGCCGAACGAGCGCAGCGTGTCGGCGAGATAGCCCTGCCCTGCGCCGTAGAGCGGATCGACCGCGACCTTGAGGTTCGCGGCGCGAATCGCTTCACCGTCTACCATGGCCGCGAGCGCGGCCAGGTACGGCCCCACGAGATCGACAGTCTCAAAATCACCGCGCGCCGTTGGCGCCGAGGGTTCGAGCGTGGCCTCGATGCGATCCGTGAAGGCGACCGGTGATGCACCGCCGTCGGCCATGCGTACCTTGAAGCCCAGGTAGGGCGCGGGATTGTGGCTCGCCGTGAGCATGACGCCGCCTACCGCCGCCTCGTCTTGCGCGACCGACCAGCACAGTGCCGGGGTCGGCAGATAGCGGTCGGAGAACTTGACGGTGAGCCCGTGCGAGGACAGCACCTGCGCCGCCGCCTGCGCGAACGC
>JBGSMX010000126.1:0-4097 GCA_041739935.1 Coriobacteriia bacterium | reverse complement strand
GCGCGTGCAGCTACGCCCGCCCCTGCACCCGGCGACTTCGGGGGCTCGAGCCTCATCGGCTCGTCCGAGCTCGAGAAGCTGCGCACGGGCGAGCACCTGATCGGTGCCTCGGCCCAGCCGCGCATCCTTGTCGCCGATGATGACGTTTCGACCCGCGAGCTCATCGGCAGGGCACTGAGCGCAGAAGGCTACGAGATCGTGTTCGCGCAAGACGGCGTGCAGGCCTTCGAACTCGCCCGCAACTCGCATTTCGACCTGATCGTCTCGGACGTCACGATGCCGCACATGGACGGGATGCAACTACTCGAGGCCCTTTCCCAGGCGGGATTGGGTGTGCCGGTCGTGCTGCTCACGGGCGTGAACGATGGGGAGTTCGAGGCGCGGGCACTGACATTGGGAGTGTCGGACTACGTGAGTAAGCCGGTCCGCAAAGACGTCTTGCTGTTGCGAGTGAGTCGCGCACTGCGCGGCTCGAAGTGAGAGGGGATTGTGGTGACTCAAGCACCCGTTATCCTGACCATTGACGATGAGCACGACATCACCGAGATGATCGGCATGATGCTGCAAGCCGAGGGATTTCGCGTGATGGAGGCGAACTCCGTGTTCGAGGGCATGAAGGCCCTTGCCGAGGAACAGCCTGCGGCGATTCTGCTCGACATCATGATGCCCGGCGTCGACGGGATGCAGTTCTGCCGCACGCTGGCGGATAACGAGGCCACCCGGAGTGTCCCCATCATCTTCGTCACCGCCCTGGGCGGCGAGGCCGATCGAGAAGCGGCACTGGCGGTCGGTGCGACGGGTTATTTGCCCAAGCCTTTCTCCACAGAGGAGCTCGTTGCCGAGGTGCGCAAGGCTATCGGCTAGCTGCCGCAAGGCACACGGCCGTGTAATGCACAGGAAACGAGAGGCACGCTACAATACGCTCCAGAGATGGCACCTGTGCGAGGGCGGTTGAAGCGTGTCGGATTCCTGCGAGCTGCGTGCGGCACTCGAAGTCCACGCCCACTGCGACGAGGAAGCGTGCATCTACTGGCGCGTGGCCCGGCATGTGGGTGTCGACGTCCCGGACGGCGGTTGCGCCATTCAGCACTTCCAGCTTCTCGAAGGCGGTGACGAGCTCGCGTCCTGGCTTCTCAGCGTCAAGACACGCGTCGACGCCGCGAAAGGCAACGGCGGCAACGGCGGTTCGGGTGCTTCCGGCCACGCAGCCGGCTAGGCACCCGACATGCTGTACGTGATCGACGGCTACAACGTCACCAAAGGCGACCCCGCCACCCGCGATTCGAGTCTCGAGGCACAGCGCGATGCGCTCGTGGCGCGCGTGCGTGCTCGCGGTACGGCGCTTCTGGGAGCGGGCCGCATCGTCGTGGTCTTCGACGGTGCCGGAGGCAGCGGTGACTCACGCGAGATGGCCGGCAGCATTGAGATCCGCTACTCGCGATCGGGGAACGCGGATGACGTGCTGGCCTTGCTCGCGGAACAAGCCGCCGAGAAGATCTGCCTGGTGAGCTCGGACCGCGAGCTGGGCGAGCGCGTGCAAGTGCACGCGCGTCACGGCTGGGAAACGCTGCCGCGCGAAGTGCTGTTCGACTCCGCTAAGCCGCGTGCGCGCCGCCGTTCGCAGGAGTATCCTTCCAGGGCGGCAGGTTTGCCCAGGGGCGCCAACCGCATTACCGAAGAGCTCAAGAAGCTCTGGCTCGACGACGAGGGGGAGTAGCGTGCCGGGTGCCGGCGTCATCATCAACATCGTCGCCGTCCTCATCGGCACTGCTATCGGTCTTGTCTTCGGTCGGCTCATCTCCGAGCGCTTCCGCGCGATCGTCTTTTCCGCGATCGGGCTCGCGGTCATGGTCATCGGCGGCTCGATCGCGCTTGGTGGGCTGGCCGATCTGGGCGATTCGCATCTGGGTGCCTACGCCGCGCTCGTGCTTGTCGGGGCACTGTTGCTGGGCTCGTTGCTCGGCGAGGCGATGCGCATCGAGTACTGGCTCGAGCAGTTCGGACATTGGCTCCAGCAGCGGGCTGCGAAGATGCCCGCGCTCGCACCAGGCAAGGCGACCGAGCCCGGCGAGAAGGGCCACACGCTCGTCGAGGGATTCGTCACCGCTTCGCTGCTGTACTGCACCGGCGCCATGACGGTGCTCGGGTCGATCCAGGACGGCATGGGCGATCCGTCACTGCTCTCGCTCAAGGCACTGCTCGACGGTTTCGCCTCGATACCGCTGGCCGCCGCGCTCGGCGCGGGCGTGGGCCTGTCGGTCATTCCGATCGCGATCTTGCAGGGCGGCATCGCGCTGGGCGCTTCGTTCGTGCAGCCGTTCATGACGCCCGCGGTGATCGCTGCGATCGAGGCGGTCGGCGGCGCGCTCATCCTCGCAATCGGTCTGGATCTGGCCGGCATCAAGCGCCTGCCGGTCGGCAACATGCTGCCGGCGGTGTTCGTGGGTGCCCTGCTTGCGGGACTTCTCGGCTAGATGGCCGAGGAGCAATCGGAGTATCCTGTGGGTCGGAGGTGCGCATCATGAGGAAGTTCCCGATGGTCGTTGAGCGCGATCCCGAGACGGGTCTGCTCGTTGGCTACGTGCCTGGATGGCCTGGCGCCCACACGCAGGCGGCGGACACGCATGAGCTCGAGGAGAACCTCCGCGAGGTAATCGAGATGTTGCTGGAGGACGGGGAGCCCAGGCTCGAGTCGGAGTTCGTTGACCTTCGCACCATCCAGGTGGCCTGACATTGGGCAGTGTCCCGGTTCTGAAGCCCCGCGAGGTAGTCGCGCTTCTCGAGGCGCACGGCTTCACTCTGGTTCGCCAGCGCGGTTCACACAAGCAGTTCAAGCACCCGGACGGTCGGGTGACGACGGTGCCATTCCACTCCGGTCGCGATATCTCACCTACGCTGCTCCGCAAGATCGCCGCAGATGTCCATCTGACGGTCGACGAGTTCCTCGGGGCGCGCTGATCCGTGGCCGAGGACACGCACACCGCGGCGTACGATCCGGCCGATCCGCTGCCCGCCGAGCTTCCTCGCTTCAACTGGGGCGCGTTTCTCGTAGCGCCGATCTGGGGCGTCGCCTACGGGCTGTGGTCGGGCGTGTTCTTCCTGCCTGCGTGGGCGTTCGTCGACAACGTGGTGCGCGGCCCGCAGCTGTTCGGAGCCTGGACCGCCGTACTGGGCTGGGCGATGGTGGGCGCGACTATCGCGCTGCAGTACTTGTATGCGCGAACGGCGAACCGGCTCGTCTGGCACCGCTCGCGCGGCACGCTCGACCTGGAGCGCTATGCGCGCCACCAGCGGTGGTGGACGATCGGCGGAGCGGTGACGTTTGTCGCGATGACGGTGTGGATCGCGGCGTTCATCGCGAGTGGTCGGTAAGGGGGCTGGCGGTGCTCACGCTCGCGTATCTGGGTTACGGACTGGCGCAGGCCGCACTGGCGGTGTGGGCATGGCGCCTGTATCGTCGCCGTCCCTCTGTGGGCGCGCTCACGCTCATCCTGCCCATCGCAGCTGTGGTCTACGACAATGTGATGGTCGCTCTCGGGTCGTTCGTGGGTGACGGACAGCTGCTCGCGATACTGAGCTTCCCGCGTTTCCTGGGCCATGCGTTGCTCACACCCATCTGGATCGTGACAGTCGTGGCATTCGCCGTGCGCACGGGTGCCTTCGCGCGACGCCCGATCGCATGGATGCGCGGGTCGTGGATTCTCTACGGCGCACTGGTGGTGGTGGGGCTGGTGAACTCTGTCGTGCTGCTGCGCTACGAACTCGTCGAGCAGGCCGACCTGGTGTACTACACGAACGCAGGGGGTATCCCGGGTCCGCCGTTGCCCTCGGTGATCATGGTACTCGTGGTGATCGCGTGCGGGGTGATCGTGGCCCGGCGCACACGATGGCCGTGGATGCTGGCAGGCGGCGTGTTCGAGCTGGTCGCGGCTGCAATCCCGACAGCCCTCGTGGGGTTCGTGGTCGCGAACTCCGGCGAGGTCGTCTTGGCGGCAGCCCTGGTCGCGACCGAGGCCTTCTTGCAGCGGAGCGAACGCTAGGCCAGAAGGCCTCTACGCCCCCTCGCGCCACCCCGCGACCTCGAACGCGCTCGGGCA
>JBGSMX010000083.1:0-2732 GCA_041739935.1 Coriobacteriia bacterium | reverse complement strand
GCCGCTGCGGAGTCGGTTGCCATGCCCTTGACGTAGTCAAACGAGGCCCACGCGGCGGCGGGATCATACGTTCCGTAGTAGCTGTACGTGCTCATCGCGGACTTGAACGGCATGCCCGCGAAGCTGGCGCCTGCCCGGCCGGACAGGTAGTAGTCCCCGGCGGCCATCTGGTTGTAGCCCATGCCGTCGGAGATCATCACGATGATGTTCTTGACCTGAGGCGCGCGCTGCTGCGTGCGCGCCGCGAGCGGTGCGGCTGCTGCCGGACCGACGACCAGAGATGTAACGAGTGCGCTCAAGCACAGGACGTGAAGCACGCGCCTCGCGATGTGCGATCGATTCATGTGAGTGCCCCTTCGAGCGTTGGGACGGCGGCTCGGCCGCCGTCGGAACAGATTCTTGAGCCATGGCATCGTTCACGTGTGCTCGGCGACCACCCCCTTGCTCGCTCCTCGCCGCCATTCTGATGGGGCGAGCGAGACAAGTGGTTGCACGCGCGGAACACCTACGTTAGATGTGCGTTGAAACTGCCGGGGGTCGCGTTCGACGGCGAGCCCGCACTAGAATGGCGGAAAGTCACTCGCGGGGAGGGGACTGCATGACTCGCACAGCCGGTATCGCGATCAGCATGGCAATCGCGCTCTCACTCGTGCTCGCAGGATGCGACGCGGGCGGCAAGTCCGGCTCCTCGGCAGAAAAGCCCGAGCCCGGCACGGAGGCTCCGGCACAGGCCGAGGAACCCGCCGCCTCGATGATCGACAGTCCGACGTTCGCTGATCCGTTCGACGGTACCGTCTCGGTCCCCGGTCAGATCAGCGCTGCGGTGGTGGCAGAGAGCAACTATGAGGGCCAGTGGGGGCCGGTTACCCGGCCTAACCCGACCGCCACAGAGGCCGACGGCGTGCTTCTCGTCGACGAGGTCACCGACTACAAGGCCTACGATCCCGCGATGCTCGATCCGGCGCAGGGTACCTTCGAGATGCAGTTCACCCCCGCCCCGGACATTCTCGAAACGTTCACCCTTGCGGCCCGTCCCGAGTGGGTGAGTTTCGGCGACTACGATCCTCCGGGCAACGGCGCTCTGCTCGACACGATCGGGTGGCGTGCGGCGCCGCAAGGCTCGTACCAGATGTGGGCCGGCTTCACCGAGGAGACCGCGACCGTGAGCTGGGGCATCTGGGATGGTTCGGCGTGGCACTACGTCAACTGGACCGAAAGCCCGTGGACCACCCGACCGTACCGGATCACCGCCTCGTACGGGCCTGCCGGCGTGAAGCTCTACGTGGACGGCGAGATGGCCGCCGAGGACCCGACCTACGCGGATGGCATAGACACGTCCCAGCCGGTGGCGCTGGGACAGGCGCCTTGGTACTGGCCGTACGGTCCGCATTCGCTGTTGGGTGAGATCCGCGAGTTCAAGTATTCGACGACCCAGTACTGACGTCGAAAACGCGATCACGCTGCGTCGCAGGAGTCGAGAGGACGTCGCTCAGTTGAGCGCCACGAGCGCGAGCGCGAGGGCCGCTACGCCCAGCAGCACGAGACTGGCCTTGAACGCGGGCGTGCTGTTGCGCCAGCCCAGCCAGCGCCACTTCCACAACGCGTCGAGCTGTTCTTGCCTCAGGTGCTCGTGTAAGCCCGCCATCGCATGACTCCTCGCGACTTCGTCCGGTCCATGCCTGTCATCGGCGCTGCCGGCGCGGACCTTGAAGCCCGGCGATGGGGGTCAGGGCGCGGTCGGAGCGGCCTGCGCTGCGGGCAGCGAGAAGCTGCCGTCGGGCTGCAACTCGACCGGGGAATCGAAGTCCTCGGCAGAGAGCTGGTTGACCAGCGCGGCCGATGCACCACTCGGATCTAGAGTCGGGACACCCGGATCGATCAGTACGAGCGAGCGCCAGTTGCCGCCCAGCACCCGGCCATCGCCGGTGACTTGCACCGTGAGCAGGCCGGACAGCGCGAGATTGCCCGAGCGGCTGAAGTTCTTCCAGCCCGCGAAGTTGCCCAGCGAATACGCGACGAGCTTGTCGTTGTAGATCTCCATGCCGCGCACCACGTGTGGCCCCGATCCCAGGACCAGGTCCGCGCCCGCATCGATCACCGCATGGGCGAACGCACGGGAATCGCCGCGAAACTCCCCGTACGCGGTCTCGGGTCCCTGGGGCGTGTGCGTCTTGTCGGCCCCCTCGGCGCCTGCGTGAATGAGCACGACTATCACGTCCGCATCCGCGTCGACCCGGCGCACGAGCTCCCGCGCTGCCTCCAGGTCGCCGATGTTCGGGCTCCATGAATACGGAGAGAAGCCGAGGACAGCCACGGTGACGCCGTCAACCTCCTTGACTGCGACCGTGTCCACCAGGCCGGTGTAATCGATGGCGTTGGCGGTAAGCGCGTCTTTGGTCGACTGCAGTCCGGCTGCCAGGTAGTCGTGCGAGTGGTTGTTGGCGAGGCTGACTACGTCGAAGCCGGCCCACGCGAGGGCTGCAGCGTTTTCGGGCGGTGCCTGGAACGCATAGCATTCCGAGGAATCGCGGCCGTCGCATTTGGACGCGCCGCCCACGCCAAACGTTCCCTCGAGGTTCGCCACCATGATGTCGGGCTCGAGCGTGTAGGTGCGCGTCTGTGTGAACAGCGCCCGACCAGCGTCAGGCGGGTTGCCGTACTTCGAGCCGGGAGTCGTATCGCCGACCCACCCGATCTCGACGATGGTGTCGGCGAGCGGATCGACCGGGGCC
>JBGSMX010000082.1:0-9364 GCA_041739935.1 Coriobacteriia bacterium | reverse complement strand
CGGGCGTGCCGCCGCTGACACGCGGGTATACTCGTTAGCGCTACCGGCGTGGTAGCTTCCGGTTCGGCTGTCATCTGAGGAGCACGAGTGCACGACGATACGACATCGAGCACGGATCCGTCGCAGGGTCCGTACGAGCCTGAACCCGCCGCTGCCGAGGGCGATGCGATCGCCTGGATGGCCGATTCCGAGGCGCACCTCGACGACCTCGAGCGACTTGCGGCCGACGCTCCCGGGTACGAGGTCGTCTCCGGGCCGCTTCCCGTGTGCGAATACACCGGCGAGCCCGGTGACGAGCCATGCGAGGAGCCTGCGACCGTCAAGCGCTGGTCGGGCGCGGCTGTCGTCACCGCCGCGGGCATCGGTTCGATCGTGGGGGCGTTGCTCGCAACTGCCGGAGTGATGTGGGCCCTGGGCCAGTGGCCCGGCACCACCCCGATCGCGAAGGTCGAGCCCGAGACCACCAAACCGGCCGACATCGAGATCATCCCGTCGGACAATGTGGACACCGCAGTCGCGGTCGCGACCAAGGTCACGCCCTCTGTGGTCTACGTCGCAATCGAGCAGCGCAGCTTCAACCCCTATACCGGCCAGACCGAACTGGTCGAGACCGGCAACGGCAGCGGTGTGGTCATCCGGGATGACGGCTACATTCTCACGAACAACCACGTCATCGCCGATGCGGACCGGATCACCGTGACGGTCGGGGTCGATGACGTCGAGGCCAAGGTGGTGGGCACCGATCCCACCACAGACCTCGCGGTCATCAAGGTCCCCGGCGTCGGGCATCCCGCAATAGACGTGGGTTCCTCGGCAGATCTCGAAGTAGGGGAGTTCGTGGTCGCCGTGGGCAGCCCGTTCGGCCTGGAAAAGACGGTGACGAGCGGAATCGTCTCGGCACTCCAACGCACGAGTCTGGTTGAGGACTCGACCGACATCACCGCATACACGAATCTCATCCAGACCGATGCTGCGATCAACCCCGGCAACTCAGGTGGCGCGCTCGTGAACGGCAAGGGCGAGCTCATAGGCATCAACACGCTCATCCAGTCGACCTCGAGTTCGCCTCAGTCCGCCGGCATCGGGTTCGCGATTCCCGCTGACTTTGCGATGAGCGTGGCGTCGCAGCTCATCGAGACCGGCTCGGCTGTGCACCCCTATATGGGCGTGCGGTCCTCGACGATCGACGAGGCGATCGCCGCGCAGTTCAACCTGCCGATTGTCCGCGGCGCGCTGGTGCAGTTCGTCGAGCCCGGTTCTCCTGCCGAGGAAGCCGGCCTGGAGCGGGGCGACATCATCACCAGGATCGCCGAGCGCGATGTGGCCGGGACCGAGGATGTGTTTGCGGCCGTCAGGGCCCACGACATCGGTGAGACGGTCAGCGTCGTCGTGATCCGCTCGGATGCGCAACGCGAGTTCGATCTGACACTCGGCTCGGATGCGCAGCGCCCCTAGATGCGTATCACGATCGTAGCGGTGGGCAAACTCAAGGAGCGTCACTGGGCCGAGGCCGCGGCCGAGTACCTCAAGCGTCTGGGCCCGTATGCGACGGTCGAGTCGATCGAGGTCCCGGATCGGGATGTGACTGCCGATGAAGCGCGTGCGCGTGCCGCCGAAGGCGAAGCGGTGCTGCGGGCGCTGCCCGCCTCGGCCTATGTGGTCGCGCTCGAAGTGGGCGGGACGCAGCGCTCCTCGGCGGAGTTCTCTGAGCATCTGTCCGGGCTCATGCTCTCAGGGACGAGCCATGTCGCGTTTGTGATAGGCGGGGCGGCAGGTCTCGCCGAGCCGGTGCTGGCGCGAGCCGCAGAGCGCATGTCTTTAGGTCCGCTCACGCTGCCGCATCAGCTCGCGCGAGTCGTGCTGCTCGAGCAGACGTACCGTGCGTTCCGGATCATGCGCGGGGAGCCCTATCACCGCTAGAGCGACAGGTACATCCACTTTTCGTCAGAAATATTCATTCAGAATACCCGTCGGGTATGGCGAGACGGCGGCTTTTGGCCGAACTTCACGGGTGAGGCATGAACCAACCCGCGATGCCGGTCGCGGGTGTTCTCACGATGAGGAGCCTGGCCATGACCGACTGCGAATGTCTGCCCAAATGCCCGTTCTTCCACGACAAGATGAGCAACATGCCCAGCATGGCGGAGATCCTCAAGCAGAGGTATTGCCATGCCGGATGGAAGACGTGCGCGAGGCACCGCGTCTTCATGGAGTTTGGCAGTGCGTCTGTGCCGTTCGATCTGTTCCCCAACGAAAACGAGCGAGCCGACATGCTTCTGCTCGAGCTTCGGGTGTAACACGCGTCACATCCGCACCGCTCGGCCCCCAGTTCGTCATGCGTGACACCCTCTTTGTGCTTCGGGGGTAGGGTGCTTTGGCTGCCGCACCGAAGTAGTCCCCAGCGAAACATCGTCGGACGCGCGGATGCCGGACGCGCCCGACGGGGACAGGGGGCACGATGTCGGAGTGCGGCCATTTCTCGAGATGCACGTTTTTCGAGGACCGGATGTCCAAGATGCCTGGTATGGCGGAGATGCTTAAGGGGCGCTACTGCCAGGGCGAGTTCGGCGAGTGCGCGCGCCATCGCGTGACCGAGGAATTCGGGATCGACGCGGTTCCGAGTGACTTGTTCCCGAATCAGCTCGACGTTGCCGAGCAGATTCTCTATCAGCTCCGTACCGCCTGAGCCACCCGCGCGCGTCGCTGGGGTGTGACGCCACGTTGCGCGCTGCAGCGGGGCGTCTGCGTCGCGTTGCTCCTCCCTGGTCGGTCGCGCTATCCTAAACGACCGAACTTCGCGATAGCTCTCCGACCCAGGAAGGCCCACACGTGATCGATACGCTGACCGCGCTCCTCAAAGACGCGATGGGTGCCGCACGCGATGCGGGCGAGCTTACGCTCGATCAGATCCCCGAGCCGGAGCTCGAGCGTCCCAGAGACCCCGGTCACGGCGACTGGGCCACCAATGTAGCCATGCAAAGCGCGCGGCTGGCCGGGATGAACCCGCGCCAGATCGCCGAGATCATCGCGCGGCGTATCGAGCAGCACCCCGACATCGATGCGGTCGAAGTGGCCGGTCCCGGCTTCATAAACATCAGGCTGTCTGCCGCCGCGCTCCAGCGCGTGCTGGTCGAAGCCCGCGCCAAGGGCGCGGACTTCGGGCGTCTGGAGATTGGAGCCGGCGAGAAGTGGCAGGTTGAGTTCGTCTCGGCGAATCCTGTGGGTCCGATGCACGTGGGTCACGGGCGCTGGGCCGCATTGGGCGACGCCATGGCGCGCGTGCTCGCCCATGCAGGATACGAGGTCGAGCGCGAGTTCTACGTCAACGACGCCGGCGTACAGATGGACATCTTCGCGGTCTCGGTCGCCGCTCGCTATCTCGAGCTGTGCGGGCGCGAGGTCGAGTTCCCGGAAAACGGGTATCAGGGTGCCTACATAGTGGAGATCGCCCGCGAGATATTGGCCGATGAGGGCCAGGTGTGGGCGGACAGGCCGGCCGAGGAACGCGAGGCGCACTTCAAGGAGAAGGCCTACGCGCAGGTGCTGGCTCACCTCAAGCACGTGCTCCACGGCATGGGCGTGGACTTCGACGTGTGGTTCTCGGAGCGGGCATTGCACGAGCCCGCGCCCGACGGCGGACCGAGCGAGATCGAAGCGACCATCGCCACGTTGCGCGAGGCGGGCTACATCTACGAACTCGACGGCGCGACGTGGTTCCGCTCGACCGATTTCGACGACGACAAAGATCGCGTGCTCAAGAAGGCCGATGGCGCCTACACCTACTTCGCCGCCGACATCGCGTATCACAAGGACAAGTTCGACCGCGGGTTCGACCGCGTCATCGACCTGTGGGGAGCGGACCATCACGGCTACATCAAGCGTATGGAGGCTGCCGCTGCGGCACTGGGCCACCCCGGGAAGCTCACGGTGGTGATAGGCCAGCTTGTGAACCTGTTTCGGGCCGGGGAGGTCGTGCGCATGTCCAAGCGCACCGGTGAGATGGTCACGTTCGAGGAGCTTCTCGACGACGTGGGCACCGATGCGGCGCGCTACTTCTTCTTGCGGCGCTCGACCGACCAGGCGCTCGACTTCGACATTCAGCTCGCCAAGGAGCAAAGCAACGACAATCCGGTCTACTACGTCCAGTACGCGCACGCCCGTATCTGCGCGATCCTTCGCAAGGCGGCAGGTGCGGACACGGACGACACGACCGTGGACATCGATGCGACGGCGCGTGCGGTGGTTCGTGATGACGCCCCGCTAAGCCTGCTCGTCGAGGACTCCGAGCTCGCGCTGATGCGCAAGCTCGCCGAGTTCGAGGAGACCGTCGAGGTGGCCGCCCGCCAGCTCGCGCCCTTCAAGCTGACCCGGTATGCCGAGGATCTTGCCTCGGCGTTCCATCAGTTCTACACGCAGTGCCGCGTGGTCGACCCTGACGCGCCGGAGCTGACCGCGGCTCGCCTCTACGCGGTCGATGCATCGCGCAGTGCTCTGGCGACCGTCCTTGGCCTGGTGGGCGTAAGCGCTCCGGACCGGATGTAGGTTGACGCGTCCGTTGCCCCATGTGTACCATGCGCACACCTGCAAATTAGCATCTACTAAGTGCCGAGAGACCTAGCCTCGGCCCCCTACACGACACAGGAGGCCACCATGGCAGGCAAGCCCACCGCAGCCCGACCGCCCGCAGAGCCGGATCGCAAGACCGCGGCAGACCTCGCATCCGTGCTTCCCATGACAGCGGACGTCCGCGACGGTCACCTCACGATCGGTGGCGTCGACATGGTCGAGCTCGCTCGCGAAGCGGGCACGGCGCTCTACGTGATGGACGAGCAGCACATCCGCAACCAGCTTCGCGAGTACGTGAAGTGGACGCGCTACCACTGGCGAGACGTCGACGTGATCTATGCCGGCAAGGCCTTTCTCTCCGTGCAGATGGCGCGAATCGTCGAGCAGGAGGACTGCTCACTGCTGTGCGCTTCGGGCGGGGAACTCGCCTACGCGCTGCGCGCCGAGTTTCCCATGGAGCGCGTGCAGGTCCACGGCAACAACAAGACTGACTCCGAGCTGGCCGAGTGCCTTGACGCCGGCGTAGGCCGCCTCGTCGTCGACTCGTTTTTCGAGATGGAGCGCCTCTCGGCACTGGCCGAGGAGCGCGGTGTGACGCAGGCCATCCTGATTCGCGTGACCCCGGGTATCGAGGCGGACACCCACGACTTCATCCAGACCGGTCAGGAGGACTCGAAGTTCGGGTTCGGTCTGGCCGAGGGCCTTGCCATGAGCGCGGTCAAGCGCGCCCTCGAACTGCCGGGCATCGACCTGGCGGGGCTCCATATGCACATCGGGTCCCAGATATTCGCGCTGCACAGCTTCTCGGCGGCCATCGAGGTGGCCGTGGGCTTCATGCGCCAGATCCGCGACGAGACCGGGTACGCGGTGCGGGAGCTCGACACCGGAGGCGGGCTCGGGATCGCGTACGGCCTGCCCGACGAGCCCAGCACCGTGAAGGACTACGGCAAGGTCATCGTCGACGGCATCAAGGAGGAGTGCGAGAAGCACGGACTCGCCGTTCCCAAGATGATGGTAGAGCCGGGCCGCTCGATCGTGGCCAACGCAGGCGTGACGCTCTACACGGTCGGCTCGATCAAGGAGATCCCGGGCATCCGCACCTACGTGGCAGTCGACGGAGGAATGAGCGACAACATCCGCACGTCGCTCTACGGCGCACACTACGAGGCGATCATCGCGAACAAGGCCGACCAGCCGCGCGAGATGGTGGCGACCGTGGCCGGCAAGCACTGCGAGAGCGGGGACATCGTCGTGCACGACGCACCGCTGCAGTGTCCCGAACCGGGCGATGTGCTGTGCGTGTGCGCGACCGGCGCCTACTGCCAGTCCATGGCGAGCAACTACAACAAGCAGGTGCGGCCGGGCGTGGTGTTCGTCAACGATGGGACATGGCGCTGGACGGTCAAGCGCGAGACGTACGCCGATCTCATGCGCAACGACGTGGAGTAGCGCCCGACCTAGTCTCCGCGCCGTGCACACCATTGTGGAAACTGTGGATACTGTGGAAAACCCCAGCTCAGAGGCCGTTTATCGGAGATTGTGCCCCGTTGGGCGGGAAGTCGCGGGAAACGCTTGCACTCTGCACGCGGCGGAGTAATATCTGGTGTGCGAGGTCGTTGAAGAAACCGGAGGGGCTTAAGCCGCAAGGCAGATGGTTCGCTCGGTGGGCGCAGCGGCCTCGCACCTTTGTGCCCCGGCGTGTTCGTGCCGCCGGCGGGGCGCCGTGCCCGTCCTGCCCGCCCTCAGTCGTCTTCCGGAGTCCCGCCCTCGTGGCACTTCACGCACGATGCGGTTGCGAAGCCGTTAGGGTGGCAATCCTCGCAGGGGAAGCTGCGGTACGAGTGCTCTTCGCCGGTCGAGGGATGGTCGAACGTCGCCTTGTCGAAGGGCGTGCCTGGCGTGTGGCAGTCCTTGCAGGCGACATCGGTGAAGTGGTCGGCGGGAGCGTCGTGGCAGTCCGCGCAGTTGAGGTCGCCGGAGTGATCGAACGCCGCACCTTCGAACGGTGTTCCGGGCACGTGACACTGCGAGCATGCCCTGTCGGCGAAGTGGTTCTCGGGCGGCTCGTGGCAGTAGTCGCATCCCGCTCCGGGCATGTCGTGGCAGAGCCCACAGTCGACGTCGCCGTGCCCGGGGGCGAGCTGCGGCGTCGGGTCGGCGGTCGTGAGCCTGCCCGTCACGTTGCCCGCGAGATCGGCGACGATCGTCTCGTTGAGAACGCCTGCCGATCTCAGGGCCTCGACCGTCACCGCGTGCCCGGTGCTCGCATGGCAGCCCTGACACGCACCGGCTGCTGCATGCTCGTCATGCGAGAAACCCGGCGGCGGTTCTTCGACCTCGACCGTTTCGTGGCAGTTCGTGCACCGGCGGTCCGGCACCTCGGCCGTGTACATGGGAAACGTCGGGTCGCTCGTGACGTGGACCCAGACTTCCTTCAGGGCCACGAACTTGTGCGCAAGACGGTTGCCCAGGCCAGATTCGACATGGCAGTCCATGCAGCTGACCTCTTCGTGGATGCCTGCGTGCCACGCATCGTAGTACGGTGCCATCTCGTGGCATGTCGGGCAGAATCCGGGTTGCTCGGTATAGACGACCGTTCCGGCCAATGCCGCCACCGCGACGAGCGCGACGATGCCCCATATGATCCATCGAGCCACGGATGCCTCCCTCGCGAGTCAGTTGGGGAGTGTGTACCCGTGGCAGCGTCGCTGTCCTCGGCATGCCCGGAACAATCCGGCACGCCGCTCGGGTACAATAGCTGCGTTCTGGCCGCGCGTGTGCGCGGCACGTCGCTCGCGTGAAGGAGATCCATGCGCACCATCAACGTCGGCCTGATCGGCCTGGGTACCGTCGGCTCGGGAGTCGTCGAGATCTTCGAGCGGCACGCGGAGCACTTCCGCACGCGAGCTGGCGTCGACGTGCGACTGACGCGCTTTGCCGACCGAGACGAGAGCGCCGCCGGACGGCTCGGGCTGCCTGCCGGTTCCTTCGCCAACGATTGGCGTTCGGTGGTCGACGACCCGGATGTCGACATCGTCATCGAGCTGATAGGCGGCACGGGTGTCGCTCGCGACGTGGTCATCGCCGCACTCGATGCGGGCAAGAGCGTGGTCACCGCGAACAAGGCGCTCATGGCGACGCACGGCAAAGAGGTCATGGACCACGCTGAAGACAAGGGCGTGGATATCGCATTCGAGGCGAGTGTGGGCGGCGGCATCCCTATCATCGGTCCGCTCAAGCACTCGCTCACCGGCAACGAGATCACAAGCGTCATGGGCATCGTCAACGGCACCACGAACTACATGCTCACCCGCATGGCGCAGTTCGGGCTCGACTACGACACCGCTCTGATCGAGGCGCAGGGGCGCGGGTTTGCCGAGGCCGACCCGACTGCAGACGTCGACGGGCTCGACGCCGCGGCCAAGATCGCGATCCTTGCGTCCATCGCATTCAACTCGCGCGTGGTGCTCGACCAGGTGCCCGCCGAGGGGATCCGCTCGCTCAAGCCGATCGATCTGGACTATGCCGCCGAGATGGGCTACGTGATCAAACTGCTGGCCATCGCGCGGCGCACGGACGGCGGTATAGATATCCGCGTTCACCCCACGATGATCCCGGAATCGCATCCTCTCGCCGCGGTGAACGGCGTGTACAACGCCATATACGTGGTGGGCGACGCCGTGGGCGAGACCATGTTCTTCGGCGAGGGCGCGGGATCGCTTCCCGCTGCGAGCGCTGTTGTGGGCGACGTCATCGAGGTCGCGCGTCACCAGGCCAAGGACTGCCTGGGGCTGGTTGGGTGCACGTGCACCGAGCATCTCGAGGTGCGCGATATCGCGGACCTGACCACGCGCTACTACATCCGGCTGCGCGTAGCCGATGAGCCGGGCGTGCTCGCGGCGACCTCACAGGTGTTCGGGGACCACGGTGTCTCACTTGCATCGGTCATGCAGCCGGAAGGCGAGGCGGGCGAGTCGGCCGAGCTGGTCTACGTCACGCATCGTGCCTCGGAGCGCGCAGTCCGTGACTCGCTTGCGCAGATCGAGTCGCTCGATGTCGTGCGCGCCCTGGGAACAGTCCTGCGCGTCGAGGACCTCTAGATCGCTATGGGCCGACTGACGGTCCGGGTACCTGCGACGACCGCCAACCTGGGGCCAGGCTACGATTCCTTCGGGCTCGCGCTCGACCTGCACAACATATTCCACGCCGAGCTCGCGCACGAGTGGCATGTCGAGGTGCACGGCGAAGGCGCCCGTGACCTGCCCGCCGACGAGAGCAATCCCGTTGCCCGCGCGATGTCCCGTGCGTTCGAGCAGGCCGGACGACCCGAACTCGCCGCCCGACTCGTTTGCGAGAACGGGATTCCCACGGGTCGCGGGCTGGGTTCCTCGGCAGCGGCGATCGTCGGAGGTCTGCTGCTGGGAACCGCACTCGCGGGAGCCACTCCGGACACCGACGCGCTCGTCGGACTGGCCACGCAGATCGAGGGGCATCCCGACAACGTCGCAGCAGCGATCCTGGGAGGGTTCACGATCTCAGCGCTGGAGCAAGGGCAGCCCCTGGCACGCGCGGTTCCTGTCGGTGCCGGGCTTGCGCTGGTGCTCGTGATCTCCAGCGAGCCGTTCGGGACCCGGCGTTCCCGCGAGCTGCTGCCGGAGAGCGTCTCGCATGCCGATGCAGTCTTCAACGCCGGGCACGCCGCGATGCTGGCCGCGGGGCTCATCACCGGTCGAAGCGAGCTGATCGCAGCCGGACTTCACGACCGGCTCCACGAGCAGTACCGGTCGCACGCGCTGCC
>JBGSMX010000071.1:0-8284 GCA_041739935.1 Coriobacteriia bacterium | reverse complement strand
GATGTCGACACCGCGGGCGCCTGGGTGCAGCTGGCCACGCGCGCGGTCGCGCCCGCAGGCGCGTACTACGCACGTATGAACATCGAGTACGCCAACGCGTGGGGCACGCTCTATGTCGACGACGCGTACTTCGGTGATGGTGAGGTGGAGTTCACCGACGGGGACGGGACGGTGCGTACCTTCTCTCAGGTCACAGGCGGCGCATACACCCGCGATCCGCTTTCCTCAAGCGCAGGGCTCGAGTACGTGAACCTGGCGGCCGATGCGGAAGTGACCGCTTCCCAGCCCTCCTTCAACGACGCGCCCGACCCGGGATTCGATAAGTCGCTCTCCACCGGCGGATGGTACGTCAGTAACTCCGGTATCACGAGCCAGCAGACCACCGCCAAGCGCAGCGGCACAGGGGCGCTGCGCTTCACCTCCTCGGTATATGCCTCGGGATACGTGTCACCGTGCTCCGGCCCCACCTCGACGATGATGCCGTGCGTGGGCGGCGACAAGCTCTACGCGTCGATGTGGATCGACACGCTCGCCATGTACCGGGACACGACCCAAGCCGAGAGCGGCATCCTGCTCAAGATGCACTACTACAACTCGAGCGGGACCCTGATCTCCTCGAGCGTGAGCCCGAACTCGGTCTATTACGACACCAACGGATGGCGTCAGGTGTCTCTTGCAGGAACGGCTCCGACCGGTGCTGCCTTCGTGAAATTCAACCTCGAGTACCGCGACTGCAGGGGCACGCTGTATGTCGACGACGTGGAGCTGGGCAAGGGCACCGTGGAGACCGACCGCTCCACCGACGGGGACTGCAGCTCTTCGACGCTCGGCTACGACATGGTCGCGGCGGATGCGTCCGGCGGCTCGTATCTGCAATACGACCTGGGACGCCAGCAGGTGCTCTCCAGCGTGCGCATGGGGCTTTGGGACTTCCAGGTCGACGACCCGGGATATGACCCGGGGCCCACCTACACCTACCGGGTGGAAGTGGCCCAAGACGCCGCGGACCTGGGCACGCCGGAGGCAGTGCAGGTCGTGCCCGACCCGCACGACAGCTCGACTGTCACAGACTCGTTCTCCGACGGCGTGTTCACGAGCGGCGGCACCTGGACCAAGGCATACATCGGTTCGAGCGACCCGGGTTCGACCTATCCGCTCGAGAGCAACGGCGCGCTCACTATCCGCGGCGAGGGCACGGACTTCTGGGGCACGGCCGATCAAGGAGCCTTCGTATACGAGACGGCCCGCTCCTTTGCAGGCGACTTCACGATGGACGTGAGGGTCGACTCGGTGCAAAACACCAACTCGTGGGCCAAGGCCGGTCTGATGCTGCGCACCGGCTCGAGCGTGGCAGACGCGCTTTTGCCGGGCGCGTCGACGGCATCGATGGTGCAAAGTCCCGGCAACGGCGCGCATTTCCAGTACCGTGACGGGGCAGGCACCTCGGCGGTAAGCCCGAGCGTGGCCAACGGCGAGACAGCGCCCGAATGGCTCCGTCTCGTACGGACGGGCAACACGATCACGGGCTACTACTCAAACGACGGCCAGACGTGGACGAAAAGCGCGTCGCGCACTTTCACCAACATGGGCTCGACGGTCCTTATGGGCATGGCGCTCACCTCGCACGCGGACGGCGTGTGGTGCAACGGCGTGTTCGACGACATCGGCATCACCCGCGCCTCGGCCGCCTCGACGGGCTGGACCGAGCGCACATTCGATCCGGTCAAGGCGCGCTACGTGCGCGTCTATGCGCTGGGCTCGACAGTGGGCCATCCCTTCCGGATGAGTGAGTTCCAAGTGCCCCAGTGGACACTCGGGCACATGCCGGTGGTCTTCGACGAGGCCGGAAGGCTCACGGCCACCGCTGACGAGTCGGGCAACATCACGACGTGGGGGTCTGACTCAAGCGGCCGGGTGACGAGCATCTCTGAGGAGGGCGGCCGCAGCATCACGGTCAACCGCGACCCGCAGACCGGCACGCCCACCTCGCTTGACTGGCACGGCATCGCCTCTGACGGCACCGCCGACACTGAGACCGGGCGCATCCAGTACGCCAGCGAGGGTGCGACGTCCACGGTGCGCTCCGATGACGGCTCGGGAGCACGCGACGTGGTGAGCTACCACTACGACGCGAGCGGCCGCATCGATTCGATCACGGATGCCGACGGGATCGCGATGCAGATCGGCTACGACCCCGTGACGCACAAGGTGAGTGAGGTCACCTACGCCGACGGCTCGACGCGAAGCTATGACTACGGCGTGACCGGTGGCGTGAAGGTCACTCTCTCGGACTCCTCGCAACAGCAATCGCTCGAGACGCTTACGGCATTCTCTTCAGACACGGGGCTTGTCACGAGGACAGTGGCCGATCCCGATGAGTTCGCACTGGAGACACAGATCGCATACGACTGCTACGGACACGTGCGCAGCGTCACCGACCCCGAGGACAACGTCACGACCACATACACCGACGCCCACGGCAACACCGTGTGGACCGACGAGGCGGGGCAGCGCACCACTCGTGCGCGCTACGAGGACGACCTCGTGACCGAGGCCAGGGACGCCAAAGACAACGTCTCGACCTATCAATACGATGACGCCAGGCGGCTGCTCTCTGCCGCCCAGGCGATCTCAGAGGCTCCAGCCGATGAGGAGGGCGGAGAGGCGGCAAACTACAGCACGTATGACGACTACGGCAACCAGATGACCGGCAACCTGCCCGGGTCCACCTCAGTGAACCTGCTGCTCAACGGCACCTTCGAGCGAGACCCGCTCACCGCCGGCAACGGCTGGGACCCGGCCCAAGACGACAACGCGTCGTGGGTGAGCCCCGGTAGCGTGCTCTACCTGGGGGACCACCACCTCAAGGTCGAGTCGTATCTGGAGCCCAGCTACGTCACGTCGACACGTTTCGTGATCGACCCGGAGAACACGTATGCGCTGAGCGCCTGGGCGCGGGGCACAGGGATGATCAAGGTCTATGAGTATGACGAGGAAGGCGACCAGGTCGGCGTGCGTTACCCGGTCGTGTTCTCCAGTCCTGTGAGCACGCCCTTCCGGCGGGTGAGCGGGATGTATTGGCCACACACCGACCGCGACGTGCACGAGGTCAAGGTCGTGGTATTCGCTGATACCGGCGCCCGGGTGGACCTCGACAATATCCGCATGGAGATGGCGACGCGGTTGGGCGGCGACAACTACTGCGACAATGCGTCTTTCGAGCAGGTCGCGGCCGATCTGCCGATCACCTGGGAGCGCAGGAGCGCGACCTACACCACCGCGGAGCACTCCGCGAGCTACGACATGGCTGTATCCGGCACCCGCTCCGCGCGCATCAAGACCTTCGATGACAACAGCGGGTATTTCTACAGCGACTGGATACCGGTCACAGCCGGTGAGGAGTACTCGGCTTCGGGCTACATGAAGGCCGTCGGCGTCGAGTCGGCCTCGGCCATCGACGTGAAGTGGTATGACTCGAACAAAGTCTACATGTCGGTGTCGGCCCCGGTGGGTTCGACGAGCGGGGACAGCGACTGGACGCGCTACGTGGCCAACGCCGTCGTGCCTACCGGCGCATGCTTCGCTCGTATCGTCTTGAGCTGCAGCGCGGGTGACGGCACCACGTATTTCGATGCGGTCTCGCTCGAGTCGGCCCGCTCCCTTGAGGTCTTCGACTACGACGACACGGCCACCTACCAGGTGGCGGCGGACTCGGTCACCGGGCACCGCTCGACGGCCGAATACGACGCACGGGGACGTGAGGTGAGTTCTGCCTACGAGGCAGACCCGGGCGGAGACTCGACCGTGACTGCGGCAAGCGAGTTCGACGGGCAGGGCCGTCTTGCCACGGCGACGGTGATGCCCGGGGCGCTTGCGCAAGGCGACATCTCGGCAAGCTACGCGTATACCGCCGCAGGGCGGCTGTGGAAGGTCACCGACCCGCTCGGGCGCGTCTATGAGATGGACTACGACCAGTTCGGGCGCCTCGCAAGTGTGAAAGACCCGCTTGGGTACTACTCCCGCACGCTCTATGATGGTCTGGGGCGCGTGAGCCAGGTCATGCGGCCGTCCGTCTCCGCCACCTCATCGGTGCCGATGACCACGAACCGCTACGACACGGCGGGACGGGCGAATCAGACCGAGTACCATGACGCGTCGGGCACTGTCGTGGCGACAAGCACCGCGACATACGACGCCAACTCGAACGTGACAGGCCAGAGCCTGTCTTACGCCGGCCAGAGGCTCAGCGCGACGAGCGTCTACGATGAGCTGAACCGCCCAGTCTCCGGTACCTCGAGCGGGCCTGCCGGCCCACTCTCGTTCAGCACCACCTATGATGACGCGGACCTGCCGCTCGTCTCCACCTGGACGGCGTTCGGTAACGAGGAGTCGGTCGAGAACGTCTGGGTCAAGACCAACGAGCTCAAGACGACCAAACTCGCCTCGAGCCTCGAGACCTGGTATTTCGCCTTCGACGTCTCCGGGGCGATGACGCGCGCGGGCGGCGGGATCGGCTCGCACATGCGCACCTATGACGCCGCGGGACGGCTCAACTCAGTGCAACTGGGCAGGATCTCGACAAGCGGGGATATCACCCCATGGGCGCTGCTTGCCCTCACCCATGACGAGTGGGAGCGCATCGGCTCTGTCACCACCGATTTCATGAGCGGCGAGGATGCTGCGGACTCCTACCACTACGATGCGGCGGGCCGGCTTGAGGATTGGACGCGCACCGGGTTCGGAGCGGGCACCACGAGCTACGGATATGACCTGGCGGGCAACCTCGTGTCCAAGACCGTCAACAACGTGACGACCGCCTACGAGGTCAACGCGGCCAACCAGCTCACCTCATCTGTCAGCGGCGCTCTCGCCACGGACTACGACTACGACGACCTGGGCCGGCTCGTTTGTGCCGATGACGGCTCGGTCGAGACGAGCTATACCTGGAACGATCTGGGGCAGCTCGCACAGATCTCCGACGGGCAGACGACGTCGACTTACGCCTATGGCATCGACGGGATGCGGCAGTCGAAGACCGTCGCGGACGGTCAAACCGCGACCACGACGCTGCAGGTGTGGTCGGGCACCAAGCTCGTCTCCGAATACGACACGGGCGAGAAGATCCGCTACGACTACCTCTACGGGCCGGGCGGCATGCCGCTCGAGCTCGTCGTGACCGACGGTGTGGAGCAGCCGATCTCCTACGCCTACCAGCTCGACGCGGGCGGCTCTGTCATCGGGATGACGGATGCTGCCGGCACCGAGGTCGCACGCTATGCGTACGATCCGTATGGCAACCCGGTGGCGCAGACCGGCACTGACCCGATCGCGGCGAGAAACCCGCTTCGCTACCGCGGCTACTACCTGGATAGTGAGACGGGGCTCTACTACCTGCCGGCCAGGTATTATGACCCGCAGACCGCGCGGTTCCTTTCGGGCGATCCGGTTGGGGCGTCCATCGACAATCCCGTCTCCGTTAACGCCTATGCGTACTGCCAGGGAGACCCAGTTGGCAGATTCGATCCCACCGGAGCAAGCTGTCTTTCCCCCGACAATGTCGGCGAACTGCGCGAGCAAGGTAACACCTACATACTGGAGCAAATCGCCGACGTCGCGGATGATGCCGGCTACCACCTTGATGAGTACCCGAGCGGTGACTTCGAGGGTGCCTCGAAGAGCGACTGGGAGGGAGACCCACAGCACACAGAACGCACCTTCGTGGCATCCCGTTTGCGCAACCTGCAAGAGATGAACACCCGTTTCTACACTACGCTGGGGGCCGGTGTCGAATTGTCTGTTCGGGCATCTACAGCTCTCTGCGGCGGCGAGGCGTGTCACTCAGACTGGCCTTCAGCTCGCGTGCAGTACTCGGGGACCCTCGACTGCGACGCCTCGATTGGCGGACGTATGGTACGGGTGACGGCAGATACTCCCGCAGGGGAGCTGGTTGTCGTGGCGGCGACTGTCGTGGATGCTGGTGGGCAGACCATCCCCATCTCGCAGTCTGACGTACATCAGTACATGGGATTCAAGGTGTACGTTGACGGTGTTCAATACTGAGCTGGGAGTCAACTGATGGAGCATAGAGGCGCTGCCACTCGGTCCATTCTGCTGCTGGTGATGCTCGGCCTGGCCGCGCTCACGGCGTGCCGTGACGCAGCGCCAGACGTTCTTGGGAGAGTCGACGGCGTCAACTACGAGATTCGCAGCGTCGCCGCCAATGACGAAGTGCGTGTGGTGGCCGCTGATATTGAGCGCGTGCACGGGTCGGACAGGGAGCCTGTCAGGCTTCTAGTTCCGGATAGCCTGGGCCCCGTTCGGCTCTTCCATGTCCTGAATGCGGAGCTCACGCCCAACGCACGAGCTGAGAACGAGCTGGACTGGTTGCCACACACGCTGGTCGAGTGTCGTGTCGGATATCTGAACGGAAACCTCGTAGTCACGGCCGCAAGCAAGGCGAGCACATCCAGTCTCGCAGCCGAGCCTGCACCCATCATGGGTTGGGGTCTCTCTGATGTTGAGACCGCGCGTGGTAAGTCACTATTCACAGCGGCGAACAACAGGGATGCTGATTCTTCAGCATGGATAGAGATCGATGCTTCCTCGGGTGTGATGCGGGGCGTCATGGGGACCTCCATGATCGAACATGCTCTGTACGCAGACATGCACTGCGCAGAATCATCGGTGATGATCGAGTCAGGCCCAGTTGCCGATTGGACTGTGGAAGTCCCCATCTTCATCGACAACGCCACAGCGTTGGAGCTGGATGGAGTGGAGTCACCACTGTTGGGTTACGAGGGGTCCAGCGGATCGCTGATTCTTGGTCGGCGCGTGACCGTCGAGTTCGAAGTGCGCAATGACCGGACTTTCGCCACGCGAATCACCGTGGACAAGGAATTGTAGGGCGACCCAGGGTTCGGATGTTCGGGCGCACGCCATCGGCGTCGTAGAGGGCGGCCACCGAAGACCGGCCCCAAATCATCGCGGCACGCTCGGTTCTAGTCGATCGGCGGTCGATGGCGTCCACCCAGTCCGTCATCAGTCCCCGCCGTCGCTCGACCGCCTATGACCAGCCCGGTCCACACCACGAGCAATCCCCCACTGAGCACTGATGCTGCCCCGGTTTCGAGGGCAGCCTTCGTTAGGCCGCGCTGGCCTCTGTTGATGCAAGTGCAGCGTGGATCTGCTCGAACACGAGCGGGCTCTTTGTATCCGAGTGCTGGCGCCGGCGATCGTAGAAGCCTTCGATGTGGGGCTCATTGGTCCGGCGACGCTGGTGGTGTTGGGAGTACTCCTTGTCCCGGATGTGACGTTGCCAGCTGTGGGAGTCATCTTGGAGTCAAAGGCGGGAGCTACCCTGCGACTGTCGTTAGACGCTGTTGGCCAGCGCGCGAAGGCGGCCACTGCGACGCAAGCCCTTTCACTGCGGCACCTGCGACGTCACGATGCAGGTGCCGCAGTGAGCGTGACCATCGTGCTTCAGCGGCACCCATGGACTCGATTCTTCACTCTGGACATCTGGCTGAGTATCGTCACGCTCGCCGGTCGATATCCTTGAGCTCGCGAAGTCCCTTGGCCATCGACAGCACGAACGCGAGTCCTAGCCCGGCCGCAAGCACCGCGACCACGGCGTCGTAGACTGTCAGCTCCACGCTCGCCAGAGCGATCCTCGGCGCGCCGAAGAAGAACATCAGCGTGTTCACCACGGCCAGCACGATGCGTAGCTCGGTCGGACCCAGGCGCGAGTACGAGATCTTGAACACGCCGTCCACGCAGGTGCGCACGTAGACGAGCACCGACATGCCCAGATACCCGATGTAGGCGAGCGCCGCCAGATCGAAGCGCACGAACGGCGAGACGCCCAGGCCCAGGAATACCAGCGCTTCGCTGATCACATCGGCGGTGTGGTCGATGTAGAAGCCGTACTTGGGCCGCTCGGTGTGGCGCACGCGGGCGAGCGTGCCGTCGGTGCTGTCGCCGACCCAGTTCACGAACAGGCCGAAGGTCGACAGCCACAGCCACGCGGGGTCGGAGTTCGACAGCCAGTAGCCCGCGAACATGATTGCCGAGCCGGCTATTCCCAGGTACGTCAGCATGTCCGAAGTGACCCACGCCGGCATGCGCTCGGCCATCCAGATGAGCGCGCGCTTCTCGGCAGAGCTCGTGAGCGTCTCGAGCACTCGCTTCTGGTCTTTGATGTCGGACACGAGGGGCTCCCTACGACGCGGACTCGGCGGCGGCGAGCTCGGCGATCGCCTCGGGCCACACGGCGTGCGGCATGGCC
>JBGSMX010000003.1:0-7669 GCA_041739935.1 Coriobacteriia bacterium | reverse complement strand
GAAGGCGGCGCGGGCGGGGTGTGGGCACCGGTGAGCGCGACGATGAGCGCGTAGAGCAGTACCGCCCCGGCACCGACGAGTGCAGCTATCGCAACAGGTCCCAACCCTTCACCCTCCTGCGGCACAGCACCAGCCTACGTGTCGCGTTCACTTTACCACCGCGCGGCGGTCTCGACGCTGGCATACCGCGTCAGCCGTGCCCGACCCGGGCCCGGTTCTCGCTACGGTCGACCTCACTCGCCCGCCTTGGGTATCGTGTGTATGAAGAGTCACGCGCGCAACGATCGACACCGGCAATGAGGGAGCGCACATGCCCGACGAGACACAGCAACCGGCCGGCCCCGACTCACCCGAACCCGGCGACGAATCCGTGTCGGCTCGCGTGAGGCGCCGCCGCCCGTGGACCCTGATGATCATCCTCGTGCTCGCCCTCGTGGTTCTCGCAGGTCTGATCGCCGTCGTGCTCGACCGCACCACGATCGGCGGGCGCGGGTCGGTGCAAGTACCCGATCTGCGACTCTCAACCCGGTCCGACGCCGAGGAGACCCTCTCGGAGTTGGGACTCGAGCTGGGCACCGTCGGACAGGTCGCAACCCGCACGGTCGCAGTGGACCGCCTCGCAGCGCAAGAACCGGCGCCGGGTACCAGCGCGGAGCGCGGCTCTGCGGTCGACGTGAAGCTCGCCGTAGCGCCGGTCGATGCGGATATTCCTGATGTCACGGGGATGCCACAAACCGAAGCTGCAAAGGCGCTAGCAGATGCGCTGTTCTTGCCGCTGGTGTTCTCCGAGTACAGCGACGATGTGCCGGCCGGCACGGTGGTCGAGCAGGCACCTCTCGGCAGTGAGGTTGCGCTGACCGGGTCGCCAGTCATCGTCTTTGTCTCGCTGGGGCCGGGGACCCGTGGCGTGGCCGTCCCCGACGTTGTGGGCCAACCCACGAAGTCCGCCTTCGACGAGATGGACGCCCTGGGGCTCGAAGTCGTGTGGCTCTACAACAACGTGGCGCGGGCGCCCACCGGCGAGATCGTGCGTCAAGCGCCGCGGGCCGGGGCGTTCGAGCCGGCCGGGGCTCCGGTGGTCGCGGTCGTCTCGGTCGCCGTGTCCTCGACGTACGGGGACGGGCCATAAGCCGGCACCCTGACCGCACGGACCACGCGCTCGCTTCAGATCGGAATCCGCTGTGGCCACGGCTCTCGCCGTGCAGCCGTCCATAGCGTGTTCACGTACGACAGCGCGAAGTGGTTCTGCGCCAGGTGCAGCCAGAACGCGCCCGCATCGGTGAGCTCTACCGTCCCGTTGTGACGCTGCGCTAGCCCGGATGCCGTGATCGCAGACAGCCAGCGCCGGGCCTTCCCGGCATCCTCGCCCAGGAGCTCGTCGAGCGCCTCCATGGGGATTCGCGTGTCGTAGAAGCGCCAGTACAGCCACCACCAGCCGCCCATCTCGCCCGCGAACGGCATCCGCAGCGCGATCGGCGAACGACCGTGCGCGAGTGCGGATTCCCACTCACCCAGGTCGAACGTGTTGAGGGTGAACCCGTCGGGCAGGTGCGATCCCGATCCGGGCCCGATGCCCAGGTACCCGTCCCGGGTCACAGACGAGTACCGCGGGGCACCACCGCGCTTGAAGCCCCATACGCTCACGCGCTCGAAGCCGTGCGTCTCGCACCAATGCGCGATCGCCCGGTACTGCTCTCGGCGCGTGCCCAGATCCGGCATCTTCACGCCCTTGAGGTGCAGATACTCGCCCACGCTGGTGTAGGGGAACGTGAACAGCGGATAGGTGGTGATCTGGTCGGCACCGAGCTCGGCCGCCCGCTCGAGATCGGTGATGACGCCGGTGGTGTCCTGTCCCGGCAGGGCGAACATGATGTCGGCGTTGACCGAGGCGAAGCCCCCGTCAACCAGCAGCGACAGTGCGCGCTCGGCGGTCTCAGGCTCGTAGCGGCGGCCGATGACCTTGAGCGCTTCGGGTCGAAACGACTGCACACCCAGCGAGACCAGCTCCACCCCTATCTCTCGCAGGTGCTGCACGGTCTGCGGCGTCACATCGGCCGGGCCCGTCTCCAGGCACACATCGCCCGTCAGCTCGAAGCGCTCGCGCACCCGTGCGAGCACGCGCCCCACGCTCTCGAGCGCAAGCGTGGGCGTTCCCCCTCCCACGTACACGCTCGTGACCCGGGTGGGACCGACCGCGTCGGCCCACAGATCTACCTCGGTCAGCGCCGCCTGCGTGTACGGCTCCACGAGCGCCTGATCGTACGGGACCTTGGTGTAGGGGCAGTACGGGCAACAATTGCGACAGAACGGTACGTGCAGGTAGAGCGAGGTGCTAGCCACCTTGGGCGGAACCCATTCCGGTTCGGGCCGGACGAAGGCCCATTCTTGCGCGGGACCCACCAGATGACGCCGCACACCACGCGTCACTGCCGAGGAGACGCCCTGTCCCGGCCCGCTCATACGTACCTCACCAGCCCCCACACCGCACTCGGCCTCAAACGCTGCGCCTCGGTGATCTCCGTGCACGCCGCGTAGCCGCACTCGGGGCACGTCTCGTCCGATGCGCGGCAGCAGACCGACTCGCCGTCCACATCGGCGACGATCGCGATGGGCACCCTGCGGGGCCATTTCCCGCTTTGAAGCGCAAGCAGCCCTGCGCGCGAGTTGATGAGCGGCAAGCCCTCGCGTTTGTAGCCAAGCAGCTCATCGATGACCGGAGCGCGCTGCTCGGCAGTGAGGAACAGCTCGTCAACGCCGTAGTACGGCGTGTGGAAATACACCATGACACCGACGACGGGCAGGTGGGTCTCGCGAACCCAGCGCAGGAAAGGCCCGATCCCGGGCGCCGTGGTCCGGTCGATCACATAGATGATCGCGGCTCTGGGATGCGGCGTCTTGCGAAGCGCGTGCTCCACCTGCGCGAAATGGTCGCCTCGGCGGGTTTCGTAGACGCCCGGCAGCCCGTCCATGCTCACCCACAGCAGATCTGCCGAGGACTCCAGTCCGAGCGTTCCGTTCGTGTAGACGTGCACGTGAAAGTAGCCGATCTCGCGCGCAAGTGAGATCGCATCCTCGAGCGTTCGGTCACCATCGCGCCACAAGTAGGGCTCGCCGCCGCTGAAATACACCTCGCGGCACCCTCGGTCGTAGGCCGAGCGAAGGCGCTCTGCCAGCTCAGCCCAGGTCATGTCGGGACGGCCGGTGTTGGAGACCCGGCAGCCACGGCATTGCAGGTTGCAGCGATCGGTGAGCGCCACGCCGTAGATAAGCGGCCCGGCGGTGCGGGTCACCGCGAAGCGCCATGCGTAGGGCGCGTAGTAGCGGAGCCGGGTGAGCACGGCCACCCCTCCTGTGCTCCTTGGCGAACGTGCGCCGGGACGACCTCGGCGGTCCGCATTCGCCTCGTACACATAATTGTACCCGTGCCGGAACTACGAGGACGGCGTGCTTGCGCTCCGCCGATCAGTCCACTGCTACGCGGGACCTTCTCGGCGGGCATCGTAGGAGTCGATGATCATGCGCAGCGTCATGACGGCAGTCTCGTCGCGCCATTCGGACAGGCGCGCTGCAAGGCCGGGCGACAGATCGTAGGTGTCCAGCGCCGCATTCGCCGAGCCGAACATCGAGAACCCGACCGAGTACGCGAGCATCGACTGCCACAGCCCCACAGCATCGTCCTGGCTAAGACCGAGCTGTATCAACCACTCGAGCGCGCCCAGCGGATCGCTGTCCACGCGCTTACCGGCCAGCGGCACCATGTTGGGGTGCGCGGCAAGCATGCGGCGATATGCGATCCAGATGACCTCCATGATGTCGCGCCAGTCCGTCGGCATCGGATCGGGCAGCTGCACTTCCGTCCGCATCTGCTCGAGCGCGCCGTTGAGCAGCTCGTCTTTGTTCGCGACGTGATGGTACAGCGAGGCGGCTTCCACGCCGACGTCTTTAGCCAGGCGGCGCATGGACAGCGCCTCGAGGCCCTCGGCATCGATGATCGCCAGCGCCCGGCGGTACAGCTCGTCTCTGGTCAGCGGCACGTCACGCTTCTTGGATGTAGCCATCTCCTGAAATCCCTCCGAGGGGACTTGCGCCTAACACCGTTAGGGTGCATAGTGGTCAGCGAACCGAACACTGTTAGGTTAGCACGCCGGACAGATCGGCGCGAACGGGCAATCGGGAGAAGCCAATGGGCCAGACAACCACACGTCGGGAGTTTGTGCGCACCGGCCTTGTGCTGGTAGCGGGAGCGACCGCACTCGCGACGGGTGCGTGCTCGATGCCCTCCCCCGACGAGCAGACCGGCGTCGAGACACCGACATCGAGCTTTGGAGGAAGCGCCATGACCGACAAGAGAGTCCTCATAGGCTACGCGACACGCAACGGCTCGACAGTCGGGGTCGCCGAGGAGATCGGCCGGACGCTCGCCGCGCTCGGATACGCTGTCGATGTGCAGCCGATCAAGGATGCACCCGCGCTCGACGACTACGACGCAGTCGTCCTCGGCAGCGCGATCAACGGCGGGCAGTGGTTACCCGAGGCCGTGAGCTACGCGCAGGCCAATGCCGATGCGCTCTCCAAGATGCCGACCGCTATCTTCTGCGTCCACGCGATGAACACCGGTGACGACGAGAACGACGTGCGTAAGCGGCGTGCGTACCTCGACAAGGTGCGCGCGCTCGTCTCGCCGGATAGCGAAGGCTACTTCGCCGGCGTTGGGCCTCTCGCCAAGGACACCAACCCGATCGCGCGCTGGGCGTTTCGCGCGTTCGGCGGAGATGTCGAGGGCGATGGACGCGACTGGGACGCGATCCGCGCGTGGGCCGGAGATCTCGCGATCTGAGCTCAGCATTGCGCGACAGTGAGACCCCTTCCCGACGATCGGGCATTGTGCCGCGGTCCCCGGTGTCCGACACTAGGCTAAGGCAAAGGGGGACGTCCGTTGATCCGGTATCGCTTGAAGCACATGTTGCGGGGCGTCCTGGCAAGCTTCTGGTTCTGGCCGGTCGCCCTGATCGCCTTCGCGGTGTACCTCGCGGCCTCCACCCCTGACCTGGTCCGGGCGCTGCCCCCCGGCAATCTGGGCGGTCTGCAAGATCTCGCCGTCAGCGCTGGCCAGGTCTACGCCGTGACGATTCTCACGACCGCAGCCGGTGCCGACATCACGATACTGACGTTCGTCTTCTCGACGTTGATGGTCGTACTGCAGCTTGCCAGCAGCCAGCTGTCGCCGCGTGTCATTCGGCCCACCCTGCGGGAGGGCCGGGTCCAGGTGACCATGGCCATCATGGCCGGCGGTTTCGTGTTCTCGCTGTGCTCGCTTCTTGGCGTGTATGCCGGGCAGCAGCCGCTCGTCGTAGGCTTCCTGGTGCTTGTCTCGGTCGCGTGGACGATCCTCATCGTCTTGGCCTTCCTCTACTTCGTTGGCTACACCGTGGCCCGCATAAGGGCTCCCGCCGTGATCCGCGCGATCGCCGGCGAGACGGCACGCGGCATCACGCGTACATATGAGTGGCGCGAGCCGACCACCTACGGGACGGTGCCCGAATTCGGCACGACCATCGACCTGATAAGTCCCAAAGACGGCGTGCTGACCGGCATCGGCACGCGCGATCTCGTCCGATGGGCGCAACGATGGAACGTAGCGGTCGACCTCGATGTCGGGTTGGGCGACTACGTGAGCGCGGGCGTGCCGATCGGGCGGGTGAGCGCGAACAACGAGCACCTGGTCGCCGGATCGGCGATGCAGTTCGTCGTGATCGAGCGCGAGCGAACGCTCGTCGGCGACCCGCCGTACGGATTCCGCCTTCTCATCGACATAGCGAGCCGATCGCTCTCGCCGGCGATCAACGACCCCACGACCGCAGTTCAGGTGATCGACGAGCTGCAAAGTCTGCTCGTCATGCTCGCGCAACGCCCGGAAGACCCGGGTCACGTATACGACGACGCGGGAGTCCTGCGGTTGACCGTGCCTTCTATGAGCTGGAACGCGTACCTGCGGCTTGCCGTTCAGGAAATCTACGAATTCGGACGCGAGTCCTCTCAGATCACCCAGCGAATCGCGCGTATGCTCGAAGAACTCGTGAGAGTTGCGCCCGAGCCCCGCGCCGAGGTCGCACGCCAACTGCTCGCGAAGATCGCGGTCGTGCCGCCGATCATCTAGTAGCGCGGCCCGCGTGGGTAGCCGCGCAAAGCCCTACGGCCGCACGTCACGCAAGAACACATAGACAAGCGTGGTGTACGCCTCGAGTCGCTCGATCGGCCGCCCTGGCAGTAGTGTCTCGATGATGGCGAGATCGTCGTTCGGGGTGTGCCAGAACGAGCCGAACTCCTCGGTCTGCTCGTAGCCGTCGAGGTCCCCGATATCCCAGTTGGTCGCCTCGAACGCAACGATCGGAATCCCCGCCTGGTTGAAGGCCGTGTAGTCGCTGAAGCCGTTGGGCGTGAGTCCTGCCGGGTACTTTGGACACTCGTGTGTCACGATCGGCAGTCCAAGCTCGTCGACGATCGTGAGCATCTCGTCGCGCGCCCAGGTCTCGTCGTTCAGTCCGGCATGGATGTAGAGCTTGTCACCCACGATCAGGGAGTCGAAGTTGATCATGGCCACGGCGCGTGCCTTGTCAGTGGCGCTCATAGTGCGCACGTAGTACGCCGAACCCTTCAGCCCGACTTCCTCGGCACCAAAGGCCAGGAAGACGATGTCGTAGGGCAGGTCGTGGTCCTTCAGGCGACGGGCGACTTCGAGCATAGCTGCCACACCGGACGCGTTGTCGTCGGCACCCTTGCCCACCGCCACCGAGTCGTAGTGCGCTCCGACGATGACGAGCGGCACACGCGTTCCGGGTCGTCTGAGCGTGGTCGGGCAGTACGCGATGACGTTCTGCGAGTCGAATTCGCGCGCCGTGCCGAAGGTGAACGGCTGGAGCTGCGGGTCGTACCCGGCGTCCTCGAACCAGCCCGCTACCGTGTCTGCTGCCGCACGCTCTGCATCGGTGCCGGCAACGCGTGGGGCGACCGCCAGTTCCTTCGTGTAGGCATACGCAAGCGTCCCCATATCGGTGGGAACCACCGGCTGCACCGCAAGCGCGCCCGGAACGGCGAGCGCGACCAACAGCAGCGTGGTGAGGCCAAGCGCAGTCAGTTTCCGCAGGCGACCCATAGAGCTCACTCCCCCCTGAATCAGACCGGGAGATCCGGTCGATTCTTCGCTCCCCCACTATCAGAAACGGCGCTGCACCCCGCGCGGGTACGCCGCGGGCCCGGGGTTGGTACACTGGACGACGTGTCTTCTCGTCGAACAGCCGGTTTCCTTGTCGCCGTCGCGATCGCATTCTGCGTCGCGGCGCTATTCGCTGTGCCCGCAACGGCCGCCCCCTCGGTCGCCGAAACGCTCGAGGACCGCGCGGCTTTGGAGCGAGCCGTCGACCGATTCGAGGCCGCACAAACGCAGTCGGCCGAGATCCAGGCGCGTCTGGCCGAGTCCTCGGCAGAGCTCGACGGTATCGTCGCCGAGGAGAACCGGGCCCGCGACCTGCTCAGCTCGCGCGTCACGGCGATGTATCGCGCGGGTGATGTGGGCTTCATCTCGGTGCTCATGGAGGCCTCGACGCTGCAGGAGTTCGTTGCGCGCTGGGATCTTCTCGCGCGGATCGCACGGCAGGACGCCGCGACCCTC
>JBGSMX010000242.1:0-4874 GCA_041739935.1 Coriobacteriia bacterium | reverse complement strand
GCCAATCGCGCCTGTGCACGCTCGCGACGGCGCTTCTCGGCAAGCGTGGGCGCCGAGGGCGGCTGACGATCGGCCAGGGACTGCGAGAAAGAGACGACTTTGCGAGGGTACGGCTTGCGGTAGAGGAAGACCCCGCCCAGCTCAACAGGCTCGAACTTGTCCGAGATGCTGGTCAGGGTCTCGGAATGGCCGATGAACAGGAATCCTCCGGGATTGAGGCTCTCGAAGAAGTTGTTCACGACGCGGCGCGTGGAATCGAGCCTGAAGTAGATCGTGACGTTGCGGCAGAAGATCACGTCCCAGTTGCCCATCAGCGCGAGCGGGTACGGCTCCTTGATGAGGTTGTGATACTGGAATGTCACGAGCTTGCGAACCCGGTCCGAAACGCGGTGCCCGTGCGAAGTGGCCTCGAAGAAGCGTGACGAGACCGACGACGGGACGCTCAGCAGACCCCGCGCGGGGTAGATGCCTTCTTTCGCACGCAACAGCGCGTTGGTCGACACGTCGGTGCCCAGAACCTCGAGGCTGTACCCGAGCCCCTCCAAACCGGAATCCAGCAGCGTCATCCCGACCGAGTACGGCTCCTCACCCGTCGAGCATCCGGCGGACCACACCCGAAACTGCCTCGCAGATGGCGTCTTTCGCTCGAGGATCCGCGGTACGACCTCGGAGCGTAGCGCTTCGAACTGCGCGGGAAAACGGAAGAAGCTCGTCTCATTGATCGTGACGAGGTTCATGAGCTCCTTGAACTCTTCTTCATCGGTGACGAGCATCTCGTAATACTCGCGCAACGATTCGAGTTCGTATCGCGTCGCGCGCGTGATGAGCGAGATGCGCAGCGAGTCCGCCTTCTGCTCCTCCAGGTAGATGCCGGAGTGCTGGTGGATGTAATCGCGGAAGCGGGTGAACTCCTCGGCAGTCAGGTCCTTCGAAAGGCTTTCGCCGCGGGCGGCCACCTCGGACCCCCGCTACTCTGCCACCGCGGCCTCGTCGGGCGAACCCAGCTTTTCGATCAAACCCGCCGAGTACATGCCGTAGAGGATCTTCGCGGTCTCGAAGTCGTTGTAACCCGTGAGTTCGACCAACTCGCTGACGGTACGCCCACCGTGCAGGTAGCACAGGAGCATCCATTCCTTGGGCTTGAGGTGAATCTCCATCGATTTGTCGCCGGGAGTCGACGCCATGATGAACCTTGTGTCCAGGCTCGGGATCTTCTGCCGGATCCGGTTCCACAGCTCGAGGCGGCGTGCGGACTCCATGACGATGTTTTCCACGGACACCGAGATGCCGATGTCCTCTTCCTCGCAGGTCTCCTCGGCCTCGAAGCGCAGATCGCCTTCTTCCCAGCGGAACAAGTCGAACAGCGTGTCGTTTATCTGCTCCTGAATGAAATTCTCGAGCAGCTTCGAGTCAAGATAGCCCTCATCGACCAGGATCTGGCCGAGTCGGCGGTTCGCCTTCTCTTTCTTCTGTATCTTCTGCAGGCCAAGGGCCTGGCGAAGCTGCTTCTCTGAGATGACCCCGGCTTTGACCAGGCGACGCCCGAGCGACTCGCGGTTCCAGTTGCTCGAGGCGAAGAACACGCGTCCCTTCTTGAAGCACACACGCCCTTCGGCGTCCGGCCGCTCCATGTACAGTGCGCCGGTCTTCCGACCGGAAGCCAGAAGCCGGAACATGTCTTCAAGCGAGAAGTCCTTCAGGTTGCCCTCGAGCGCCACGCGGCATCCTTTCGAGCATCGGCCGGTCGATCGCTGTGAACTGTAGTGATGGGTCGGCGAGAAGCGAGTCGAACCACTGCCCAACCCCCGTGCTCAATCCTAGCATGCGCTTCGAGCCGCTCAAAGGGTCGTGCGCGCCACGCCCGACCAGTCCGCGCTACACTCGCGTCAGGAGGTGGTCGCGTGAGACGTGTGGCTCTATTCCTCCTCGCGTGCATGGCGTTCGCGGGGGCGGTGTGGCTGATGCGCACGCCCAGACTGCCCGACCCCTCACCCGTCGATGCCGCGACGGGTCCACCCGACATCGCCGAGGAGCCGGTCGAGCCCTCCGGTCCGGTACCTATCGAGGCAAGCGACGCCGCGCCACTGCCCGACGTCCTGGTCGATCCCGCTGTGGTGATCGAGAAGCAGCGACGCGCTCTTACGGTCTACTCGGCAGGCGCGCCTGTGAAGACCTACCTCGTTGCCCTGGGACGCGAGCCGGTCGGCGACAAGGAAGTCGAGGGCGATGGCCGGACACCAGAGGGCGAGTTCTACGTGTGCATGAAGAACCCGGAATCCCGCTACCACCGCGCGCTCGGACTTTCGTACCCGAATGACGAGGACGCCGGCAGAGGGCTGGCTGCGGGGCTGATCACGTCGCGCGAGCACCGGCAGATACTCGAAGCCAACCGCCATTTCACCCAACCGCCGTGGAAAACGGCTCTTGGTGGCGAAATCATGATCCACGGCGCCGGAACGCTCAGCGATTGGACGCAAGGATGCATCGCGCTCGACGATCCCGATGTCGCGGAGCTCTTCGACGCGCTACCACTCGGTACCCCCATCACGATCGTTCCCTGACGTCGTACGCAGCGGGTGCTCAAGCCTGACGCTTCGTAGGCCGAAAATGCTGCTGTGAGCGTATTCGCGCGTGGGTAGGCGTGCGCACAACTCGGAGCGGCAGCGGGGGGACTCGTGGAGCACGCGAAGCGACTGGTATTCAATAACTTCGAAGCGATGCTGGTCATCGTTCTCATCGTGGGCGTCGCATTCACGGTGCTCGTCTCGGCGAACAAGCTTGCCTTGCTCAATTTCTTCTACATCCCTGTGTTGCTCGCCGCGTACTTCCTCGGGCGCAAACGGGGAATGCTCGCCGGGGCCATGGCAGTGCTGTTGATCGCGCTCTACGCGGTGCTCGATCCTTCGCTGTTCAGTGCCGAGACGGTCGAGCTCCCCGGGATCAACGTGTTTCTCTGGGGAGCGTTTCTCATCCTGACCGCATATGTCGTGGGAACCCTGTACGAGGCCAAGGAGGCCACGGTCCAGGACCTTCACAGCGCGTACGAGGGCATCCTCGAGATTCTTGCCAAGTTCATCGATGCGGTGGATGGCTACACCCAGGACCACTCGGTGCGCGTCTCGGAGCTGTCCGCGAAAATCGCCCGTGAGATGGGGCTCCCGGACGTCGAGGTGGAGAATATCCGCGTAGCGGGGCTCTTGCACGACGTGGGCAAGATCGACATCAGCCTCGACGTCCTCACGAAAGCGAGTTCGCTCACGCAGGAGGAATGGGAACACATGAAGACCCACACTGTCAGGGGCTTCTCACTGCTCGAACCGATGGGCGGACTGCTACAGAACGTCGTACCGATCGTGCAGTACCACCACGAGTGCTACGACGGAACCGGCTACCACGGCGCCGCCGGCACGCAGATCCCCCTGGGTGCGCGCATTCTGGCCGTGGCCGACTCGTACGACTCTATGATCACCGACCGTCCATACCGGACAGGACGCACGCCGTGGGAGGCCAAACTCGAGGTCGAGCAGCACTCCGGCTCACAGTTCGACCCGACGATCGTCGCGGCTTTCATGAACGTCATGAAGCTCGAGGTGCAGTACGCCTGATCGGCCTCACGACCCGTGCTTCGCGGTGACCGACTCGATTTCGAAGCACAGCGCCGAGAACCCGTTCAATCGCTGCTCGAGCCGCCACGAGCGAGACTGCCAATAGGCTTCCGGCTCGTCTTCGAGGTGATCGACCAGCGTGTGTATCGCGCGGAGCTTCTCCTCGGCATCCTGGACCAGCCGCAGGATACCGCGCATGACCACCGACTCGTACGGGTGCTCGCACTCGCCTTGCGAGTAGCCGCGATCGATCACGACCGTGCCGCACGCCGCCGGATTGCGCGCGATCACATCTAGCTTGTGGCCCTCGTGCGCGACATGGCAGTAGAGGCGCCGCGCTGTGGAGTCGTACCCGTAGCTGAGCGTCACGGCATACGGCTCGGTGCCATCGACCAGCGCAAACACGACGTACTTCCCGTCTGTGATGATGCGCTCGATGTGCGCCGGATCGGTCAGTTGACGATCCGTCCGACGCATGTGGAGTTTTTCGGCGGTCATAGGTAGGCGCCCTCCTGTGGAGTTGTGCGGCGAGCCAATCCAGAGTAGCCCACAGGATGCGGGCGCAGAAGTGCCCGCCTGCTATGCTCGACGTGCCACGACCTTCGAGATCAGTGGGAGCTTGCATGGACGCGGACCTGAGCAAGATCGACGACGCCCAAAGAGACGATGGCGCGCCTGTCCACTTGCTGTTAGAGCGCTATCGTGGCGGACCTGAGCTCGTGCGCGCCTCTGTCGCCGGGTTCACTCCGGAGCAACTGCATGCCTATCCGGTACCAGGAAAGATGAGCGCCCAGGAAGTCGTGTGCCACATCGTCGATGCGGACCAATACCTCGCCGATCGGCTCAAGCGGACGATCGCAACGGCGCGACCGCTTCTGATCGGTGTCGAGTCCGTGCTCTATATCGAGCCGCTGCACTATCGCGATCGCGATTTGTCGCTCGACCTGGTGCTCCTGGAAGCGACCCGCGCCCAGATGGCTGCCGACCTCGAGCGGCTACCCCCGGCCAGCTGGCTCAGAGACGCGATCCATTCCGAGACCGGGTTGGTCACTTTGCGTCAGCTGCTCTTGCACGCGATCGTGCATCTCGAAGGTCATGTGGAAGCGATTCACTCCAAGCGGGTTGCGCTGGGCCTCTGAGAAAGCAAGACGGCAGGCCGCACGAAGCCACTCACACCCCGGTTTCTCGCACGGCCGCCAGTGCGGTCACGAACGCGGCGAGCTGCGCGGACGTGCTGATCCCGCCGTCGTCGGCGATCAGCAAGCCGCC
>JBGSMX010000229.1:0-4519 GCA_041739935.1 Coriobacteriia bacterium | reverse complement strand
CGAATCGCGATCGTGCGGTGCGTCATCGAGTACCTCTCACGTGCCGCTCCAATGACTCGGAACTTCTACAAACGAAGCCAATTAACTACTCTACCACAAAAAGCCAGGTCACAGCCACAAGCGGGAGAGAATCCGCGAAATCTCCATCGATCTCGCGAGTGTCCGCGTCATGTTCTTTGTTCGCGCGGCCCATCCCATCCCCTTGGAGCAAATGCGATGCCGTGCTTGTCAATTTGTTTGGGCGGTCGGCACCATACTCGTTGCGCGTGCGAACGGCCGAATAGGCGGGATGAACGGTTGCTCCGTGAATTCCGTCGAGTGGCGCGTGACAGGACACGAAACAGGCGGTACAAACCAAGTGCGGCGGGGGCCGCAGGGTCAGTGGATGGATCGTATCGACTGAGGGGTGGTTTCCATGAGTGGCCGAGGATTCCGTACGCGCGCTTTGCGGCTTGTCGTACTGATCGCTTTGATCGGTCTGGCGGTACCGGCGCCCGCGGCGCCGGTCCAGGTCGCGGTCGGGGAACCGGTGATCCGCTGGATCGATGTCGCGAATGGCGACGACGCCGCTGCCGGCACTCAGGAGGCACCGTTCAAGACGCTCACATACGCGCTGTCGGTGTCCAGTTCACTCGACACGTTGATCGTTCAACCCGGCACGTATGGTACGGCCAGTGGTGAGACGTTCCCGCTCAATGTCTACGGTCAGACGCTGATGAGTGCCAAGGGTGCTGACGTGACGATCCTTCAGGGCGATGGCGCGAACGAGATCATGATCGCCGAGGGCCTTGGTGACGGCGACTCGGTCAGCGGGTTCACCTTCACAGGCGGCGCCGGTGGTCCGGGCTCGGGGTTGAACTGCAAGCTCACGGTCACCGCGCCCGAGGGTTGGCCCTCGATCGTGAACAACGCGTTCGTGGGCAACGCGAGCGATGCAGGCGGAGGTGCGCTCAATTTGATGTCGGTGATGTCAGAGGTCTGTTCGCCGCGGATCGCCAACAACCAATTCGTAGGCAACTCCGCCGCGGCAACCTTCGACGGCGGTGCGGTCCAGGTGCTCAACAAGGTGAGCGCGACGTTCGAGGGCAATTTCTTCGAGGACAATACCGCTTCGACCGGTGGGGCGATCCTCGCGGCTACACAAGATGCCACGCTCACCGTCACCGGAAACCGGTTCGTCGACAATACGGCGACGTCGAGCGGCGGCGCGATCCAGATGAGCCTCAGTGGAGGCCAGGTGCACCTCATCGAAGGCAACACGTTCAGCGGGAACAGCGCCAGCGACGGCGGCGCGCTGTGGATGTACGGCGTCATGGCAGGGGTCAGTGGCAACGATTTCGAAGACAGCAGTTCGGTCGGCGACGGCGGCAACGTGTGGATGCAGAACTGCATGGTCGCTGCCGAGAACAACGCGATCAGTGGGTGCACGGCTTCGGAAGGTGCCGCATGGTACCTCTCCGATGCGTCCTTGAACGAGCGCAACGACACCGTGGTCGACATGTCCTCGGCGAGTGCGACGTTCGCGTACGGTCCTGGCGCTCAGCTCGACATCACGAACAGCATCTACTGGAACCCCCTCACGACCGGCGACATCAAGAACGCCGACTCGATCTCCTATAGCTGCGTGTACGACCCGCTTGTGGCTGATGTATCGCGCGGCAACACAGTGGGCGTGGGCGTGATCGATGACGATCCCATGTTTATGACAGCGATGGAGCACGACGCGCGCCTGCTGCTGGGATCGCCGTGCATCGACACTGCCGACGATTCGGATGCGGCCGATGACGACTACTTCGGCACCGCGCGCCCGCAAGACGGCGACGGTGACGGAACGGCGGACGTGGACATGGGCTTCTTCGAGCGACCGGAGCCAGTGCTCAACGCGCTGGCCGGCGACACCCGCTACGAGACGGCCGTCGAGATCGCGCGGCAGACGTTTCCTGACATGAACGGCACGGTCGTCATCGCGAGCGGCCAGAACTTCCCCGACGCGCTGTCCGCGGCGGGACTTGCCGGTGCGGTAGGCGCACCGTTGCTGCTGACCAAGACCACGACGCTGCCCTCGGAAGTCGTCGAGCTCATGGATGACTGGGGTGTGGCGGTGGCGTACGTGATCGGCGGCGAGGCTGCGGTTTCGAGCGATGTCTTCGACGCGATCGCCGATCACGCCTACCACGACACGATCCGGATCGCGGGAGACGACCGCTACGAGACCGCCGCGCTGGTCGCCCTGGAGATAGCCGAGTCGCAGGGTGGCGACTTCTCGCACCATGCCTTCATCGCGCGTGGCGACTCGTTCCCCGATGCGTTGTCGGCCTCTCCGCTCGCCTACGCGAGCGCGAGCCCGATCCTGCTCACGAAGCCCGGCTCGCTTCCCGCGTCGACCGGAACGGCGCTCGACGAGCTCGATATCGAAAGCGCAGTGGTTGCTGGTGGACTCAGTGCCGTGAGCGCGACGACCAAGACCGCGATCGACGCGGCCCTCGCCGACAACGGAGGCACGGCCTCTGAGCGCTGGTACGGCGACGACCGGTATGCGACTGCGGTCGAGATCGCCGAGAACGCGGTCGACGGCGGTTGGGCAACCTGGGAGGCCGTGGGCATCGCGACCGGCGAGAACTACCCCGACGCACTCGCAGGAGGAGCGCGGGTGGGCGAGATGGGCGGCGTGGTGCTGCTCACGAGGACAAACTCGCTTCCGGCCGTGACCGGGGCGGCGCTGGAGGCGCACGCCGATGACGTGCTATTCGTTGACGTGTTCGGCGGGCTGGTGGCAGTGACTCAGACCGCGCGCAACGCGGTGCTCGACGCAGTCGGCTGGTAGTCTGCACGGGTTAGCGTAGCCGTCGGCGCCGACTCGGGCGCTGGTGATTACGCTGTAAGTGTAAAGGGAATGTTACAGGGCGGGTCGTCTGAGCGACGGCCCGTCCGTGTGCAACTGGCCGGGGTGCAATCCGGCGGGGAAAGCAATCTCGGAGGTGCGCTTCGGCTCCGCTCAAGGGGGAGTCATGGCAGCGCACAACCTGGCCCGGTCGGACATTCGTATTCTCTGGCTGATTCCGGCGATGATCGCCGGAATTCTCACTCTGGGGGCGGTGTCGCCTTCGGCGGCTGCTGCCATGGCCAACTTCGGCGCGGATCCTGACGTTGACGAGGTGTTCGGTGGCGACTTCGCGCCGGGCAGTTCCGTCACGATCTCTATCGACGATCCCGTCACGCTTTCGTCGCCCGATTTCGCGACCACCGCGGACACGGACCAATGGGGCAACTTCGGCACGAGCTTCCAGGGTCAGTTCGACCTGCTGCCCGGCTACGAGGTCACGGTGACTGACGGCACCTCCACGAAGGATCACACGGTGGTGGGCCTGACCGTCAGCGAGGTCGATGTCGATCTCGACACCGTAACCGGCACCGGCCCTGCAAGCAGCTGGGTATGGGTCGTCATGTGGGGCGACAACGCGAGCCGCCAGGTGGAGACGGACTCGAGTGGCAACTGGACCGCGGACTTCAGTGTCGCCGGCGACGGCGAGTGGATTGTCGACATAGTTCCCGGTGCGCGGGGTGAGGTCGACTGGCACGACGCCGAGAGTGACTTCACGCGAGCCATGTGGCGCGTGCCGAGTCCCGCCATGGGCGCGGATCCTGACGTTGACGAGGTGTTCGGTGGCGACTTCGCACCCGGCAGTTCCGTCACTGTCTCGGTAGACGACCCCGGCACGGGCCCGACGACGGACTACCAGACCACCGCGGACACCGATGATTGGGGCAACTTCGGCACGAGCTTCCAGGGTCAGTTCGACCTGCTGCCCGGCTACGAGGTCACGGTGACTGATGGGGCCGCCACGAAGGATCACACGGTGGTGGGCCTGACCGTCAGCGAGGTCGATGTCGATCTCGACACCGTAACCGGCACCGGCCCTGCGAGCAGCTGGGTCTGGGTCAACATGTGGGGCGACGGCGCGAGTCGCCACGTAGAGACGGACTCGAGTGGCAAATGGACCGCGGACTTCAGTGTCGCCGGCGACGGCGAGTGGATTGTCGACATCGTTCCCGGTGCGCGGGGCGAGGCCGACTGGCGCGACGCCGAGAATGACTTCACGCGAGCCATGTGGCGCGTGGCGGCTCCCGCCGTGGGCGTCGACCCCGAACGCGATGAGGTCTGGGGTGGCGACTTCGCTGTCTGGAGCTTGGTCACGATCACGGTCGACGACCCGGGAACGATAGGCGTTCTCGACTACTCGACTACTGTCGAAACCGATGACTGGGGCAACTTCGGCATCTGGATCGGCGATGTCGTCGACATACAGCCCGGCTTCCTTGTGACGGCAGACGATGGTAGCGCGCTCAAAGAGCACACGGTCACGGGACTTGTCGTGATCGAGGTAGATGTCGATCTCGACCAGGTCTCTGGCGTAGCTGAGCCCGACGCCTGGGTCGACGTAGACGTGTATGGCATGGCTTCTCGGCATGTGCAGGCCGATAGCGCCGGCGATTGGATGGCCGACTTCGCCAACGGCGA